>NZ_JBHVHX010000016.1:18621-148102 GCF_042799895.1 Nocardia sp. NPDC057663 | reverse complement strand
ACGGTGCCTGACCGGCGGGACAGGAGGGGCCGCGACCTCGAGCGCGCCAGCGCTCAATTCAATTCCGCCAGGAGCCTTTTGGCCGCCTCCAGTTCGGCCTGCAGCTGGGCGACCTTGGCCTGCTGCGCGCCGCGCGCCGCTTCCAGGATCCCCGCCACGACTTCCTCGACCTCGGGGTGCAGGATCTTGGCGGCCTGGGCGACCGCGCCGCTGGTCACCGCCAGTCCCTTCACACTGCGCTTCTTGCCGTTGACCACATCGACGGTCCATTCGCCGTCGGCGGAGCCGGTCAGCGTGACGGTCACCTCGGGCGCCTTGGGCTTGCGCGCCACCGGGGTCTTCGCCGGGCGCGGCGTCGCCGGCTTGGGCGCGGTGGCGGACTCGTCGGGCACTGGCGCGAGCGGCCGCGGCGCGGGGGGCGTCGGGATCGTGCTCGGCAGGGTCGACGGCTGGGTCACAGTGGTGTCCTTTCGGTTGCTCGGCTCGGGCACGCTCTCCGGACGGGTCCGCGTGGATCCGCCCGGCGCTACGGTAGTCGCGCGGGCCGGCTTGGTCAGTGTCACCTCGCTCGGTCCGAACGACAGCACATCTTTGGAACCGGTGGGCCGTACCTGCAGGAAGTCGCCGTCGGAAGGATCGCCGAGTGCGACGACCTTGCCCGACTTGCCCTCGGCGACACCGACGGCGGCGGCGGTGAACCACACCATCGGCGGTTTGCCTTCGGCCAGCTCGCCGGCGATGCGCGCGAGCTCGGCCTCGGACAGTACCTGCTTGGCTGATCGGCGGGATGCGGACTTGGTGCTCGGCGAGGACATCGTGGACTCCGGAAGGTTGGTGCGTTCTACAGCGTGGTGTGCTGGAGATGATGCCGCACGGCACCGACAGGTTAGGAGTCGAGCCCACTGTCACGGCCCGAAAACCCGTCCGGTGACGGGTATCCGGGCCGTCCGCCGGATCAGCCTCTGGTCGCGTTTCCGCGGGTGGTCGGCCGGATGTTCGCCCGCACCGCGGCCACGTCGGGGTACCCGTTGACCGCCATCAGCAGGTCGGCCTCGGCGGCGTAACTGCGCAGCACATGCACCAGTCCGCGCACCCCGCCCAGCGCCAGCCCGTACACATACGGCCTGCCGAGCCCGACCATCGTCGCGCCCAGACCCAGCGCCTTCACCACATCGGCGCCCGAGCGGACCCCGGAGTCGAACAGCACCGGCACCCGGTCGTCACAGGCGGCGGCGACGGCGGGCAACGTCTCCAGCGCGCTGAGGCCGCCGTTGGCCTGGCGGCCACCGTGATTGGAGCAGTAGATGCCGTCGGCGCCGAAGTCGATCGCCTTGCGCGCGTCCTCGGGGTGCGAGATGCCCTTGAGGATGAGCGGCAGGTCGGTGATCGAGCGCAGCCAGGTCAGGTCGTCCCAGGTCAGCGAGTTGCCGAAGGTCGAGATCCAGTGCAGGACAATCATCTTCGGGTCGTCGGAGCCGACCATCGCCTGGAACACCGGGTCGCTGGTGTAGTTCTTCAGCACGTGACCGCGCAGCTGCGGGAAGTTGCCGGACGCCAGGTCGCGCGGGCGCCAGCCGGGCACCCAGGTGTCGAGGGTGACGGTGATGCCCGCGTAACCCGCGGCCTCGGCACGATGGACCAGGCTCTCGGCCAGCTCCCGGTTCTTCGGCGTGTACAGCTGGAAGAACGACGGCGTGTCGCCGGCGTGCGGGCGCACATCCTCGAGCGGGTCCTCCATCAGCGTCGAGTACATCGCGGGCACACCGGTTTTCGCCGACGCCTGCGCGACCGCGATGTCACCGTGGCCGTTCTCGCCGACCAGGCCGATCACCCCGACCGGCGCCAGGAACAGCGGGCTGGCGAAGGTGTGCCCGAAGGCGGTGACGGTGAGGTCGCGCTCGGTCGCGCCGACCAGCATCCGCGGCACCAGACCCCAGTCGGCGAACGCCTCGGCATTGCGACGCTGGGTGAGCTCGTCACCCGCGCCACCGGCGATGTAGTTCAGGAGGGAATCGGGTAGCGCGGCGGTCGCTTTGCGCTCGAGCGTCGCGTAGTCCATGGGGAACTCGGGCTGGATCCCGCCGAGCGCGGCCAGGTAGATCTCGTTCTGATAGTCGGCGAACTGGCTCATCGCTGAACTTTCGCATGCGAGCCGTGGTTCACAAACCCCAGGGGCGATGTAAGGTGCGTCATACTCGTAAGTAGACAGCAGCGAACCAGCAGCGCGTTCCGAGATTGTGAGTGCCCCTGTCGTGACCCTCGTCGAACACTCGGCCGCGGCCGCACCCGCCGACCCGGACGTTCTCCTCGCTCAGCGCATCACCAGCGCGGCCATCCGGTACCTCACCCTCCTCGCCTGCGGTCTGTCGCAGGATTCGATGGACCTGCTCACCTCGGTCACCGACCGACTACGCGCCGCCGAGGGCGCGCTACGCGATCCACTCACCAGCGACCTCGGCTTCGACTGACACCTCATCGACGTCGCGCCGTCAGCGCGGCCAGGTCGGCCAGCCGATGGGCGCGGGCGATCTCGGCGGGCGTGAACGGTTCGTCGGGACGGACGAATCCCCAGCGGCATTCGACGCCCTCGATTTCCAGCAGGGTGCCCTCGCCTACGTCACCCGCTTCGGGTGTGCCGGGCGCCAGGTAGCGCGCCCCGAGCAGTTCGGCTACGGCCAACGGCAATTCGTCCGGATCGCCCACGATGCGGGCGGCGATCGACAGCGCTTTGGTCTGGCCGTCGATCAGTGACAGCACCGTGGCGGGCCACACTCGCACCCCTGATCCGCCCGCCTGCACCACGGCCGCGGTGAGGGTGTGCACGGTGACCTCTGCGGGCGCGGCGACAACCACTTCGTCCAGGACGGCGTCCTCGAGTTGATGCACGTGCACCGTCAGGATGTTGGCATCGCGGTGCGCCAGGTGTTTGGCCAGCGTCTCCAGCGCGCCCGGCCGGTCCGCCAGCCGGACCCTGATCCGCCACAGCGCCTGTGCCTGGTCGATCCGATCGCGATGCCGCAGTTCCGGGCCGTGCAGCCAGCCGCCGAGCATGCGCATCGCCGACGGTTCGACCACCCAGATCACCAGGATCGTGGTGGTGATCGTCAGCAGCGCGACCGTCAGCAGATACGGCGGGTGCAGGTGGATCACCAGCGCGTGCAGCGCCAGTTCCACCGGGAACACCGCCGCCAGTTTGGCCAGCGCCAGCCGGGTGCGGCGGGGATGCGGCAGACGGCCGCACACCTCGCAGGCCAGGTCCGTGACACGGGGTCGCACTGCGATTCGCCACATGCGGGTCAGCGTCGCCTGCGCGCGTGTCGATCACCGCAGAGCCACGTAACAGCAGCGTGACGGCCTGCGCGAAATCCGTTGACCTGCAGTGATTTCCCTGGTGATACCTGCCACTCGCCGCACTTCGCTGTGACCACGGGCACCATCGCTACCGGGATGTAGCCCAGCGCTCCGCCTTCAGACCAGGGGTGAAGGCACACGCGGGAGGCCCGCCAGGGAGACCTGTCCCCTCAGCTCATCTCTGGCCTGGCATCAACAACGTCATGGCCCACAACACCTAGACAGGACGACCCTGCTGCTCAACGTAGTGCCGCAGAACCGAGATCGGGGCCCCGCCGAATCCGGTGCACGCCGACCGCTTGATCGCCTCCATCCGCTCGAGATGACGGTCGGTGAACACCCGATACTCGGTGACGAAACCAAGTGGGCGTGAAGAACGAAAACACAGTTCCCGCCAGTACGAACAGCATTGCAGTTCGCTATAATCAATGCTTATGCTGCCGGGGTGCAGCTCCGATACCGGTACCGCGTCTACCCGACGCCCGGCCAGCAGATCGCGCTGGCTCAGGCGTTCGGGTGTGCGCGGGTGGCGTTCAACGACGCGATCGCCGCACGCGAGCAGGCACGTCGGAACGGATTGCCGTGCCCGACAGACACGCAACTGTCGAAAGCCCTCACCTCGGTCAAGAAGACACCGCAGCGGGCGTGGCTGGCCGAGGTGTCGTCGGTGGTGTTGCAGCAAGCTCTCGCGGATGCGAACACCGCCTACCGCAATTTCTTCGCCTCGCTTACCGGGAAACGAAAGGGACCGAAGTTGGGGGCGCCTCGGTTCCGGTCGCGTCGCGACAACCAGCAGGCGATCCGGTTCACCCGCAACGCACGCTTCGAGGTGATCGCGGGCGGGAAGCTACGGTTGCCGAAGATCGGCGAGGTGAAGGTTTGTTGGTCCCGATCCCTGCCGTCCGAGCCGTCGTCGGTGACTGTCGTCACGGACGCGGCCGGACGATACTTTGCATCGTTCGTTGTCGAGACCACCGATCAGCCGCTGCCTGAGATCGACGCCGAGGTGGGTGTCGATCTGGGTCTGGCCACGTTCGCGGTCTTGTCGAACGGCAAAACCATCACTTCCCCGAAGTTTCTGCGGCGAGCCGAACGTAAACTCCGCAAGGCGCAGCAGGCCCTGTCCCGCAAGGGCAAGGGCAGCAACAACCGGGCCAAGGCACGCCTGCGGGTCGCCAAGGCTCACGCGAAGGTGGCCGACTCGCGCCGCGATTTCGCGCACAAGCAGTCCACGGCGATCGTCCGCGAGAACCAAGCGGTCTATGTCGAGGACTTGTGCGTGAAGGGCCTCGCGCGTACACGGTTGGCGAAGTCGGTCCACGACGCCGGGTGGGGCATGTTCCTGCGCCTGGTGCAGGAGAAAGCCGCCCGGTACGGGCGGACGGTCGTCAAGGTGGACCGTTGGTTCCCGTCGAGCCAGACGTGTTCGACATGCGCGCGAGTAGATGGGAAGAAGCCGTTGTCGGTCCGGGAATGGACCTGCCCGTGCGGGGCGGTGCACGACCGTGATCTGAACGCAGCGATCAATATCCTCGCCGCCGGACGGGCGGAGAGGCGAAACGCCTGCGGAGAGACGGTAAGCCTCCCCGCTTAGCCGGGGAGCACGACTCGATGAAACAGGAACCCACCGGAGGACCGTGTCGCGGTTCAGGAGGAATCCCCGGACTGCCCGACGGCGGCCTGGCCACCTACTTCGGTGCTGTGCTGTTCCAGATCGGCTCGCTCGCGTTCAGCTTCCTGGTTCCGGCGCTGGCGGGCTATATCGCCTTCGCGATCGCCGACCGGCCCGGTCTGGCACCGGGTTTCACCGCGGGCGCCATCGCGGTGTTCGTCGGCGCCGGATTCCTCGGCGGCCTCGTGGGCGGTCTGGTCGCCGGTTTCGCCGCCCTGTGGGTCGGCAGACTGCCGGTGCCGGCCTGGGCGCGCGGCCTGATGCCGGTGGTGGTCATTCCGCTGCTGGCGTCGCTGATCGTCGGCGTCGCGATGTTCGTGCTGCTCGGCAAACCGCTCGCCGCCGTCACGAGCGGGCTCACCGACTGGCTCAACGGCCTGTCCGGCACCTCGGCGATCGCGCTCGGTGTCATCCTGGGCGTGATGATGTGCTTCGACCTCGGCGGGCCCGTCAACAAGGCCGCCTACTCCTTCGCCGCCGTCGGCCTGTCGGTGACCGACACCGCGACGCTGCGGATCATGGCCGCGGTGATGGCCGCGGGCATGGTGCCGCCGCTGGCGATGGCCCTGTCGACCACCCTGCGCCCGCGGCTCTACACCGAGGCCGAGCGGGAGAACGGCAAGGCCGCCTGGCTGCTGGGCGCCTCGTTCATCTCCGAGGGCGCGATCCCGTTCGCCGCGGCCGACCCGCTGCGGGTGCTGCCGTCGATGATGGTCGGCGGCGCGGTCACCGGCGGCCTGGTGATGGCCACCGACGTGACCCTGAGCGCGCCACACGGCGGCATCTTCGTGTTCTTCGCGATCGGGCATCTCGCCTGGTTCGTGCTGTCGTTGCTGGCCGGCACCGTCGTCGCCGCATTCTGCGTCACCCTCGCCAAGGAAATCACCCGCAAACAGTCCGTATCCCCCGTCCTCATTCCCGCGTAATCCATTCGCACACAAGGAGATATCCCATGGCCAGCACCACCGTCATCGTCGGCTCCTCGATCGGCCTGCACGCCCGCCCCGCCGCCCTGATCGCCGAGGCGGTCGGCGCGGCAGGGGTCCCCGTCACCATCGCGCTCACCGGCGGCGACCCGGTCGACGCGGGCTCGGCCCTGATGATCATGACCCTCGGCGCGGGCCAGGGCGCCGAAGTGGTGCTCACCAGCGACGACCAACCCACCCTGGACAAGATCGCCGAAATGGTCGCCAGCGACCTCGACGCCTGAGCTCCCCGACCGGACAACACGAAAGGCCCGGAACCTGGTGGTTCCGGGCCTTTCGTTTGTAGCGGGGACAGGATTTGAACCTGCGACCTCTGGGTTATGAGCCCAGCGAGCTACCGAGCTGCTCCACCCCGCGTCGGTGAATACAACATTACACACGGGTTAGCGCGGATGCCAAATC
The DNA here is from genome assembly GCF_042799895.1 of Nocardia sp. NPDC057663. NCBI lineage: Bacteria > Bacillati > Actinomycetota > Actinomycetes > Mycobacteriales > Nocardiaceae > Nocardia > Nocardia sp. NPDC057663. The sequence goes on along the minus strand of NZ_JBHVHX010000016.1, from coordinate 141,691 downwards.
GTGAGGTCAGCGGCGGTTTTCGAGGTGCTGGACACGATCTTCGGCGGACCGCCGAGCAGTGCGGAAGCCCAAGATGTGACGGGTGTCACCAAATGGCGGTTCATCGTCAGCCTTCGCCTCACCGCCGCCGCGAGGCGAGGAAATCCAGTGACCGGGGTCACTATTTCGGCGTGATCTCACGCACATAACGGTGCAATAACAGACTGACCAGAATCCGGGTATTACCCAGCGCTATGCAGCGTAAACACTGATAAGACACCTATTTCATTCATACAATTGCCTCGTTATCAAGACGTGATTGTCATGGATTTATAGGTTAGCGTCTCCCCCATGACTGAGACCCGGAAATTCCGCACCCGTGCCCTTGGCGTCGCCGCCATCACCGGCGCCCTGGTTGCCGTTCCGTTCAGCCTGGCCACCGGCACCGCCTCGGCCGCGTCCCACAACTGGGACGGCGTCGCCCAGTGCGAGAGCGGCGGCAACTGGGGTATCAACACCGGTAACGGCTACTACGGTGGCCTGCAGTTCTCGCAGAGCACCTGGGCTGCCAACGGCGGCCAGGGTTCGGCGCACAACGCCAGCAAGGACGAGCAGATCCGCGTCGCGGAGAACGTGCTCGCCAGCCAGGGCGTCGGCGCGTGGCCGCACTGCGGCCAGTACCTGCAGGCCGGCACCTCGGAGCCCGCCGTGGTCGAGGAGCCCGCCGTCGAACTGCCGGTCGAGCTGCCCGCCGAGACCGAAGTCCAGACCGCTGTCGACCAGGCCAAGGCCGCCGGCCAGGCCCTGGCCGACCAGTACGGCGTCGCCGGTCAGTACCAGGACCTGCTCAACGCCAGTGCCCCGCTGATCGCCTCGATCGGCGGCTGATCCACCGTTCCCCCTGCACAAGAAAGGCCCCGCCATCCGGCGGGGCCTTTCTTGCTGTTCGGTACGGCTACCGGCCGCCCGCGTCCTGGTACGCCTTCACCGCGGCGTCCAGTTCCTCGAGCGCCTTACCGAAATCGGTGAAGTTGCCCGTCCGCATCGCCGTGCGCACCGCCTCGATCTTGCGGCTGAGCTCGGCGGCCGCGGCCTCCTGGCCGGTGGACCCCGGCGGGATCGTCGTCCCGGGCAGCGGGGTCGTGCCCTGCGGCGGCGTGGTGCCCTGCTCGACCGGTGGCGTCGCACCCGGCTTCGGCTTCAGCGCCGGGTCACCGCCGAACGGCGTAGCCAGCGAGCCCGAACCCGGCAGGACCTGGTTCAGTGCCTCGGCCAGCGTCGCCGCGTAGCCGACCTTCACGCTGCCCGCCGCGTCGCGATAGCTCACCAGCACGCGCAGCAGCTGCGGGAACGTCGACGAACCGGTGTTGCGTTCGTTGTAGAACGGCTCGACATAGAGGATGCCGCCCTCGGCCACCGGCAGCGTCAGCAGATTGCCGTAGCGGATCTTGTTCGAGTTCGACAGCAGCGTCTTCTCCCGTGACACCGCGTCGGCGGTGGTCATCGAGTTCTGTGTCTGCTGTGGGCCCTGGGTCTGGGAGTCGGTCGGCAACTGCAGCACGGTGAACTTGCCGTAGTTGTCCGGGTCCGAGCGCACCGCGATGTAGGCCGACAGGAACTGGCGGTTGTAGCCGACCATCGCCGAGGTCAGGCTGAAGACCGGCTTGTTGGTCTTCGGATCGCCCAGCAGCACGTAGTACGGCGGCTGGTTGAACGTGCCGCCCTCGATCGTCGGATCGCTGGGCACCGACCAGAACGCGTTGTTGGTGAAGAACTCACGCGGGTTGTCCACGTGGTACTTGGTCAGCATGTCGCGCTGCACCTTGAACAGGTCCTCGGGGTAGCGGAAGTGCGACCGCAGTTCCGGGGAGATCTCGCTCTCCGGCTTCACCGCGTTCGGGAACACCCCGCGCCAGGCCTTGAGCACCGGGTCGGTGGTGTCGGTCTCGTACAGGGTGACGGTGCCGTCGTAGGCGTCGACGGTCGCCTTCACCGAGTTGCGGATGTAGCTGACCTCCTTGCGCGGGATCACCCGGCCGGTCCTCTTGTCGATGCTGTCCTCGACCGCGCCGTCGAGCGAGGTCGACTGCGCGTAGGGGTACTTGTCGAGGGTGGTGTAGGCGTCGACGATCCAGACGATCCGCTGGTCGACGACCGCCGGGTAGGCATTGCCGTCGGTGGTCAGCCACGGCGCGACCTTCTGCACGCGCTCGCGCGGACCGCGGTTGTACAGGATCTTGGACTCGTCGCTGATCGCCGAGGAGAACAGGATGTTGCGCTCGGCGTACTTGGCCGCGAAGGCCAGCCGGTTGAACCAGTTGCCGATCGGCACGCCGCCGCTGCCCTCGTAGGTGTACGAGGCCTGGTCGGAGTCGTATTCGCGCGGCGCCTGGCCGTCGGTGGCGCCGACGATGGCGTAGTCGGGATCGGACTGGGCGATCAGCTCGCCGTAGTAGATGCGCGGCTGGTCGACCTTGATCTGCTGGTCGTCGATCTTGGTGAACAGGTCGCTCACCATGAACAGCGGATAGCCGGAATCGCTGCCGCCCGCCGCGCTCTGCGCGTCGGACTGCGGCTTGTTCACCCGGTTGGCGGGCGCGGCGACGAAGCCGTTGCCATGGGTGTAGACGGTGTGCTGGTTGATCCAGTCCTTCTGGTTGCCCGACAGCGCTTCCGGATGCAGCTCGCGCGCGGCGACGATGTAGTCCTGCATGTCGCCGTTGAGGGTGTAGCGGTCGATGTCGAGCGACTCGGGGAAGCCGTAGAAGTTCTTCAGCTGCTTGAGCTGAGTGAACGTGGGCGAGAGGATGTTCGGGTCGAGCAGGCGGGCGTTGCCGATGGTCACCGCGTCGGCGGGCACCTCGAACGGGTTCTTCGTGCTCTCGCCCTTGTATTCCTGATAGTCGATCTTGTCGTCGGTGATGCCGTATGCCTGGCGCGTAGCCAGGATGTTGCGTTCGATGTACGGGCTCTCCTTGTCAGCCGCGTTCGGACGCACCGAGAACTGCTCGACCACCATCGGCCACACCGCGCCGACCAGGATCGACGAGAGCACGAGCAGCGCGGCGGCCATCGCGGGCACCCGCAGATCGCGCAGCACGATGCCGGCGAAGAACGCGATCGCGCAGATCACCGCGATCGAGAGCAGGATCAGCTTGGCGGGCAGCACCGCGTTGATATCGGTGAACGACGGACCGCCGAACGTCGGCTCCTTGCGGGTGCTCGACAGCAGGTCGTAGCGGTCGAACCAGTACGCGACCGCCTTGAGCAACACGAAGATTCCGGCGAGCACGGCCAGCTGCACGCGCGCGGCCCTGGTCAGCGTGCCCTCGCGCCCGGCCAGGCGCAGGCCGCCGAACACGTAATGGGTCACCAGGTTCGCGAAGAACGCGATCACCACGGCGACGAACAGCCAGTTCAGGACCATCCGGTAGAACGGCAGATCGAAGGCGTAGAACCCGACGTCGAGGTGGAACTGCGGGTCCTGCTGACCGAAATCACCACCGTGCAGGAACATCTGCACCGTGGCCCAGTTCGACTGCGCCACCAGCCCGGACAGCAGGCCGAGCAGCACCGGGATGCCGATGCCGAACAGCCGCAGCTTGCTCATCACGGTGGTGCGATAGCGCGCGATCGGGTCGTTGGGTCCGGCGACCGGCACGAACACCGGCCGCGACCGGTAGGCCAGCAGCAGCGCGCCCCACACGACGAGGCCGACGAACAGCGCGACCACGGCGAACAGGGTCAGCCGCGTCACCAGCACGCCCAGATAGACACTGCGATAGCCGACCTCGCCGAACCACAACCAGTTGGTATAGGCGTCGGTGAGACGTGGCCCGAGCAGCAACAGCGCCGCGAGAACGACTGCTGTCACCAGCAGCACTCGGCTGCGTCGGGACAACGAAGGTAAGCCGGTGGGGGGCCGCATGCCCACGGTGCCACTCTCCAGGGTCCGGCGGTGCCCTGCGCCGGTGATCGGCGCAGACACCGCAGTCCGATGTTGCGGTTGGTCCGTGACCGGACCGTTGGCGCCCACTCTACGGAAATCGGACACCGTGCAGGCGCCTGGGCCGAAAATGATTGGATGGGCGGGTGACCGATGACCAGCACGCCGAAGCCGTCCTCGCCCGTTGTGTGCGCGAGGTCGTCGAGTTCGCCGACGCCGAGGGCTGGGGTAACCCGCCGCAGATGTTCGCGTTGGTGCCGACCGCCGACCTGGTCGCGGCCGAACCCGGCCTCGAGGATCAGCTCGACGACGGCAGCGAGCTCACCCCCATCGCGCAGGAAGCCTTCCCCGACGACATCACCGGCGGGTCGATGGCGCTCGACGAATTCCTCGCCACCACCACCTGGCCGCCCGCCGTCGAGGGCTGTGTGCTGGTCCAGGAGATCGTGGTGCTGCCGCCGGACGCCGAGAGCGATCTCGACGAGGCGCTCGTCCCGCTGCTCGCCGACGACGATGCCGCCGATGCGGCCGGTCGCGCCGCCGCGCACGCCCATCCGGGCAGGCGCGACGCGCGGCTCATCGCCGGGGTGCTGCGTCAGGGCACGTCACTGTGCCTGCTGCAGATCCGGCCCGAGGACGACGACGGCTTCGGCGATCTCGACCTGCGCACCTACCCGAATCTGGCGCCCGGCCTGGTCGAGGCGCTGCACCACACGCTGGAGTGATCAGCCGCAGCTGACGGCCTCGCGGCCCGCGTCGATGTCGGCCAGCGAGGTCACCGCGCTGTCGAGGGTGTCGACCTTCACCAGCCGCAGGCCCTCCGGCGCGCGCTGACGGGCCTCGTTGCAGTTGTCGGCGGGGACGAGGAATGTCTCGGCGCCCGCCTCGCGGGCGGCGATCATCTTGTACTGGATGCCACCGATCGGGCCGACCTTGCCTTCCTGATCGATGGTGCCGGTGCCCGCGACGAACCGGCCGCCGTTGAGCTCACCGGGCGAGAGCTTGTCGATCAGCGCCAGGCTGAACATCAGTCCCGCCGACGGGCCGCCGATGTCGGCGAGGTTGAACTCGACCTGCAGGGGCGGGCGGCCGCCCTCGCCCGGCGTGATGCCGAGATAGCCCTTCGACGCGTCGTCGGGCCGGGCGCCGAGGGTGATCGGCGTGGTCTGCTCGGCGTCGCCGCGCCGGTAGACGACCGTGATCGTGGTGCCGGGGCCCTTGGTGCCGACGATGTCGATCACGTCCTTGGGTGTGGTGATCGGGATGCCGTCGATGCTGAGCAGCTCGTCGCCGACCTGCAGCACGTCCTTGGCCGGGCCCTCCTCGCCGAGTCCGCGCACCAGCACCACCGTCGGCATCTTCAGGAAGTGCAGCGCCGCGACCTCGGCATTGCTCTCGGAATCCTTGAATTCCTGCTGATTGGACTTGTCGACCTCTTCGCGCGGCACCCCCGGCGGGTACACCTCGGCGCGCGGGACGAGGCCGTGTTCACCGCTGGCCCAAAACCCGAACGCCTCGAACAGGTTGAGCCCGTCGCGCACCGAGACCGTCGTCATATTGAGCTGCCCGCTCGTCGGATCCAGCGGCGCGCCCGTGACGTCGACCACCTGCTTTCCGTCGACCACGCCGAGGGTGTCGAAGGTCGGGCCGGGGCCGAGCGCGACGAACGGCACGGTAACCACGCTGCCGACGACTCCGAGCACGAGCACGGGTACCAGGGCCACGATCAGGGTGAGGATCCGACGATTCACTCCGACCACAGTAGTGATCACCCGCCGTGACCGACGGGAGTGGCACGCTTTTGCCGTGCGCGCCGCCCGCCCGATTTCGCGATGCGCGAACACCGTGGGCCCCGGGGTCCCGCGTAACGTAAGAGGTATGAGCGATCTCCCCTTCGGCTTCTCGAACCGCGACGACGACGAGTCGGGCAAGCGTCGCGACGAGGCGAACGGTCCCGGCGGAAACGATCCGTTCGGGTTCGGGGCGGCGGGCGCGGGCGGCTTCGACCCGTCGCAGCTGGGTCAGATGCTGACTCAGCTCGGGCAGATGATCAGCGGCATGGGCCAGGCGACGGGACCGGGCGGCGCGCAGTCGGGCCCGGTCAACTACGACGTGGCCAAGCGACTGGCCCGCCAGCAGCTCGGCGCCACCGTCGCGCCGATCGCGGCGAAGACGACCTCCGCGGTGGCCGACGCGGCGCACCTGGCCGAGCTGTGGCTCGACGGCGCCACCACGCTGCCCGCGGGCGCGTCGAAGACGGTCGCGTGGACCGCCAACGACTGGATCGAAGAGACCCTGCCCACCTGGAAGCGCCTGTGCGATCCGGTGGCCGAGCAGATCTCGGGCATGTGGACCGCGCAGCTGCCGGAGGAGGCCAAGCAGTTCGCCGGGCCGATGGTCGGCATGCTCGGCCAGATGGGCGGGCTGGCGTTCGGTTCCCAGCTCGGTCAGGCGCTCGGCCAGCTGGCCAAGGAGGTGCTGACCTCCACCGATATCGGGCTCCCGCTGGGCCCGGCCGGCACCGCGGCGCTGCTGCCGACCGCGATCTCGGCGTTCAGCGAGGGGCTCGAGCAGCCCGAGAGCGAGATCATGGTGTTCCTCGCGGCCAGGGAGGCCGCCCACCAGCGGCTGTTCGGGCATGTGCCGTGGCTGCGTCAGCAGGTACTCGGCGCGGTCGAGGGCTACGCGCGCGGCATCAAGATGGACTTCTCCGCGCTGGAGGAAGCCGCCCAGAACATCGATCCGATGTCGCTGAGCGACCCGTCCAAGCTCGAGGAACTGCTCTCCCAGGGCACGTTCGAACCGCAGACCACCCCCGAGCAGAAGCAGGCGCTCGAGCGCCTCGAGACCCTGCTCGCGCTGATCGAGGGCTGGGTCGACGTGGTGGTCACCGACGCCGTCGGTGAGCGCCTGCCGGGTGCGGGTGCGCTGTCGGAGACGCTGCGCCGCCGTCGCGCGAGCGGCGGGCCCGCCGAGCAGACCTTCGCCACCCTGGTCGGTCTGGAACTGCGCCCGCGCAAGGTCCGCGAGGCCTCGGCGCTGTGGCGCCGGCTGACCACCGATGCGGGCATCGAGCGTCGTGACGGCGTGTGGGCGCACCCCGATCTGCTGCCCGATTCCAGCGATCTGGACTCTCCCGCCGGCTTCATCGACTCGGTGATCGGCGGCGGCACCGGCGCATTCGACGACCCGCTGGCCCAGCTCGCCGAGACCGAGGCGCGGGAACGAGACGAGGCCGAGCGCGGCAAGTCCGATCCCGATACCGACCCGAATACCGGCGCCGACCGTCCCTGATCCGCACCTCGAGCCCGGTCCGCGAAAAATCTGCGCATCGTGCCGGCGCGACACGGTTCCGTGCCGCCTCCGCAGCCGGAAACCCCGCGCCGACCGGCGGGACACGAGTTGTCCACAGGTCGACAGCACCGACCCGACACGCCGAAAGCCTGTGGATAACCCGGCTTTCGGCAGGCTGCCCGCCGTGGCCGGATGCCGATACTCGGGACATGACGACCACGACGCCACAGCGCGGACCGATGCTCCACCCCAGGGTGACCACGCTGGTCCGCCCGTCGGGCACAGTGCAATTGGGCTGGGATCCCGAACGCGCACTGCTGCTGGAGACCACCGAACTCGACACCGGCACGGTGCTCGCCTTCCTGCGACTGCTCGACGGATTGCAATCGAGGCCACAGATCATCTGGCGCGCAGGGGAATTCGGGATCACCCCCGACCGCACCATCGCCCTGCTCGCCGCGATCGAGCGGGCCGGACTGCTGCTGCAACCCGAACGCAAACAGGGCCGGATCCGCGCCGTCACCGTGCACGGACTCGGCCCGCTCTCCGATGCGGTGGCGATCGGATTGCGGCGCATGGGTTGTCGTCCGGTCCGGTCGCGGGAGTACCGGCCCGACACCGTGATCGGGGCAGGCGGCGATCTGGTGGTACTCACCGATGCCCTGATGGTCGATCCCCGCCTGTCGGTGGACCTGGTGCTGCGCCGGATACCGCACCTGCAGGTGCGGGTGCGCGACGGCGTCGGCGTGGTCGGCCCGCTCGTGCTGCCCGGCGAGACGAGCTGCCTGCGCTGCGCCGACCTGACCCGCACCGGATTCGACGCCGAGTGGCCGCATCTGGCGGCGCAGCTGCTCGGCCGCACCGGGCACGCCTCCCCCGCCGGAATCGCGGCGACGACCGCGCTGGCCATGGGCGAACTGGAGGCGATTGTCGCGTGCTCGCCGCGACGACGGCCCGGCACACTCGACGCCACCGTCGAATTGGATCTGGACACCCACGAGGTACAGCGACGGCCCTGGCCGCCGCACCCGGACTGTGGGTGCAGGACCGTCGCCGCCACCGGGTCGGGCACGGGCCGATGAGGACCTACACCGACCGGTGTGAGCATTCCCATGGCACATCGCGGGCAAGTTCGGCCATGATGGGTAGCGTGTCCGAGATCGTGCGCCGCAGTTCCAGCCGCAATGCCAAGTTGGCCAAGATACCGCTCGGCATCGCCGGACGAGCCGCCGTCGGGTTCGGTAAGAAGCTCGTCGGTGGTGACAAGCAGCAGATCAACGCGACGCTGAATCAGAAGGCCGCCGAGCAGTTGTTCACCGTGCTCGGTGAGCTCAAGGGCGGCGCGATGAAGTTCGGTCAGGCGCTCAGCGTGATGGAGGCCGCCGTCCCGGAGGAGTTCGGCGAGCACTACCGCGAGGCGCTCACCAAACTGCAGGCCGCTGCCCCGCCGCTGCCTGCCGAGACCGTCCACCGGGTGCTCGACCAGCAGCTGGGCACCAAGTGGCGCGACCGCTTCCAGTCCTTCGACGACACCCCGGCGGCCTCGGCCAGCATCGGCCAGGTGCACCGGGCGGTGTGGTCGGACGGGCGGCCTGTCGCGGTGAAGGTGCAGTACCCCGGCGCTGACGAGGCCCTGCGCGCCGATCTGAAGACTCTGTCGCGGATGACCGGGCTGCTCTCCTCGGTGATCCCCGGCGCCGATGTGAAGCCGCTGCTGGCCGAGATCACCGAGCGCACCGAGGAAGAACTCGACTACCGCACCGAGGCCGCCAATCAGCGCCGCTTCGCCGCCGCGTTCGAGGGGCATCCGCAGATCGTGGTGCCGCGTGTGGTGGCGGGCGCGCCGAAGGTCATCGTCACCGAATGGCTCGACGGCACGCCGGTCTCGGCGCTCATCGCGGCGGGCGCGGCCGATCCGGAAGGCACACGGGCACAGCGCAATCGGATCGCCGAGCTGATGGGCACCTTCCACTTCTCGTCGCCCGAAATCGCGGGCCTGCTGCACAGCGATCCGCATCCTGGCAATTTCCTCGTACTGGCCGACGGCAGGCTGGGGGTCCTCGACTTCGGTGCCTGCGCGCCGATGCCCGACGGCTTCCCCGAGATCCTCGGCCGGATGCTCGCCCTCGCCGTCGCCGAGGACCACGCCGCGCTCACCGAACTGCTCTACGAGTACGGCTGGGTGATCCCCGGCCGCACCGTCACCCACGAGGAGATCGAGGCGTACCTGCGCCCGTTCAGCGACCCGATCCGTACCGACACCTTCCACTTCACCCGCGCCTGGATGCAGCGCGTCGCGGGCAAGGCCTCGGAGTTCACCAGCCCCGAGATGAAAACCGCACGCGCACTGCAACTCCCGGCCGAGTACCTGATGGTCTTCCGGGTCCTCGGCGGCTCGGTCGGCATCCTGGCCCAGCTCGACGCCGAACTCGGCTTCATGAATCTGGTCCGCACCTGGGTCCCCGGCTTCCGGGCCGAACGCGCGTCGTAGTCCGGCGGCCGCGGCGGCGAACGCGACTACCGCACAATGCAAAACGAACCGCTCACCAGGACTCGGTGAGCGGTTCGCTTGCGGTACAACCCCATTCCGGGGATCATGCCGGGATCGCGACCTTGCGCGGGCGACCACGCGGGCGCTTGCGGGCGATCACGACACCCTGGTCGAAGATCTCACCGCCCCAGACACCCCACGGCTCGGCGCGGTCGATGGCCGCGGTCAGGCAGCCCTTGCGGATCGGGCAGGACGCGCACAGTTGCTTGGCCTGCTCGAGGTCGTTCGGGCTCTCGGCGAACCACAGATCAGGGTTTCCGGCCCGGCAGGGCAGGGACGCCACGGTTCGGCATGTCACGTCAGTAGTGGCCGACGGCCAGTCCTGGGCGGTGAACACGTCGTTCTCCTTCAGCTCGTTTGCAGCGGTTGTTCGTTCGGTGTGCGAACCCGGTGCCAACGGCTGAGGAGCCGAATGAAAATGGCCACGGATTTCGCTTCTCGCGATCCGTGGCCAGGAGGTCTGGGAGGAGTTCCCTACCTAGTTCGACATCTCTGTCGAGACCTGATCACGGTCGCTGGGTGGACACGGAGGCGGATTGCGCCGGCGAATTCGGGTGCGTATCCGAAATCGACGGCCGGTGCTGCCGGGGCCTCGATGGCCGTCGGCTGCCAACCCACGCTGGGCTTGTCCTGGAGACGAATCGGGGTGTGCTGATGGACGACAGTCATCGGCACAGCTTTGGTATCGACGCCGGACAGACCGGTCCCCTGCAGAGCGAGGACCCCCCGGGAGGCGGACACCATGGATGCGTTCACCAGGACGCGATTGCCCATCGCGTCGAACGTGGTGTTGCTGTTCATCTGACTGCCTCCCTCCTGAACTCGTGTGCTGATAGAAACTCGCGCCGAAGTGACCCTCGGTGCGTGTTCTCCACCATAGGCAATGATCGAGAACCGAACAACCTATTTTCTACCTGCGGTTTTGTGTCGTAGCCCGCATCCGTGACGCGACGATGGCGAGCACGTCGGCGCCGTACTGTTCGATCTTCTTCGCGCCGATCCCGGCGATCGACGCCAGTGCCGCGTCGTCGGCGGGGAGCTGCTCGGCGATAGCGGTGAGCGTGGTGTCGGTGAAGACGACGAAGTCGCGCACCCGCAGAACCTCGGCCTTCTCCGCCCGCCACGCCTGCAGCGCCTCGAGTAGCTGAGGGTCGAGCTCGGCCGGGCAGCGACGGCACCGGCCGAGCATGGTGGCGTAGGTGCCGATCAGCGGCTTCGCGCAGACCCGGCACAGCGGGCGCTTGCCGTCGGTGTCCTTCGGGCCGGTCGCGGTCGCGGCGATTCGCGACGCGGGCGAGTCGTCGGGCACCAGCCCGTTGAGGAACCGCGATCGCCTGCGCACCCGCCTGCCGCCCTCGGCGCGGGCCAGCGCCCAGGACACGGCGAGATGCTCGCGTGCCCGGGTGACGCCGACATAGAGCAGCCTGCGTTCCTCTTCCAGCGCCGCCTGATCGGACGGGCTGCCGTCGTCGCCGAGGACATGCTGGATCGGCAAGGTGCCGTCGGCGACGCCGACCAGGAACACGGCATCCCATTCCAGGCCTTTCGCCGCGTGCAGCGAGGCCAGGGTGACGCCGTCGACGGTCGGCGGATGCTTGGCCTCGGCGCGGGTCGCGAGTTCGCGCAGCAGCCCGGTGAGGTCGATCTCGTCGTCGTGGCCGACCAATTCCTCGGTGAGCTGCACCAGCGCCAGCAGCGAGGACCAGCGTTCCTTGGCCTGCGCGCCCGCCGGCTCCTCGGCGGTGAGCCCCACCGGGGCGAGCGCGGCTCGGACCAGCGTGATCAGTTCGGCGCCGCTGCGCGCCTCGTCGGGCAGGTCGTCGCGGGCATCGGTCTGGCGCAGCGCCTGAATCGCCTGGCGCACCTCCTGCCGCTGGAAGAACCCTTCCCCACCGCGCACCTGGAACGGGATATCGCGGGCGTTGAGCGCCTGCTCGAACGGTTCGGACTGGGCGTTGATCCGGTAGAGCACGGCGATCTCGGCGGCGGGGGTGCCCGCGGCGATCAGCTTCTTGATCCGGCCCGCGACGGCCGCGGCTTCCGCGGGCACGTCGGGGTATTCGGCGAATTCGGGTTCCGGCCCGTCGGGGCGCTGCCCGATCAGCGCGAGCCGGGTCCCGGCGATGCGGCCGCGGGCGGCGCCGATCACCCGGTTGGCCAGCGACACCACCTGCGGTGTCGACCGGTAGTCGCGTTCGAGCCGGATGACGGTGGCGTCGGGGAAGCGGCGGGAGAAGTCGAGCAGATAGTTCGGGGTGGCGCCGGTGAAGGAGTAGATGGTCTGGTTGGCATCGCCGACGACGGTGAGATCGTCGCGTTCACCCAGCCACGCGTCGAGCACCCGCTGCTGCAACGGGGTGACGTCCTGGTACTCGTCGACGACGAAGCTGCGGTAGCGGCCACGGAATTCGTCGGCGACGGCCGGATAGTCCTCGAGCGCGGCCGCGGTGTGCAGCAGCAGATCGTCGAAGTCGAGCAGCAGGCCGTCGGCGGAGGTCTTCATCGACTCGTAGCCCGCGTAGACCTGGGCGACCCTGGTGACCTCGACCGGCGCGTCGCGGTGGTGCCGCGCCGCGGCGGCCGGATAGTCCTCGGGCGCGATCAGCGACGCCTTGGCCCATTCGATCTCGCTGAGCAGATCGCGGATCAGTTCGGTGGAGGTGCCGAGCCCCACCCGGTGCGCGGCCTGCGAGACCACGGGGAACTTGCTGTCGAGCAACCGCCACGGCACGTCACCGACGACCTGCGGCCAGAAGTACCGCAGCTGCCGCAGCGCCGCGGCGTGGAAGGTGCGGGCCTGGACCTGCCCGGCCTCGCCGCCGAGTCCCATCGTGCGCAGCCGGTTGCGCATCTCCCCCGCCGCCCTGGCGGTGAACGTCACGGCCAGCACCTGGTCGGCCTTCACGTGTCCGCCCGCGATCAGATGCGCGATCCGGTGGGTGATGGTCCTGGTCTTGCCGGTACCCGCGCCCGCTAGCACGCACACCGGTCCTCGTGGTGCCCGCACCGCGGCGGCCTGTTCCGGGTCGAGGGCGGTGAGATCGAGTGCTGGCACGGGCACCATCATGACAGCGCCCGCCGACAACCGGACCCGATGGCCGCCGTACCTCGGATTACGGCGCGCCGATGCGGGCAGAGGCCGGCCCGGAACACGACGCGCTCCCCCGACGTTGCACATCCCGTGACTGAAGCAACCACTGATCTGACGATGTACTCGACCACCTGGTGCGGCTATTGCCGTCGCCTCAAGACCCAGCTCGACGAGGCGGGCATCACCTACACGGTGATCGACATCGAGGACGACCCCGCTTCGGCCGAATTCGTCGGCAGCGTCAACAACGGCAACCACGTCGTCCCGACGATCAAGTTTCGTGACGGTTCCACCGCGACCAACCCGTCGCTGTCCCAGGTCAAGCAGGCACTCGCCGCCCTGGCCTGACCCGCCCACCACGCCCCGACCTCGAGGAAGTCCGCCGCGCAGCGGCGGTCGCGGCCGTCCCGCCGATCAGGCGCCGTTGCGTAGGCGACGAAGGAGCAAGCAACGGTGCCTGATCGGCGGGACAGGAAGGGCCGCGACTCGAGCGCGCCAGCGCTCCAATTACTCAGCCCAGGATTCGATGATCGTGCGCGCGATCGAGATCGAACCTGGCACCAGCAGCCGCGCACCGGATTCCCGCGCCGACCAGTCTCCGGCCCCCAACGCTGCCCTGACCTCGTCGCGGGTGAACCAGTGCGCCTCGGCGATCTCGCCGTCGGAGAACACCAGCTCCTGCGCCGGATCGCCGACCGCAGCGAAGCCGACCATCAGCGAGCGCGGGAACGGCCACGGCTGGCTGCCCAGGTAGTGGATCTCGCGCACGTCGACGCCCACTTCCTCGCGGATCTCGCGCTCGACGCAATGCTCGAGCGACTCACCGGCCTCCACGAACCCCGCCAGCAGCGAGAACATCGTGGCGGGCCAGCTGTGCTGACGCGCAAGCAGCACGCGGTCGGCGCCGTCGTGCACCAGGCAGATGATGGCGGGGTCGATCCGCGGGAACTCTTCCTCGCCGCCCGTGGTGAGCCGGGACCAGCCCGCCCGCGCCGAGGTGGTCGAGGTGCCGTCGCCGCCGTGGTAACCGGCACGATCGTGCCAGTTCAGCAGCGCGTAGGCCGTGGCCAGCAGGTCGGCGGTGAAGTCGTCGACAGCACCGAGCGCCCGCAGGTCCTTCAGCGTTCCGTCGAGTTCGGGCTCGCGCACGGCCCACAGGTGGCTGCCGTCGGCGACGCCGAGGAAGACCGCGCCGGGACCCGGCTGTTCGGCGATCGTGACGGCAGCGTCGAGGACGACACCGGCGCTCTCGACCCGAACCCGCCCGCGCGCGTCGACACGCAGGACCTTCGCTTTACCCCAGCCTTCACGCAGGGCCTCGGGATCGAGCCGGACGTGCTCGGCTCGATCGATGGCGGAACGCGACAGCAGCGGAACGTCTTTCAGTCGGAACGACACAATGCGAGCCTAGTCGTTATCCCGGTCCCGGCTTACTTCGCGCTGCGCCGGATGTAGAGCAGTTTGTCGCCCGCGTCGAGCGCGTCGACCTCGGGTTCACCCACCCGGATCAGGTTGCCGCCGCGCACCACGCCGAGCACGATGTCGCTGAGATGCCGCGGCGATCCCCCGATCTCGCCCGGTTCGACCTCGCGTTCGGCAACCGCGAACCCCTGTTCGGGCGTCAGCAGATCCTCCATGACCTCCACGACGGACGGTGTCGTGGTGGCGATGCCGAGCAGCCTGCCCGCGGTCTCCGAGGACACGACCACCGAGTCGGCGCCGGACTGGCGTACCAGGTGGGTGTTCTCGGCCTCACGGATGGCGACGACGATCTTGGCCGTCTTGTTCAGTTCGCGGGCGGTGAGCGTCACCAGTGTGGCCGTGTCGTCGCGATTGGTGGCGACGATGACCGCGGCGGCCCGCTGCACGCCGGTCAGCCGCAGCACATCGGACTTGGTGGCCGAGCCGTGCACGGTGACCAGGCCCGCGTTCGCGGCATGCTCGAGTGCCACGGCGTCGGTGTCGACGACCACGATCTCGGACTTCTGCACCCCGTCGCCGAGCATGGCGTCGATCGCGGTACGTCCCTTGGTGCCGTAGCCGACGACGACGGTGTGATTGCGCACGGTGTGCCTCCATCGCTGAATCTTGAACGCCTGCCGTGACCGTTCGGTGAGCACGCTGAGGGTGGTGCCGACCAGTACGATCAGGAACAGGATGCGCAGGGGGGTGATGACGATCGTATTGATCAGTCGCGCCGACGGGGAGTACGGGGAGATGTCGCCGTAACCGGTGGTCGACAGCGAGACGGTGGCGTAGTACATCGCGTCGAGGAACGACAGCTCGCCGCCGGCGTTGTCGTTGTAGCCGTCACGGCCGACGTACACCACGGTCGCCGCGGCGAACAGCAGGGCGATCGCGAACAGGACGCGGCGGGTGAGCGACACCCACGGACTGGCCTGCGTCGCGGGGATCCGCAACAAACCGACCAGCGCGTAGTCAGGGCTGCTGCTGAGCCCGATCGGGCCGACTTTATCCCCTAACATCGCCCCCTCCTTTCGCTCGGCCCGTCACCGATTTCGTCAGGCTCCGGCACAATCCGGGAGCCTACTGCGTTCGCGCGCCGCGGGCTCATTCGACATCCGGGGCCGGAGCAGCGTCGCGGATGAGCTGTTCGAGTTCCTGCGGCCCCGCGAGGTCGGTGGGCGCGATGGTGCGGCCGGAACGGACGTAATGGAATGCCGCGCCGACCTGTTGGAGCATCTGGTCCTCGGTGGCGCCGGTGCGGGCGGCCATCAGCCGGGCCCAGGCGAGGCGGTAGACGGCCAGCTGCACGGCGACGGCGGCTTCGTCGGCGGGGCCGGGTTCGGCGCCGGTCTTCCAGTCGACCACCACCCAGCGGCCGCCGGATTCGGCGAAGACGGCGTCCATCCGGCCGCGGATGACGGTGCCCGCGATGCTGGTCTCGAACGGCACCTCGACGTCGATGGGGTTGCGGTGCGCCCACGGCGACCGCCGGAACGCGGCCTGCATGGCGGCGAGTTCCTGGTCGGCGCGGCCCATTTCGGCCGTGCTGTCGGCGGCGCCGGGCAATTCGTCGAGGCCGAGCAGCTGTTCGGTGCCGAACCAGGACTGCACCCAGGCGTGAAAGGCCGTGCCGCGCCGGGCCATCGGGTTCGGCGGGTACGGCAGTGGGCGACGCAGGCGGGCCGCCAGGCGGGTGGGGTCGGCACGTAGTTCGACGAGCGCGGTGGCGGGCAGCTGGCCGGGCAGCTCCACCTGTTGTTCGGCCAGTTCGGCCGCGGTGAATTCGGCGAGCAGGGCGTCGACGTCGGTGGCCCAGCCCTCCGGGTCGTCTTCGTCGTCCGCCTCGGGATCGGCCGGCCGGGAGCGCAACTGTTCGAGCGCCTCGCGGACGAGCGCGGCGCCCTGTTCGATCGGGTCGCGGCGACCGCCGAGCGGGTCGCGCGGCCACTGCGCGGTGGGCGGGTTGTCGGCGAACGGGTTGACGGCGTCGGGCGGCGGCTGGTCGTCCCAGCGGGCGATGGTGGCGACACCGAAGGCCGCGCTGCCGGGGTCCTCGTTGGCCTGTTTCAGTTCGAGCAGGAACTCCGACGGCCCCTTCTGCGCGGTGCCGGTCTCGGGCCAGTAGTAGGCCGAAACCAGCAGCACCCGTTCGGTTCTGGTGAGGGCCACGTAGAACAGCCTGCGTTCCTCGTCGAGCCGGCGGCTCTTGAGCGCGTCCTTGTGATCGGCGATGGCGTGCTCGAGTTCGGCACGATCACCCACCCGGCTCAGGTCGAGGACGGGCACGCCCTCGGACGCGTCGGGCTGGGCGCGGTCGCCGCGCAGGGCGGTGGGCAGTTCGGTGAGCGCGCCGAGCCAGGTGCTCAGTGCGGTCGTCGACGGAAACACCGACGCGCTCACGTGCGGTACCGCGACGACCTCCCATTCCAGCCCCTTGGCCGCGTGCACGGTGAGCACCTGCACGCGATCGCGCGCGACCTCCACTTCGCCCGGCTCCAAACCGTTTTCGACCGATTCGGCGGCCGTGAAGAAGGCCAGCAGGCCACTCAGCGACGCCCGCGAGTCGGCCGCGTATCCGGCCACCACCTCGGCGAAGGCGTCGAGGTGCTCGCGGCCGGCGCCGCCGCCGGCGATGGCGCGTCTGGCCTGGGTCTCCACGCCGACGCCGATGCTGCGTTCGACATCGGCGACGAGCTCGACCAGCGGCTGCCCGCTGCGTTCGCGCAGCGCGGCCAGCTCCTCGCCGAGTGCGACGATGCGGGTGAACCCCGCCTCCGAATACTGGTCGGGCGCACCCGGATCGGCGATGGCGTCGGCCAGACCTGCCTGCTCGGTGGGTTCCGGCGCGACCTCACGCAATGCCGTCGCCAGCCCGGCCGCGTCGGTGATGGCGTTGGACGCGTCACCGGACAGGCTGCCGATCGACAGCATTCGCGCGCGCCGGGCCAGGGCGGCCAGATCGGCCACGCCGAGCCGCCAGCGCGCGCCGGTGAGGATGCGGATCGCGGCGCTGCCGGTGCCGGGTTCGGCGATCAACCGCAGGGTGGCGACGATATCGGCGACCTCCGGTGTCGCCAGCAGCCCACCGAGACCGACGATTTCGACCGGGAGCCCTTGTTCACGCAAGGCCTCCGCGATCGGTGCCGCGTCCGCATTACGCCGGATCAGCACCGCCGATGTCGGCGGCGGCTGCTCGGCCTCCCGCGCCGTCGCCCATTCCCGCGCGATCCGCTCGGCGATCCAGTCACGTTCCTGGGCAACGGTTTCGGTGAGTGCCAGCTCCACTGTTCCTGGATGCGCTTCGGGTTTGGCCCGCAGCGCGTCCACCGTCGCGCCGCCAGCCGCCTTGGCTCGCAGTCGCAGCGGATCGGCGACCAAATTCGCCAGAGCGAGTGCTTCCGGTGGGTTCCGCCAGCTGGTCAGCAGCGGCAGGATCGGCGCGGGAACACCTGGCGCAGTGGGGAAATCAGTCGCGAAGCGCGGGAGGTTGGCGGCCGAGGCGCCACGCCATCCGTAGATCGATTGCATCGGGTCACCAACCGCTGTCACGGCGAGGGTATCGCCGCCACGCTCGCTGGTGAGCGGGTCGGATCGTGCCGCCGAGCCGAGGTGATCCGCCGGGCCCCACAACATGTCGGCCTCCGCCGCCGGGGCGGTCGGCGCACGGCCACGCACGCGCACCGGGCGGGGCCGATCCTGTCGGACGGCGTCGGCGTTGCCGAACAGCGCGGACAGCAGCACTCGCTGGGCATGGCCGGTGTCCTGGTATTCATCCAGCAGGACCAACTTGAACCGGGCGCGTTCGGCGGCGGCGACCTCCGGATGGTCGACCGCCAGCTGCGCTGCCAGGGACATCTGCGAGCCGAAATCCAGTGCACCGCGCCGGTTCAGCGCTTCGGCGAGCTGACGGACCAGCGGCAGCAGCGCCACTCGCTCACGTTGCGCGTCCACCACCGCAGTCAGCGTTCTACTCGGCCCGCCACGCTGCCGCGGACCGGCGGGCAGGGTGTAGACGAGCTTCTCCAGCTCCGCGTGCGCCTCGGCCAGCTGTTCCGGTTCCACCAGGTGCTCGGCGAGCTGCCCGGACAGCGCGAGGACCGCCTCGGTCACCGATACCGGCGTGCGGTCGGTGTCGAGGTCGCCGTCCCAGGACCGCACCACCTCGTGCGCGAGCTGCCACAGCTGGGTCTGGGTCAGCAGCGCGGCCGACGGCTCGACGGGCAGCAGCAGACCGTGCGCGGTGAGCAGTCTGCCCGCGTACGAGTGATAGGTGCTGATCTCGGGTTCGGCGCCGGAGATCAGCGTGCGCAGCGCACCGGTCGGGTCGACCTCGCGCACCAGCGGCGCACCGGCTAATCGGGCCAGGCGCGTACGGATGCGGGAAGTCAACTGCTGGGCAGCTTTTCGGGTGAAGGTGAGACCGAGTACTTCATCGGGTGCCACCAGCTGATTGGCCACCATCCACACCACCCGCGCGGCCATCGTCTCGGTCTTGCCCGCACCCGCGCCCGCCACCACCAGCGTCGGTCCCGGCGGCGCGGCGATGACCGCGGCCTGTTCGGCGGTCGGTGGCGGCAGACCGAGCGCGTCGGCCAGCCGTTCCGGGGTGACGCGCACGCCGCTCACTCGTCGGTCACCTGCCGTCCGGTGTCCTGCACCGGGCAACTGCCCGCAACGGGACAGTGCCTGCACCCGTCGTTGCGCACAGCGAGGTATCCGGGCCCGCGCGTGGCGGCGGCGGCATCGTGGATCGTGGTGCGCCAGGTCTCGAGACCCTCCGCGTCCAGGGCCGTCTGGGCGCGTTCGGTGGCGCCGGTCTTGTTGTGCGGCTTGGCGACATAAACCAGCCGCGCGCCACCGGGATCTCCGACGGACGACGGCCCGGCGGGCTCCTCCTCGTCGAGCGCGCCGTGGGCGGCCGCCACCTGGTAGGTGGCCAGCTGGGCATGATCGGCGACAGCCTTCGCGCTGACCGGTGTCTTGCCGGTCTTCACGTCGACGATCACGAACCGGCCCTGCGCATCGCGTTCCAGCCGGTCGATGCGGCCGCGGATCCGCACGGCGCGTTCGTCGTCCGCTCGCGCGGGGAGCACGCAGTCCACCGGTACCTCGACACCGGCCTGGGTGAGTTCGCCGCGGGTGGTGCGCACCCAGGCGAGGAAGGTCTCCAGCATCGCCTCGGTGCGGCGCAGTTCCTGCCGGGAATGCCAGCCGGTGGCCGGGTCGACCGTCGTCCACGCTTGGTCGAGCGCGGCGCGGACCTGCGCCTCCGGCACCTCACCGGCCAGCGCCTGCACCAGCGTGTGCACGAGGTTGCCCTTGACGGCATGCGGGTTGTCGCCGTCGGTGCCGCCGTGACGTTCCAGTGCCCAGCGCAGCGGGCAGGTGCGCAGCAGCTCGACCGTCGACGGGGACAGCCCGATCGGGGAATCGTCGTCGTCCCACAGTTCCCGGTCGGAACTGAGCTCCGCGGTGCCGTACCAGTCGCCGGGGTCGGTGCCGGGGACACCGGCGTCGGCGAGCCGGGCCAGTTGATGGGCGGCCCGGTCGCGCCGGTCGGGTGCGGTGGTGGGATCGCAGACCACACCGCGTAATTCGGCGACGAGCGCGTGCATCACCAGCGCCCGGCCGGGATCGGCGACGGGCAGCGCGCCGGGTTCGCCTGCATCGTCGTCGCCGAGCAGTTCGGTGAGGAACCGCGACGGCACGAGATCCTGATCCCCGGCCGCGGATTCGACCGCGGTGACCAGCAGCGAGCGCCGCGCCCTGCTGCACGCCACCAGCAGCAGTCTGCGTTCCTCGGCGAGGATCGGTGCGGCCCGGCTCGTCGTCGCGCCGGGATCGACACCGGCGACCAGGTCGACGAGGTCCTCGGTGTGCAACAGGGTGCCCCTGGCGCGCGGGTTGGGCCAGATGCCCTCCTGCACAGCGGCCACCGCCACCACATCCCATTCCCGCCCGGCCGCCGCGTGCGCGCTGAGCAGCGACACCGCTTCGCCCTCGGCGGTCAGCGGCCTGCCCTGCTGCGGAATCTGCTGGTGCAGCAGGTATTCGACGAAACCCTCGATGCTGGCCCTTGGCAGCCGGTCGACGTACGCCGCTGCGGCGTCGAACAATTCGACGGCCGCGTCGAGGTCACGGTCGGCCTGCATACCGGCGGCACCACCCCGGCGGGACTGGCGGAACCAGCGCCGCTCCAGCCGCGAGCTGGTCCACAGCGTCCACAGCACGTCTTCGAGACCCTGCCCCCTGGCCTGGGTCTGTCTGGCCTTGCGCACGGCGCGGAGCACGCGCTGCAGCGGCGCGGCCTCCACTTCGGTGAGTCCGTCGAGCAGACGTTCCTCGCCGATGCCGACGATCAGGTCGCGCAGCACCTCCGCCGAGGACTGGTCGATCAGCGGCACCGCGGGCGGTTCCGGTTCCGGCCGTGGCGGCCCCCTGTCGACCGGCGGTGCGGCAGGCAGGGTTTCGGCGTCGAGGATGTCGATGTCGTCGGGCAGGCGTTCGGCGATGTCCCAGTCGGGTTCGGGGTCGGGGCGCAGCGGGTCGTCGGGGTCGGGTTCCGGCGGCAGCCATTCGTCATCGATCGGGTTCGGTTCCGGCTCCGGCATTTCCGGCATTTCCGGTGGCGGCGCCGCCGCGTCCCACAGCAGGAATTGGTCGGAAGCGTCGGCGTACGGGTCGGCGGCGGCCAGCGCACCGGTACGTTCCAGGTCGAGGACCGTGCGCCGGACACCGCGACGCAGCCGGCGCAGCGCGATCTGGTCGGCGCCGCCGAGCGGCCCGGCCAGCAGATCCATCGCGTCTTCCGGCGAGAACATGGCATCGATCGCCCGGCGCGATCCCGGCCGCGACGGATCACCCGCCAGCAGCACCCGCAGGGCCAGCACCATCCACGCCGCGCCCCGCCTGCGCGCGAGCGGCTCGGCCACCGCGGGCCTGCGCACCGGCACACCGGCCGCCAGCAGTGCCCGCCGTAGCGGTGCGAGCGAGAGCGGCACCGACCGCACGATCACCGCCATCGACGACCACGGAATCCCGTCGGTCAGGTGCGCCCGGCGCAGATGGTCGGCGATGAGCGCCGCCTCCTTGGCCGCCGTCGACAGCACGCGAACCCGCACGCTCGACTCGTCGACCTCGGTCGCATCGGTCTGGTCCGGCTCGCCGCGCGCCTCGAGATCCGGACCGCTGTGCGCGAACAGCTCCGGCATATCACCACTGATCGCCGAATCATCCTCCGCGCCTAGAGAGTCAGGAGATTCCGGCGGCTGTGTCTCCTGCCCGGGCAGCACCCGATGACGCGCGCTGCCCGGCAACCGCGCCGCGATCCGGGCGGTGGCGAGACGGATCGGCGCACCACTGCGATGGTTGTGCCGCAAGATGATGCGCCGCTGCGGCACCGTGTCGATGTCGGCCAGGAAGCGCGAATCGGCGCCACGGAAGGTGAAGACGCTCTGATCCGGGTCCCCCGTGATCACCGTGCTCGCGCTGCCGCTGCCGATGGCCCGCACCAGGGTCGCGGCCTGCGGGTCGAGATGCTGGGCGTCGTCGACGAGCAGAGAGCGAATCCGGTCGCGTTCGCCGGCCAGCAGGTTCCGGTCGCCGGCCAGCGCGTCGAGGGCGGCGCCGACCAGCTCGGCCGCGTCGAGGGCGGGCGCTGTCGCCTCCGGCGCCGCGACGCCGACCGACCAGCGCAGCATCGACGCCTCTTCGTAGCGCTGGAAGAACCGGCCCGCCGCCACCCAGGCGTCGTTGTCGTGTTCGCGGCCCAGCGCCATCAGGTCTTCGGGGCCGAGCCCGCGTTCGGTGGCCCGCAACATCAGGTCGCGGAGTTGTTCGGCGAACCCGCCCAGCGCCAGCGCGGGTTGCAGCCGTGGCGGCCACAGACCGCGCGCGCCCGCCTCGATGTCGGCGAGGTCGCCGCGCAGCATCTCGCGCAGCACCGCGTCCTGTTCCGCGCCGGTGAGCAGCCGGGGCGGCGGGTTGCCGTGCAGGTCGGCGTGGCGGCGCAGCACCGAGAACGCGTAGGAGTGCAGCGTCCGCACCATCGGTTCCCTGCTGGCGCCGGGAATGCCGCCGGCGTGCGGGCCGAGCTGAGTGGTGATCGCGTCGCGCAGTGCCACTGCGGCCTGTTTGGTGTGGGTCAGGACCAGGATCGATGCGGGGTCGGCGCCGTCGGTGATCCGCGCGGTCACCAGGTCGACGAGCAGGGCGGTCTTCCCGGTGCCCGGCCCGCCGAGAACCTGCCACGGCAGCCAGCCCGGCCGTGGTGGCGCGGGCTGGGCCTGCTCGGCGAACAGCGCGCGAACAGGGGCGCCCCAGGCCCGCGGCCGGGGCGCCCGCGTCGTCCGGCGCACGAGTCGCACCGAGCTATCCGATCGCACCACGTCGGCTATTGCAACAGACCAGTACGACACGCCAGCACTCCCCTGCCGGGGAGACACGCTGCGCGACCGCGCGCGACCGGCCAGAATGGCTGTCGTGTCCTCGCTTCATGTGCACCGTTTCGGCCCCGCCGACGGCCCCGTCGTCCTCGCCCTGCACGGTCTCACCGGCCACGGCAACCGTTGGGAAACCCTCGCCACCGAGCACCTCCCCCAGGCCCGGGTAATCGCCCCCGACCTGCGCGGACACGGCCGATCCAGCTCGCTCCCGCCCTGGGATTTCGAGACGATCGTCGACGACCTCGCTACGCTGCTGCGCGCCGAGACCGACGGCCCGGTCGTCGTGGCCGGGCACTCCTTCGGCGGCGCGGCGGGCATCCACCTGGCCCGGCGGCATCCCGACCTGGTGCGGGCGCTGGTCCTGCTCGACCCCGCGATCGGCATCGATCCCAAGCTGATCGAGCAGGTCGCGCTCGCCAACCTGTCCTCCCCCGACTACACCGACATCGCCGAGGCCAGGTCGGACAAGCAGCACAGCGCCTGGGGTCCCGACGAGGTGGACCCGGCGGCCCTCGAGCGCGAGCTGGCCGAGCACCTGGTGCCCACCGAAGGCGGCCGGGTCGGCTGGCGGATCTTCCAGCCGGCGATCACCTCCTACTGGGGTCAGCTGGCGCGGCCGTTCGTGCTGCCGCCCGCCGATCTGCCGACCGTGCTCGTGCGAGCGGCGAAGGTACAGCCGCCGTACGTCACCGGTGACTTCCTGGCCGCGCTGTCCGCCCACCTCGGCGACCGGCTCACCGTCGAAGTCTGGGACTGCGATCACATGGTCGCCCAGGCGCGGCCCGCCGAAGCCGCCGCCCTGATCGCCGCGGCCCTGTAGCCGGCGATGGCGGCCACCACGGAGGAACAGGTCGAACGGGTCCGCGCGCTGGTCGCCGCGATCCCGCCCGGCCGCGTCGCCACCTACGGCGACATCGCCCACGCCGCGGGCCTGTCCTCCGCCCGCACCGTCGGCTGGATCATGCGCACCGATTCCGCCGACCTCCCCTGGCACCGGGTCATCGGCGCGTCCGGCCGTCCGTCGCCCCACCTCGCCAACCGCCAACTGCGCCTTCTCGCCGAAGAGGGCGTCCCGATCGCCGACGGCCGGGTAGACCTCCGCACGGCGCGGCTGTAATCCTCGGCCCCGGCACGACGGCCGTGACGACCACCCGACCGCTCCACGATCAGCCTCGCGCGCCGAACCCGGCGCTCGAGCATCGACGTCACGCCCCGCTAGCATGACATTTGTGCCGATCACCCAACGCCGAACCAGCCGATGACCGCCGCCGACGCGATCGTGCTCGCGGGTGGGCGAGCCAGCCGGATGGGCGGCGTCGACAAGCCCGCGATCGTGATCGGCGGCAGGTCGATGCTCGACACAGCGCTGGACTCGGTCCGTGACTGTGGCGAGATCGTGGTGGTCGGGCCGCATCGGCCGGAGTTGGCTGCCCGGATTCAGCAGGTCCGTGAGGTGCCGCCCGGTTCGGGTCCGGTCGCGGCGATCGGCACCGGTCTGAGCGCGCTCGGTCCCGGTTCGGCGCCCTGGATCGTGGTGCTCGCCGCGGACATGCCGTTCCTCACCGCAGGCACCGTGCACGAATTGCTGCGCCGGGCAGCCGAATCCACCACCGACGCGGTCTTCGCGATCGATAGCTCCGGGCGTCCCCAGTATCTCGTCGGCGTCTGGCGGCGCTCCGCCCTCGCGGCCGCGCTGGCCGGGCTCGATTCCCTGGTGAACCAGCCGATGAAGGCGATCGTGCCCACCGAGACGACCTCGGTCGAGCTGCCCGGCACCGGTGACTGCGACACCGAGGAAGAGGTCCGCCGCGCCCGCGAGACGATGGCCGCCCGCCCGGCGACCCGGCTCGACCTCACCGAAGCCAGGGCGCGCCTCGTCACCGACCTGACCCCATTGGTCACCTACGAGGCCCAACTGGGCGAGGTCGCCGGCGCCACGCTCGCCGCACCGATCATCGCCGCGGGCGCCCTCCCCCGCTTCGACGTGTCCGCGATGGACGGCTACGCCGTGTGCGGCGACGGCCCCTGGCAGCTGCGCCGCGACATCGGCTTCGCCGGCGGGGCCAGACCGGTCGGCCTGCTGCCCGGCGAGGCCGTCCGGATCGCCACCGGCGCCCACGTCCCCGACGGCACCACCTCGGTCCTGCGCGACGAGTTCGCCGCGATCACCGGCGACGACCTCACCCGCCTCCCCGACACCCCGCTCCGCAGCGATGTCCGCCGACGCGGCGAGGACCAGATGGTCGGCGACCTCCTCGCTCCCGCGGGCACCCGCGTCACCACCGCGCTCCGCTCGGCGGCCGCCTCGGTAGAGGTCACCTCGGGCCTGGTCCGCGGCCCCGTCCGCGCCCGCATCGTGATGACCGGCGACGAGATCCGCAGCACCGGCCCCCTGCAAACCGGCCAGACCCGCGACTCGATCGGCCCGGTACTCCCCGACATCCTCGCCGGCCTCGGCGTCCACGTCGTCGACCGCGTCCACCTCCGTGACACCGCCCATGGTTTCGACGAGATGCTCACCGCCACAGCCGGTTTCGACCTCCTGGTCGTCGTCGGCGCGACCGGCGGCGGCGCAGCCGACCAACTGCGCACCGCGATCGCCCGCGCCGAAGCCCGCATCGTGGTCCCGAGATTGGCCATGCGCCCGGGCGGTTCGACAGTCGTAGCCGAACTCCCTACCGGCCCAACCATTCTCGGCCTCCCCGGCAACCCCTTCGCCGCCATCGCCGTCCTCCTGGCCCTCACCCCCTCGATCGTCGCGGGCCGCACCGCGGCTCCCCCACCCCGCTCCATCCGCGGCCCCCTGCACAACGCCGCCGAAATCGCAGGCCCCATCCAGCGAATCACCCCCGCCCGCTACGCCCCCGAAGGCGGCTACACCGGCGACGCCTCCGTCCGCACCGCCCACCTCGCCGGCCTGATCGACCGAGACGGCCTGGTCATCGTTCCCCCGGAAGCCACCGACAGCACCATCGTCGAGTTCCTACCGCTGTCGCACTGAGTGCCCTAAACTAAGATCTAATCTTAGTAAGATGACATCTTAGTTAGGTGCAGCCATGGAGTTCATCGGCCGAGCCCATGACCTCAACCTTCTCACCGGTCAACTCGCCTCAGTCACCGGTGGCGAAGCGGGTACGCCCGGTCGCGCGGTGATAGTCACCGGATGTCGCCGGGTCGGCAAATCACGCCTCGTGCAGGAATTCTGCGACCGATCGGGCACCCCCTACAGCGTGTTCCAGGCAACGCGCGGTCGAAACCCCGTAGCCGAGCGCGCCGACTTCGTCGAGACCGCGAGCCGCATCGACTCCCCCGACGCGGCAATGGTCCGTGGGATGCCCGCTGTCGACTGGAACCAGGCGTTGCGAACCCTCGCGATCGCGGCGCCTGGCGATCGCCCTTCGATCGCTGTCATCGACGAAGTCCCGTGGCTCGTCGAACAAGATCACGAGTTCGAAGGCGCGCTGCAGACCGTGTGGGACCGCGACTTGTCCCGCAAACCCGTCCTGCTGATCCTGGTCGGCAGCGATATCTCGGTTATGGAAGCGCTGGGCGCCCGCGACCGCCCGTTCTTCGGCCGTGCCACCAAAATGACCGTCGACCCGCTCGACGTGGCGGACGTGCAGACAATGACCGGCCTCGACGCGGCCGCCGCGGTCGACGCCCGCCTCATCACCGGCGGCTTCCCGCAGATTCTGACCTCGTGGCGCCCAGGCATGGATCGGCTCGACTTCCTCCGCGAAGCCACGGCGGACCCGCTGTCGCCGCTCCTTGTCGCCGGCGAGCTGTCCTTACTCGGCGAATTCCCGGAGGGCACTCGCTCCCGCGCCGTCCTGCAGGCAATCGGTAGCGGCGAACGCACGTTCGGCGCCATCGCCGCCCAGGCGGGCTCCACCGGGACACTGCCGGCGGGCACCCTCAACCCGCTGCTGAAAACCTTGCAGGACAAGCGAATAGTGGCCGCCGACCTCCCCCTGTCGACCATCGCCGACACCAAGAACAAACGCTACCGAATCACCGACTCCTACCTGCGCTTCTGGCTGGCCTTCCTGGAACGCGGCATCCCCCTGGTCGAACGCGGCCGCGGCGACCTCGCGCTGTCCCGGATCGAACGATCCTGGACATCGTGGCGCGGCCGAGCCGTCGAACCCTTGATCCGCGCATCCCTGCTCCGCCTGATGCCCGACCAGAACTGGCCGGATACCGAAGAAATCGGCGGCTGGTGGAACCGCGCCAACAACCCCGAGATCGACCTCGTCGGCACCGACCGCGCCCCCGTCGCGAAAGCCGTACACTTCGTCGGCTCGATCAAATGGCTCGAGAACCACCCGTTCGACCACCACGACTACGACGCCCTCACCCGCGCCGTCCTCGCCATCCCCGGCACAACTCCCGACACACCGCTCGTCGCGGTATCCCGTTCCGGAATCACCGACAACGCCCCCGTCGCGAACTGGTGGGGCCCAGACGAACTGGTCGCGGCCTGGCGGACGACCTGAATTCGCGGTCAGATCACTGAATTCTCGCAATTCATGCGTTGGCAAATAATGTTCGAGAATTCATCGGCGGATATCGACACGCCGCGAATTCCCTGGTCGGAATGCCATTTTTCGCGCACCTCTACCGGAGTGCAATTGTGCTGGTTATCGTAGGCGCGTTAGGCGAAACACTATCCCTCGGAAAGGACCGTGTGGAGATGGCTGACAAGTCTAAGAAAGCGCCTAAGAAACCCAAGCAGATGCCGCGGCAGCAGCAGCAACAGCGGCAGGACCAGATGGGCGAGGACTCGCAAGGCATGACGCGAGCAGGCCAGGACGATCGGCGTGAACAGCGCCGCCCCGGCCATCACTGATCTACGTGTGTCGACGAGCCGCCGGTCCCCTTTCCGGCGGCTCGTCCACGTCAGGCCCCGACGCGCTGTAGCGCGGTCGCCGCGGATCCGTCCCGCTGACGGCGAGCCGTCGAAGGATCGGGAGCGGGCACCGCATCGAGCAGGCGGCGGGTGTACTCCTGGGCCGGTGCGGCGAACACGGCACCTACCTCGCCGGTTTCGACGATCCGGCCCTGCCGCACCACAACCCGGTCTGCGACCTGGTGCACAACGGCCCGATCGTGACTGATGAACAGGCCGGCGAAGCCGCATTAGGCACGCAGGTCGGCTGACAGATCGAGCACCCGCGCCTGCGCCGATACATCCAGCGCACTGGCCGGCCCATCGGCCACCAGTAGTCGGGGTGCCAGCGCCAGTGCGCGCCCATGCCGTCCACCGGACAGCTCTCCCCGGCCGTTGCTGCGCGTAATTCCCTGGCAGTCAGCCAGATTCGAGCTGCTCGCCGACCTTGGCCCACAGCTCCCGGTCAACACCCGCGGAATCACCGTGCGCGCCGCCAGGTGCCGCAGCGCACGCGACCGTCGGGCGAAGCGTGTCCGCTCAGTACAGGCCCAGGAGACTGCGCCCCGACCAGGTCGGATACCGTTTACGAGCCGGAAAATGCCACGCAGTGAGGACAACCGAATGGACGACAGTTCCCTGATCTGGGACGACGGTGCGCTCGTCACCATCGACCAGCGCGGACTGCCGCACGAGGTGCGCGAGCTGCGGCTGAGTACCGTCGACAAGATCATCGACGCGATCGCCACCCTCGCCATCCGTGGTGCACCGGCGATCGGTATCGCGGGCGCGTTCGGAGTGGTCATCGCGACCCGAGCGCACACGATCGCCGGCGTGGTCGATGTGGCCGCCGTGCAGGCCGAGGCCGACCGGATCGCCGCGGCCCGACCGACCGCGGTCAACCTGGCCTGGGCGGTCGATCGGGTGCGTGCCCGGATCGCCGACGGCGCCGATGCGGTACTGGCCGAGACCCTCGACATGCTGGCCGAGGACGGTCGCGTCAATCTCGCCGCCGCCACCCACGCCGCCGACCTGGTGCAACGCCTGTGCGGTGAAGGGCCACTACAACTGCTCACCCATTGCAACACCGGCCGCCTGGCCACCAGCGCGGTCGGCACCGCGATCGGCGCGCTGCGGGTGCTGCACGAACGCGGTGCGGTCGCGGACGTGATCGTCGACGAGACCCGTCCGCTGCTGCAGGGCGCCCGGCTCACCGCGTGGGAGCTGGCCGAGGCGGGCATCCCGCACCGGCTGACCATCGACTCCGCCGCCGCGTGGGCGATGGCCACCGGTCAGGTCGATGCCGTGCTGGTCGGTGCCGACCGGATCACCGCCAACGGCGACGTCGCCAACAAGATCGGCACCTTCACCCTCGCGCTGGCGGCCCGGCACCACGGCATCCCGTTCATCGTGGTCGCCCCGGAGTCCACCCGCGATACCGCGATGGCGACCGGCGCGCAGATCGTGGTCGAACAGCGCGCCGCCGACGAGGTCACCGGGTTCGGCGGAGTGGCGAGCGCGCCCGCCGGGACCCCCGTCTTCAACCCCGCCTTCGACGTGACGCCCACCGACCTCGTGACCGCGGTGGTCACGGAAAACGGTGTGGTCTACCGTAATTCGGACATCTTCGACGCACAGGGCCGGGCGACCGCGCCGACCGGCACCGCCGACACCACCCCGCTCGACAGCCGTAGCCACACCGCCGACACAGCGGACCATCGACAGCCGTCGGCCGAGCAGGGCCAGGCGACCGCGCCCACCAGGACGGCCGACACCACACCGCTCGACAGCCGTAGCCACACCGCCGACACAGCGGACCATCAACTGCCGTCGGCCGAGCAGGGACGCGCGATCGCGGCCACGGCGCGGCAGCTCTACGACCGTGGCTGGATGCCGGGCACCGCGGGCAATATCTCGGTGCGGGCAGGCGACGACGCCCTCGTCACCGCCAGCGGGCTGTCCAAAGGCGAACTGACCGAACAGGATACGGTGCTCGTCGGAGTGTCCGATACGGTCGCCAGGCCGGGGCAGAGCCGTAAACCGTCCGCCGAGACCAGCATTCACACCGCCGTGTACCGCACCCGGACGGCGGGAGCGGTCGTCCACGTGCACTCGCCGTTCGCGACGGCCCTGGCGACCACTGCGGCGCGGCCCGGTGACGCGGTGACCACGCTGCGGATCAGCGGATACGAGCTGCTCAAGGGCTTCGGCCTCGACGACCCGGCCACGGTGGACGTACCGGTGTTCCCGAACTGGCCGGATGTCCCGCGCATCGGCGCCGACATCGAGACCTACCTGCGCGACAACCCCACCGCCCCACCGATTCTGTTCATCACCGGGCACGGCATCACCACCTGGGGCGACACTCTTGCCCAGGCGCGTGACCGCGCCGAATGCCTGGAAGCCCTGTGCGAGTTGATCGCCCGCACCGGACGCACCGACGCCACGCCACTCGAGATCGGATAATCATGACCCTGCTGCAAGTGATGGCCGCCGACAACGCCGCCGACGTCCGCGTGCGCACCACCGACACCGCCGAGATCGGCGCCGAGCTGGCGAAGCACGGCATCGCGTTCTCCCGCTGGGATGTTCTCGCCGACGCCGCCACCACCGACTCCGACATCCTGCTCGCCCACTACGGCCCGCGGATCGGCGAACTCAACGCGTCGGGCCGCTACGAGCACATCGACGTCGCCCGCATCCACCCCGACGACGACAACCCGGAGTGGCCCGCCACCGCGGCGGGCGCGCGCGCCAAATTCCTCGACGAGCACCGCCACGCCGAGGACGAGGTCCGCTTCTTCGCCGCCGGTCGCGGCTGCTTCTACCTGCACATCGGCGACGCCGTGCTGGCGACGGTCTGCGAAGCGGGCGACCTGCTCTCGGTGCCCGCGGGCACCCTGCACTGGTTCGACATGGGCACCCGGCCCGACTTCATCGCCATCCGCTTCTTCGAGGAGGCCGACGGCTGGATCGGCGACTTCACCGGCGACAAGATCAGCGCGGGCTTCCCCACGCTGGACGAACTGCTCACCGCCCCGTGACCCGCGCCATCGTCCTCGACATCGAGGGCACGACCAGCCCCACCGACTCGGTCCGCAACGACCTCTACGGTTACACCGAGCAGCGCTTGCCTGCCTGGCTGGCCGAGAATGCCTCGGGCGCTGCCGAATCCGTGATCGCGCAGACCCGTGAACTAGCCGCTGAGCCCACCGCCGACACCGACCGGATCGCCGAAATCCTCACCGGCTGGCTGCATTCCGACGTCAAGGCCGAGCCGCTCAAGGCGGCCCAGGGCGCGATCTGCGCCCAGGGTTTCCGCGCGGGCGCGCTGCACGGACGGTTCTTCGACGACGTGGTGCCCGCGCTCTCGGCTTGGCACGAAGCCGGGCTCCCGCTCTACGTGTACTCCTCGGGTTCCGAACGCAACCAACGAGATTGGTTCGCCTTCGCCGAGGCAGGCGACCTGTCCGGGCTGATCACCGACCACTTCGACCTCGTCAGCGCGGGCCCGAAGCGGGAACCCAAGTCCTACGACGTCATCGCCGACCGTATCGGCATCCCCGCGCAGGAGATCCTGTTCCTGTCCGACCACCCCGATGAACTCGACGCCGCCGTGGCGGCGGGGTGGCAGGTCGTCGGCATGCACCGCGAGGGCGAGCCCAATCCGCCGCGGGCACCGCACAGCTGGGTCGGCTCGTTCGCCGAGGTCGAGGTCGGCACGGAAGCCTGACAGCCACGCTCTGCAGGACGCCCGCCGACTGATTAGTCTTCCGGGAATGACAACCCCGGGGGATAGCCTCGACCAGCGCGGAGTACCCGCCGACGGACCGACCACCGAGCCGTTCACACACCCGGCGCCCGCGCTACCGGCGATCACGAACCCGGACAGCACCTACACCACGATGCCGGGCACCAACGATCAGCTGGTTCACCACGGCGCTCTCCGGACGGCCGTCCTGCCCGCGTTGTTCTGGCTGGCCATCCTGCTGCCGGTCTATGTGGCCCCGTTGGTCCTGATACGCGTCCCGGCCGTGGTCATCGCGCTGGTCGCGGTCGCGCTCACCGCCTGGCTCTCCGTCAGCGCGTACCTCAAACTCCGCAAGGTGCTGCGCAGCGCGATCGACGACGCGATGCCCGCACCGACCCAGTCGCTTCGATTGGGCTCCGACGCCCTCGATCTCGCCGACCGCACCAGCCACTCGCGGATCGACCACGACCGGATCACCTCGATCACCGTCAATCGCGAGGTCGTGACGTTGCGCTTCGACGGAATGGGGCTGGCGATGCCTCGGGAATTGTGGCCCGACCCCGTGGTCGCGCGACTGCGTGACCTCATCGACCCGCGGCGTACGCCCGCGCCGAGCGATCCGCCGCCGCAACCCCCGTTGCCGAGACCGGCGGAACCACACACCACCGTCGTCGCCGGGCCCGATACCGCTGTCCGGCTCGCCGTGGCACAGCGCCGCGAACCCTGGCTCAGTCGCATTGTGCTGATCGCGGTCGCCATTATCGCGGTGCTCGCCGTCGGGTTCGCGTTCCTCGGCGGGCTGCTCTACGGCCCACTCGGGGTGACCTTCCCGCTGGCCTTCGGAGCCCTGGCCCTGGCATCGTGCTGGCACCTCGCGAACAGGCCGCCCGCGAAGGTCGTCCGCCACCACGAGTGCGCGGCATATCCGGGCGCCACCCTGTCGGCACACTTCGGCACCGACGCCGTTCTTCTCGCCACACCGGCCTGGGTCATGCGGATGCCGTACGCCATGATCGGCAAGATCACGTTCCGAGCCGACATCGCAGCCCTCACATACGGTCTGGTGCCGATCGCACTACCGAGCGCACTCTTTCCGCCGCCGATCACCGCGGGATTGCGTGAGCGCGGGCTGACCGTCGTCGAACGGTGACCGGCGAACTCAGCCGACCTGGGCTCGCACCGCACCCAGCTTCCCCCGCTGCACGGTGGCGAACACCCGGCGGGCGTGGGCGGCGACCGGGCTGGTCGACCAGGGGGCGAGGGTGGTGGTGAACATCAGTTCGCACCAGGACAGGGCCGGGATCTCGCCTGCGACGAGGGTGGCGATCAGGGACAGTTCGGTGTCGTGGCCGAGCCAGGACGCGATCAGCCAGGAGGCGTCGAAGCGGCCGAGGAACTCCTCGGCGTCCTCGGGCGGGCCGTGCGGTGTATCGACGGTCAGGTGGACGACGGCGGCGACGGCGTGCCGCATCTTGGCGTCCATGCCGACCGCGTCGTGCAGCAGCAGGCCCTCCAGTGCCGAGCGCAGTTCCGTCCAAGGGTCTAGAGCGTTGTCCTGCATGACGGGCCTTTCCTGTGGGTCGGTCTGCGGGTCGAGGCCACCGATGATCGACCGGAGAGCCGGCGCACCGTGCGGTTCGGTGGGATCGACGAGATCGCCGAGCGGGCCCGAGGTCCAGTCGAGCCTGCCGAAGGCGTGGCACCAGTCCAGTGCCGGATTGTCTTCGGTGACAACGAGATCGAGGGCCAGACCGGCCATCGATGCGGTGCAGGCCAGCGTGACGGCGTCGAGCTCGTCATCGCTGACCGACAGATGCAGGGTCGCCTTGTCGGCGCCCGCGTCTTCGCGGGCGCGCCCGGCCAGCCAGATCGCGCGCCCTGCCGCGCTCATGGCCGCGGCGGCGCGGTCACCGTGTGGATGGTCGGCATCGGCGTCGAGAAAGGGGCCGTACCAGATCGCCCTGCCCTCCGCGCCACACACCGCGAAGGTGTCCGAGAGGCCGTCGCCGGCGGCGGCGAGCCATATATGTGCGTCGTTTCCGTACTCCGTCACCCTCATCAGTTTCTCCCCGAAATGTTCTGATCGAGCCGTACGTCGTTCGCCTACAATCCAATCGCTCATGAACACACGTGTCCATAGCCACGGTGGAATAGGAACGCCCCGGTGAGGTACATACACTCGCCAGTGAATTCACAGGACGGGCAGTACACGAACGGGCGGTAGCAACAATGCCCGGCAACCACACGAAATAGTCGTTCACGCTTGTATCTTTCGAGCATGCCCTACGTGCACTCCGATTCGGTGAACATCCATTTCCGCACCAGCGCCGTCCGCGGTCCCACCGTACTACTCGCCCACGGTTTCCTGATGGACGAATCGATGTTCGATCCGATTCGAACGATATTGGCGCACAACGATATCAATGTCATCGCCTGGGATGCCCGTGGTCACGGCCGCACCGGCTACGGCCGTGACCCGCGCTTCGATTATTGGGATCTGGCCGAGGACGGTGTGCGGGTGCTCGACGCGGTCGGTGTCGAGCGGGCCGTCGTCGGCGGCATGAGCCAGGGCGGATACGCCGCCCTGCGCATGGCGCTGCTCGCGCCGGAACGGGTCAGCGGACTTGCCCTGCTCGATACCGAGGCGGGCGCGTGCACCAGGGCCGACGAAACCTATTACGAGGAATTCTTCGACGAATGGTGCGGCACCGGCGAATTGGTTCCGCTGGCCGAGAAACTCGCCCCCCAGTTGATCGGCGGCGACCGCCCGGATATCTGGCGGTGGTGGATCACCCGCTGGCTCACCTACGACCGCGCGGCGATCCAGCCGGCGGCGCGCTGCCTGATCGACCGCGATTCGGTACTCGAACGCCTCGGCGAGATCAGCGCACCCGCGCTCGTGCTCCGCGGCGAGCACGACCACAGCAGCACCGCCGAGAAGTGCGCGCGCCTGGCGACCGGATTGCCGGGAGCCCGCGGTGTGCGCACGGTGCCCGGCGCGGGTCACGGCTGCGCCGTCACCCATCCCGAACAGGTTGCCGCCGCACTGATCGAACTGGTCACCGCGTGCACGCCCCGCCTCGCCGCGCCGGTCGTCGCCGGGATCTAGCCGGCGACGGGCGACCCGTCGGAGCCGCGAACGCCCAGGTAGTACTGGATGCGGCCCGGGTAGGCGACGGAATCGAGCCGGAACAGCTGGACGTCGATGGTGTAGTACTCGCCGGTGCCCAGCTCGCACAGCCGCATGGCGGTGTGCTCGCGGCCGTAGACGGTGTCGCCGTCGTCCCAGATCCGCCGGAAGTCCTGGTACTGCGCCAGTTCGTCGAGCAGTTCCGCGGCCCAGTCACCGCCGCCCTGCTGTCCGATCAGACCGCGCAGCCAGTGCACGGTCAGCGACGATTCCTTCTCCCACTCCACCATGACCTTGCGCGAGAGCGGATTGCCGAAGAACCAGCGCAGGATGTTCACATCCTCGATCAGCCCGGGAAAGGCGCGATGGTAGGACTCGTTGCCCGCCAGCACATTCCAGCGCGTATCGACGTAGGCTGCCAGGTTCGGCTCCTGCAGGGCCAGTGTGCGGCGCATCTCGGCATTGATCTCGGCCCGCAGGTCGTCGACCGACGGATTGCCGACGGCGGGCAAACCCGCCAGGTCCAGCAGATGCCTGCGCTCGATATCGGTCACCGGCTCGATGCGGTCGAGATAGCGCACCAGCGCCTCGACGACGGCCTGCGTCGGCCGGGCCCGGTCGCCGCTCTCGAGGTGGGTGATGTAACTCGAGCTGACACCGGCAGCGAAGGCCAGCTTTTCCCGGGAAATCCGCCGATCGTCGCGCAGGCGCCGCAGCAACCCGCCGAGTGTCGGCGGCCTCGGCGGACCAGCCGGACCGTCGGACGATGACTTCGGTAGCACCGCAACCCTCCCTGTCTGCACCGCATCATCCTGGATGACGTTTCAACCTCGAACCAATCGCCGAACGGAAAAGTTGCTGTTTCTTTATCTTGCCGCGTTGCCCGTTGGATAGTTACCGCTCGGCAACCGCATTCGCCAGGCAGGCGCCGCTCCCCGGCGCCGACCCGATGACCGCGGCGAATTCCGGCATGATCGCGCGCTCCATACTGTGCGGGCCGTCACATCAGCCCTGTTCAGCGGGGCTCCCGAGTGTGTAAACAAATGTAAACCGCCCGAGAAGCGACGGTTTCGGAAGCATCACCGCATACCCCGCGACATGCTCCCCGCCGACACCGTCGCGGCTGCTCGGAGCCTGTTCACCCTGGTCGGACCCGATTCGGGGTCGCGGCCGCGTGCCGGGCCCATGACCACGAGATTGCGCCGACCTCACAGCTCACCGAGGGCCGAGCGAGGATGTGAAAAGTTCGTTTTGCCGGAGCAGGGCGCCTCTTTACAGTTGGCCTCTAACAGCCCGAATGCACAGCTCGAAGGGGGCGTCGTGGTTAATTCGCGCACTCATGGTCCGTCGCCCACCGATATCGGCGACACGTTGCTGAACCTCGGTAAATACTTTCAGCGTGGTGAAGTATCGCCGGACAGCCGGTCGGTCTACAAGGTCGGCGGGCGCGATGCCGACGCGTTCTACCGGGACCGCTGGTCGCACGACAAGGTGGTGCGCTCCACGCACGGCGTGAACTGCACCGGCTCGTGCTCCTGGAAGATCTACGTCAAGGACGGCGTGATCACCTGGGAGTCCCAGCAGACCGACTACCCGTCGGTGGGTTCGGACAAGCCGGAGTACGAACCGCGCGGCTGCCCCCGTGGCGCGTCGTTCTCCTGGTACACCTACTCCCCCGCCCGGGTGCGCTACCCGTACGTGCGCGGCACCCTGCTGGACCTGTACCGCAAGGCCAAGGCCGAGCTCAAGGACCCGGTGCTGGCCTGGGAGTCGATCGTCGAGGACCCGGTCAAGGCCAAGGCTTACAAGACCGCGCGCGGCAAGGGCGGCTTCGTCCGCGCCGAGTGGTGGGAGGCCGCCGAGATCGCCGCGGCCGCGCACGTCTACACGATCAAGCAGTACGGTCCCGACCGCGTGGCCGGCTTCTCGCCGATCCCGGCGATGTCGATGGTCAGCCATGCCACCGGCGCGCGCTTCGTGTCGCTGCTCGGCGGCTACATGCTCTCCTTCTACGACTGGTACGCCGACCTGCCGGTGGCATCGCCGCAGGTCTTCGGCGACCAGACCGACGTGCCGGAGTCGGCCGACTGGTTCGACGCGGGCTATCTGATCATGTGGGGCTCCAACGTCCCGGTGACCCGCACGCCCGACGCGCACTACATGACCGAGGCGCGCTACCGCGGCCAGAAGGTCGTCGTGGTCTCCCCCGACTACGCGGACAACACCAAGTTCGCCGACGAGTGGGTGGCCGCGCGACCCGGCACCGACGCCGCGCTGGCGATGGCCATGGGCCATGTCGTGCTCAAGGAGTTCTTCCTCGAGAAGCAGACTCCGATGTTCCTCGACTACATCAAGTCCTACACCGACCTGCCGTACCTGATCTGTCTCGACGAGGCGGCGGATCACAACGGCGCCCTGCCCGGGAAGTTCCTCACCGCCGCCGATCTGGGTCAGACCGGTGAGAGTGTCGAGCACAAGCCGGTGCTGCTGGATCAGGCCGGAAACCCGGTGGTGCCCAACGGTTCGCTGGGCCACCGTTTCGGCGAGGGCGACGCGGGCAAGTGGAACCTCGACCTCGAGGGCGTCGACCCGCTGCTCACCCTGCTCGGCCATTCCGACGACGCACCGGCCACGATCGCCCTGCCGCGCTTCGACACCGACACCGCCGAGACGATCCTGCGTGGCGTCCCGACGAAAATCGTTGCGGGCAAGCGGGTCACGACCGTCTTCGACCTGCTGCTCGCGCAGTACGGCCTGGGTCGCGACGGCCTGCCCGGCGAGTGGGCCAAGGGCTACGACGACGCCGACTCGCCCTACACCCCGGCCTGGCAGGAACGCATCACCGGTGTGCCCGCCGTGCAGGCCGCGCGCATCGGCCGCGAATTCGCCGACAACGCCGAGCGTTCCGGCGGCCGCTCGATGATCCTGATGGGCGCGGGCACCAACCACTGGTTCCACTCCGATCAGATCTACCGCGCCTTCTTCACCCTGACGCTGCTCACCGGCTGCCAGGGCAAGAACGGCGGTGGCTGGGCCCACTACGTCGGCCAGGAGAAGTGCCGTCCCGTCACCGGCTGGGCCACTTTGGCTTCCGCCTCGGACTGGCAGCGCCCGCCGCGCCAGATGCAGGGCACCGTGTTCTGGTACCTGACCAACGACCAGTGGCGCTACGACCCGTTCACCTCCGAGTCCTTCGCCTCGCCGCTGGGCAAGGGTAAGTTCGCCGGGCGCACCGCCGCCGACAATATCGCCCTGGCCAGCCGGCTCGGCTGGATGCCGAGCTACCCGACGTTCAACCGCAACCCCCTCGACCTGAGCGACGAGGCCGCGGCGGCGGGCGCTACCCCGGCCGAACACGTCGTCTCCCAGCTCAAGTCCGGCGATCTGCGCTTCGCCTGCGAGGACCCCGACGCACCGGAGAACTTCCCGCGCGTGCTCACCGTGTGGCGGGCCAACCTGCTCGGTTCCTCCGGTAAGGGCAACGAGTACTTCCAGAAGCACCTGCTCGGCTGCGGCTCCAACCTGCAGACCACCGACGCCACCGGCGTGCGC
This sequence comes from Nocardia sp. NPDC057663, assembly GCF_042799895.1. Taxonomy (NCBI): domain Bacteria; kingdom Bacillati; phylum Actinomycetota; class Actinomycetes; order Mycobacteriales; family Nocardiaceae; genus Nocardia; species Nocardia sp. NPDC057663. The sequence continues at coordinate 103,598 of NZ_JBHVHX010000016.1, read as the reverse complement.
CCGCAGGAACTGGAATGGCGTGAGGAAGGCGCCGAGGGCAAGCTGGATCTGCTGCTGGCACTGGACTTCCGCATGACCAGCACCACCCTGTTCGCCGATATCGTGCTGCCCGCCGCCACCTGGTACGAGAAGCACGACCTGTCCTCCACCGACATGCACCCCTTCGTGCACGCCTTCTCCCCCGCCATCTCCCCGCCGTGGGAGGCCAAGACCGACTTCGACGCGTTCCACCGGATCGCGCGCGGTTTCTCCTGGCTGGCCGAGAAGCACCTGGGCACCCGCAAGGACATCGTCGCGGTGCCGTTGCAGCACGACTCGCCCGACGCGCTCGCGCAGGCAGGCGGCAAGGTGCTGGACTGGAAAGCCGGTGAGTGCGAGCCGATTCCGGGCAAGACCATGCCCAAGATCGTCGAGATCGAGCGCGACTACACCAAGATCGCGGAGAAGCTCGCGGCGCTGGGCCCGCTGGTGAACACCCTCGGCGTGACCACCAAGGGCATCACGACCTACCCGGACAAAGAGGTGGAATACCTCGCGGGCAAGAACGGCACCGTCGTCTCCGGCGTCGCGGCCGGACGTCCCTCACTGGCCAAGGACACCTTCGCCGCCGAGACCATCCTGGCGCTGTCGGGCACCACCAACGGCCGCCTCGCGGTCGAGGGCTTCCACGAGCTCGAGCGCCGCACCGGCACCAAGCTGGCCGACCTCGCCGCCGAGGCGGAGGGCAAGCAGATCACCTTCGCCGACACCCAAGCCCGTCCGGTCCCGGTGATCACCTCGCCGGAATGGTCGGGCAGTGAGAGCGGCGGCCGCCGGTACTCGCCGTTCACCATCAATGTCGAGCGGCTCAAGCCGTGGCACACCCTCACCGGGCGCCAGCACTTCTACCTCGACCACGACTGGATGATCGAACTCGGCGAGCAGCTGCCGATCTTCCGGCCACCGCTGGACATGACCGCGCTGTTCGCCGAGCCGAGCATCGGCAAGGTGAGCGGCAGCGGCGTCACCGTGCGCTACCTGACCCCGCACTCGAAGTGGTCCATCCACTCCGCCTACCAGGACAACCTGCACATGCTGACGCTCTCGCGCGGCGGTCAGACGATCTGGATGTCGGACCGCGACGCGGCCAAGATCGGTGTCGCCGACAACGATTGGATCGAGGCGGTCAACCGCAACGGCATCGTCGTCGCCCGCGCGATCGTCTCGCACCGCATGCCGGAAGGCACGGTCTTCATGTACCACGCGCAGGACCGCGCCGTGGACGTGCCGCGCATCGAGGGCACCGAGCAGACCACCAAGGAGTCCAAGGGCAAGCGCGGCGGTATCCACAACGCGCTGACCCGGGTGCTGATCAAGCCGTCGCACCTGATCGGCGGCTACGCCCAGCAGTCCTTCGCCCTGAACTACCACGGCCCCACCGGAAACCAGCGTGACGAAGTGACCACGATCCGTCGCCGTAACCAGAACGTGGAGTACTAATCATGCGCGTAATGGCTCAGCTCGCCATGGTCATGAACCTGGACAAGTGCATCGGCTGCCACACCTGCAGCGTCACCTGCAAGCAGGCGTGGACCAACCGCGGTGGCACCGAGTACGTCTGGTTCAACAATGTGGAAACCCGGCCAGGTCAGGGTTATCCGCGCCAGTACCAGGATCAGGAGAAGTGGAAGGGCGGCTGGACGCTCAACAAGCGTGGCAAGCTGTCGCTGAAGTCGGGCTCGCGGTTCAAGCGCCTGATGAACATCTTCGCCAACCCGGACCTGCCCACGGTCGACGACTACTACGAGCCGTGGAGCTACGACTACGACAACCTGCTGGCCTCCCCGCCCACCGACACCACCCCGGTCGCGCGGCCCAAGTCGCTGATCACCGGTGAGGACACGAAGGTCACCTGGGGCGCCAACTGGGACGACGACCTCGGCTCCGGTCCCGAAGCGGTCGGCAAGGACCCCTTGCTCGGCAAGCTCGAGGACAAGGTGAAACTGGAGTTCGAAGAGACCTTCATGTTCTACCTGCCGCGTATCTGCGAGCACTGCCTCAACCCGTCGTGCGCCGCGTCGTGCCCGTCGGGCGCGATCTACAAGCGCGAGGAGGACGGCATCGTCCTGGTCGACCAGGACAAGTGCCGTGGCTGGCGGCAGTGCATCACCGGCTGCCCGTACAAGAAGATCTACTTCAACCACAAGACGGGCAAGGCGGAGAAGTGCACCTTCTGCTACCCGCGCGTGGAGGTCGGCATCCCGACCGTGTGCTCGGAGACCTGCGTCGGCCGGCTGCGCTACATCGGCGTGATGCTCTACGACGCCGACGCGGTGCTCGAGGCGGCGTCGGTCACCGATGACAAGGACCTCTACCCCTCGCAGCTTGGCGTGTTCCTCAACCCGCACGACCCGCGGGTGATCGCCGAGGCCGAGGCGGCAGGCATCTCGCCGGAATGGATTCAGGCCGCCCAGGATTCGCCGGTCTACAAGCTGATCGTGGACTACCAGCTGGCGCTGCCGCTGCACCCGGAGTACCGCACCATGCCGATGGTCTGGTACGTGCCGCCGCTGTCGCCGGTGGTGGACGTGCTCAGCGAGACCGGCCACGACGGCGAGGACGCGGGCAACCTGTTCGGCGCGATCGACGCGCTGCGCATCCCGATCGAATACCTGGCCGAGCTGTTCACCGCCGGTGAGATCGGACCCGTGCGTGCCTCGCTGCAGCGGCTGGCCGGGATGCGCGCGTTCATGCGGTCGGTCAACCTCGGTGAGGAGCCCGAACCCGGTATCGCGCCGTCGATCGGGCTCGAGCCCGAGGAGATCGAGGCCATGTACCGGCTGCTCGCGATCGCCAAGTACGAGCACCGCTACGTGATCCCCTCCGGCGCGACGTCCCGTGCGCACGAACTGGATTCACTCGCCACCGGGTGCAGCCTCGACACCGACGGCGGACCGGGCATGACCGCGTTCGACCAGGTCGTGGAGAAGTTCTCGCTGGCCGACACCAATCAGGCCGCGCCCGAGGAGAAGTCGGGCCGGATCAACCTGCTCAACTGGGACGGTCGCAGCACCTCCGGGCTCGTGCCGAGCACCGACAAGCTTGCACCCGCAGCGAACGGCAACGGCGCCGCCGCAGGGAGCAACGGCAACGGCAGCAACGGCGCTGCCGTCGCCGACTCCACGGTCAGCGGTGTGGCGCCATGAGTCTGCTCTCGATCCGCAAGCGACCGCAGCCGGTCACCGCCATGGCCGAGCGCGACCGGCGCGTGGTCTGGCGGCTGGCCGCGCTGCTGCTCGACTATCCCGGCGAGAAGACCCTGGCCCTGCTGGACCAGATGTCCGCCGCCGCAGCGGAATTGCCCGCCGAGGTGCGCGCGCACTTCGACGCGGTGCTCGCCTATCTGCGCGACACCCCGTCGATCGAGGTGGCCCAGAGCTATGTCGAGACCTTCGACATGCGCAGGCGCGCCAGCCTGCACCTGACCTTCTACGCCTACGGCGACACCCGAAAGCGCGGCATGGCGCTGCTGCGGTTCAAGCACGCCTATCGCCAGGCCGGTGTCGAGCTCGGTGACGAGGAGCTGCCCGACCACCTGCCGGTGCTGCTGGAATTCGCCGCCACCGTCGACCCGATCGGCGGCGAACGCCTGCTCGGCGAGCACGTTCCGGTCATGGAGCTGCTGCGACTGTCGCTGGGCGACAACAACTCTCCCTACAGTGGTGTGCTCGCCGCAGTGCTGACCACGCTGCCGCCGGTGACCACCGCCGATCGGCGCCGCATCGCCGAACTCGCCGCGCAGGGCCCGCCCGAGGAGGAAGTCGGGCTGGAACCCTTCGCCATGGACCCCTCGTTGTTCGACGCCACGGAAGGCCGCCGATGAACGCCACTATCCCGCTCCCCGAAGGCCTGTGGCTGATCCTGCCCTACATCGCCGCCACGTCCTTCGTACTCGGCCATGTCTGGCGCTACCGGTTCGACCAGTTCGGCTGGACCACCCGCTCCTCGCAGATCTACGAGTCCAAGCTGCTGCAGCTGGGCAGCCCGCTGTTCCACTTCGGCATGCTCGGGGTGTTCGGCGGCCACGTGATGGGTCTGCTGATCCCCGAGTCGTGGACCTCCGCGATCGGCATCTCCGAGCACGCGTATCACATCCTCGCGGTCGGCGCGGGTTCCGTCGCGGGCCTGATGGTCGTGGCCGGTGTCGCCATCCTGTGCTACCGCCGCCTCGTCATCCCCGCCGTGCGCAAGAACACCAGCCGCAACGACGTCATGATGTACACGCTGCTCACGCTGGCCCTGGTCACCGGCCTGCTCAACACCTGGGGCTCCAACCTGCTGTGGGGCACCTACAACTACCGCACCACCGTCTCCCCCTGGTTCCGCAGCCTGTTCTCGATCAACCCGGAGCCCGGCCTCATGGTCGGCGTCCCGTGGACCTTCCAGCTGCACGGCCTGGTCGTGCTGGCCCTGGTCTTCGCCTGGCCGTACACCCGCCTGGTGCATATGTTCAGCGCCCCGATCGGCTACCTGACCCGCCCGTACATCGTCTACCGGCGCAAGGAAGTCGACACCAAGGACAAGACCCGCTTCGCCAAGGCGTGGGACGCACCGGTGACGCCCGACCGCTGGTAGTTCGCGCGCGATCTCGCCCTCGACGGCGCCCTCCGATCCGACTCGGCGGGCGCCGTCGTCGTTTCGGTTGCCCGCTGAGTGGACCTTCCCCATTGCCGAGCTAACTGCAACGTGTTTCACTTTTGCGTATGAGCGATGTTCTCGCGCCCGCTGCCCTCGGTCCGCTCACCCTGCGGAATCGGGTGATCAAGGCGGCCACGTTCGAAGGTCGGACGCCGGATGCGCTGGTAACCGACGAGTTGATCGAGTTCCATCGCGAGGTGGCCGCGGGCGGGGTCGGCATGACGACCGTCGCGTACTGCGCGGTGGCCCCCGGTGGGCGCACCGATCGGCATCAGATCTGGATGCGCGAGGAGGCGGTACCGGGGTTGCGCCGGCTCACCGATGCCGTGCACGCGGAGGGCGCGGCGGTCAGCGCGCAGCTGGGACACGCGGGGCCGGTCGCGAACGCGAAGTCCAATCGGGCGCCCGCGCTCGCGCCGAGCCGGATGTTCAATCCGCTCGGGATGCGGTTAACGAAGGTGCCCGACGCACTGGGGATCGCCGAGGTCGTCGCGGCGCACGCCCGGGCGGCGCGATTCGCACGCGAGTCCGGGTTCGACGCGGTCGAGGTGCATCTCGGGCACAACTACCTGGCGAGCTCGTTCCTGAGTCCGATCCTCAATCGGCGCAAGGACGACTACGGTGGCTCGCTGGCCAATCGGGCGCGGATGGCCAGGGAATTGGTGCAGGCCGTGCGCGACGCGGCCGGTGACACCATGGCGGTGACGGCCAAGCTCACCATGGAAGACGGTGTGCGGGGCGGGTTCTCGATCGAGGAGTCGCTCCAGGTCGCGACCTGGCTGCAGGACGACGGTGCGATCGACGCGCTCGAGCTCACCGCAGGCAGTTCGCTGCTCAATCCGATGGCGATCTTCCGTGGCGACGCGCCGCGCAAGAACTTCGCGAAGACCCTGCCGATACCGGTGCGCTGGGGTTTCCAGGTGGTCGGCAAGCAGTTCCTGCGCGAATACCCCTATCGCCCTGCCTATCTCGCGGACAAGGCCCAGCGATTCCGGCAGGAACTGACCCTGCCGCTGATCCTGCTCGGCGGGATCACCGACCGCCCCACCGCCCAGCAGGCCATCGACGACGGTTTCGACTTCGTCGCCATGGGCCGCGCGCTCCTGCGCGAACCCGACCTGATCCGGCGCTGGCAGACCGACCCGGCCACCACGTCCCTGTGCACCCACTGCAACGAGTGCATGCCGACCATCTACTCGACTACCCGGTGCGTCCTACGCACCGACGCTCCCACCTAGATACCGAGTTGGACCGTTGATCACCAGGCCTTCACGGCGCCATCGGCCGAGAAGGCAAACGCCGTCACAGCCTGGTGATCAATGGTCCAATGCCTTTCGGACAGCGTCGAACCAGGCCTGGGTCTTGACCAGGCCGGATTCGTTGTCCTTGCGGCCGCCGACGAAGCCGAACAAGTCGGCGGCGTAGCGACTCAGGACGGTCCCCTCGGTTTCCTCGAGGTCGACGAGCACCTCGGCGTCGCCCAGGACGTAGGCGACCACCGCGACCTGGCCTGCGGGCCACTGTGTGCGGTGGTCGGCCCAGCCGTCGCTGCGCACCGCCCTGGCCTGTGCGAGCAGGGTGTCGCGCAGGGCGTCACGGTCGGCGTCACTCGGCTGGCGCGGCTTGCCCCAGGTGATCCGTTTCGCGTCCGACATGTCGAATCCTCTCGCTGACGTGACCTGGACTTGCCTCGACTGTCCCAGATCGCGGTGCGAGCACCGCCCACCGCCCCGCCCGAGGAGGCGATTCGACGGGCGGCGGCTACCCGGCGCGCAGGAACCGGCCGGTGCGCTCGGCGCCGAGGACGGGATCCTTGATGCCCGCGCCGAACACGTACCGGCCGCCGACGAATACCGCTGTGACGGTCTCGTCGTTGCGGTTGACCATGCGCGGGAGGTTGTCGAACTCCGGAATCGGGTTCTCCGCGTAGGCGTCGAGGGTGTCGTCGAGGTGGGCCGGGTCGATGACGACGGCGTCGGCACGGTCACCGACGCGCAGGTGACCGGCGTCGATGCCGTACCAATCGGCGAGTTCGCCGGTGATCCGGTGCACCGCGTGCTCGATCGTCATGAACGGGATACCGGCGCGTTCGGCATCGGCCACCCGTCGCAGCAGGCGCAGGCCGAAGTTGTAGAAGGCCATATTGCGCAGGTGCGCACCGGCATCGGAGAAGCCGAGCTGGACGCCGGGATCGGCGGCGAGGACGTTGAGCACCTCGGGCCGATGATTGGAGATGGTGGTGCGCCAGCGCAGTTTCGCGCCGTGCTCGACGACCAGGTCGAGGAAGGCGTCGACCGGGTGCAGACCACCCCGGTCGAGGCCGACCTGGCCGAAGGTCTTGCCGATCACGGTGGGGTCGGGGCATGCGACGATGTCGGCGTCGAAGAAGTCGCGGTGCCACACGCGCGGACCGTACTTCTGGTCGTAGTCCTTGCGGAACGCGCGCCGGTACTGCTCGTCCTGCATGAGGTGACGCTGCTCGTCGATGTGGTTCGCCAGGTGCAGAGCCGCTGCGCCGGAACCGAATTCCTCGAAGATCGGCAGGTCGATGCCGTCGGAGTAGACCTCGAACGGCACCGGCAGATGCTGCCAGCGGAAGTCGCCCCGCAAGGCGTTGACCGCGCGGGCCAGCAGCGGAAACACCTTGGCCACACCGGGAATCGCCTTGATGTCGGCCGCGGAGAGCAGACTCACCTTGAGCGGCTTGCGCCACAGGCCGATGCTGCTCGCCGCCATCGCGATCATCGTGTCGGCCCGGTTGACATCGGGTCCGCCCTGGAGCGCGCGACCGCGCGTGCGCAGGATCGTGGTGAGCATGCGGCGTTCGGCCCTGGTCGAATACGTCGACGGCAGGGTGCGGGACCGGCACAGCTCACCGTCGAGCTTGTCGAACAGCAGCCGCTGCGAGGACATGCCGACGAACCCGGCGTCGAGCGCCTCGGTGAGTTTGCCCGCCATCGCGGCGAGTTCGGCCGCCGTCGGCGCGACGTCCTTGCGGGTGGCCCGATCCAGGCCCATCACCGCGGATCTGATGTCGGAGTGCCCGATGAAGCCGGCCACGTTGGGACCGAGCGGCAGCGCGTCCAGCGCGGCGGCGTACTCGGCCGCGGAGTGCCAGCTCTTGCTCTCCTCGACCGCGCGGACGACGTGGGCGCGCGGAATCGCCTCGACGCGACCGAACAGGTCACCGGCGATCTCCCCGTCGACATGCACGGTCGACAGCGAACAGGAACCGAGCAGCACGGTCGTGACGCCGTGGCGCACCGATTCCGACAGCGACGGATCGAGCAGCACCTCGACGTCGTAGTGGGTGTGGATGTCGACCATGCCCGGCACGACCCACTTGCCCGTGGCATCGACGACCCGGGCGCAGCCGGTCTCGTCGAGCGGTGTCGCCGAGATCTCGGCGACCTTGCCGTTCTTGATGCCGAGATGACGAATCGCGGAGGGCGCGCCGGTGCCGTCGAACCACCGGCCGCCTTTGATGATGCTGTCGAACATTCCAACCCCTTTTACAGCGCGAGCTCGCGACGAGTGACTTTGCCGGTGGCGTTGCGCGGCAAGGCGTCTGCAGTGATCCGCCAGCGCGCGGGCACCTTGAAGTACGCGAGCCGGGCGGCGACGAAGGCCCGCAGTTCCTCCGGGTCCACCGCGCCCGGCTCGGCGACCACCACGGCCGCCACTTCCTGGCCGAGGTCGGGATGCGCGACCCCGAACACCGCGCATTCGGCGACCGCCGGGTGCTCGCACAGCACGTTCTCGATCTCGGTGGGGTACACGTTCTCCCCACCGCGCAGGATCAGGTCGGTGCGCCGGCCCGACACGGTGAGCCTGCCGTCGCGCAGCGTGCCGAAATCGCCCGAGCGCAACCAGCGTTCGTCGTCGATGGCGGACTTGGTCGCCGCCTCGTCGTTCCAGTAGCCGAGCATGACGTAGGGGCTGCGGATGCAGATCTCGCCTTCCTCGCCGTCGGGGACCGCCATGCCGTCGGCGTTGCGGATCTGCACTGCCACACCGAAGATCGGCCTGCCGACCGAGGCGTCGTCGGCCACCAGGTCCAGCGGCGTGGCGACCGTCGCCGCGGTGCCGCTCTCGGTGAGTCCGTAGCTGGTGGTCAGGGCGAACTGCAGGGACGGGATCTTCGCGCGCAGACTGGCCAGCAGCGCGGGCGAGGACGGCGCCGAGTTGAGCGAGAGCGCGGCCAGCGAGGACAGATCATGCTGGGCGACATCGTGTTCCAGCAGCCGGGCGGCCATGGTCGGCACCGCGGCCCAGTTGGTGACCCGCTCACGCTCGACCAGGCTCAGCACCCGGCCGACCTCGAACGCGCCGTGCGGGAACACCGCAGCGGCGCCGGTCAGCAGCCGCGGGACGACGAGGTTGTGCAGGCTGGCGATGTGGAACAGCGGCGCGGTGACCAGGTACCGGCGGTCGCTCGGTGCGTCGCTGGGCGGCTGACCGGCGAACGCGGCGAGCATGGCATCGGTGAAACGGTGATAGTCGCTGATCGCCACCATGTTCCGCTGCGAATGCACCACGCCCTTGGGCCTGCCGCTGGTCCCGCTGGTGTAGAGGATCACGGCCGGATCGTCTTCGGAGACCGGCGTGCCGGGGATCTCGCCGCCGCCGTACTCGGCGATCAGGGCGGGCAGGTCCTGTTCCATCGTCAGCACCGGGATCTCCGTGCCGGTGCCGGCGAGCAGCGCGGCCCTTTTCGCGTCCGCGATCACCACGGTGGGCGTGGTGTGGTCGAGTCCGTAGGCGATCTCCGGCGGCGCCCACCAGGCGTTGTAGCCGACCGGGATCGCGCCGAGGCACTGCGCGGCCCAGAACGCGATCACCCAGTCCGGGCCGTTGGCGGCCAGGATGCCGACGCGGTCGCCCTTGCCGACGCCGTGGCGGCGGGCCAGCGCGGTGGCCAGCGCACCGGCGGCCGCGGCATGCTCGGCGAAGGAGATCCGGCGGTCCTCGGTGACGAGGTAGTCGCGCTCACCCCAGGTCAGCGAGTGCTCGAGGAGTTCACGCAGGCTGCGGCGGCGTTGCGCCAGCACCGGGATCGGCACGCCGAGAACGGGTTCGACGGTCAGTTCGAACGGCGCGCCGGGCGCGGTGAGGCCCGCGGCGACCTTGGCCACGAATTCCTGCGGGTCTACGGCTTCGGACATGTTCTTCTCCATCAGGGAATCAGGACGGCGCGGCCACGGATCGCGCCGGAGTCGAGTCGGTCGAAGGCGGTGCGTGCGTCGGCGAGGTCGAAGCACTCGACCTCGGCGCGGACCTTGCCCGCGGTGGCCAGCGCCACCGCGTCGAGTAGATCGGTTCTGGTGCCGCCGTAGGACTTCCGTACCGTGGCGCCCCACGGCAGGCCCGGTCCGCCCGCCGGACCGGAGTCGATGCCGGGCAGGCCGCCCGCCAGCCCGACCATCCGGTAGGCGCCGTTGGGCGCGACGGTCTCGACGGCGAGTTTCGCGGTGGCGTCGGCGCCGACGAAGTCGAACACCGCCTCGGCGCCGCGGCCGCCGGTGAGTTCGAGGATGGCGGCCGCGGTGTCGTCACCGGCCTGGAGCGCGATGTCGGCGCCGCAGACGGTGGCCAGGGCGAGCTTGTCGGCATCCACGTCGACCGCGACGACCCTGGTCTCCGTCATCGCCTTCAGCAGTTGCACCGCGACGTGTCCCAGGCCGCCGATACCGATGGCGACCGCGGTGGCGCCCGGCCACAGCTGATCCAGCGCGCCGCGGATGGCATGCATCGGGGTGAGCGCGGCATCGGCCAGCGGCGCGGCGTGCGCGAAGTCCAGGTCGCCGATGGGCACGAAGGAGCGCGCGGGGATCCGGACGTAGTCGGCCATGCCACCGTCGGGGCCGAGACCGGGACACGGCGGCATAGCTGTACGCCCCGCCGCCAGACAGACATTCTCGTTGCCGCGCAGGCACTCCCGGCATTCGCCGCAGGACCAGCACAGGTACACGATCCCGCGCTCGCCGACGGTGCGCCCGGCCACCTGCGCGCCGACCGCCTCGATCGTGCCCGCGATCTCGTGGCCCAGGGTGAGTGGCTTCTCGCTCATCGGGAACGGCAGGCTCAGCACGAACGAGTCCGAGTGGCAGATCCCGGCGGCGCCGACCCGCAACAGCAGATCCTCCGGGCCGAGGTCGGGCACGGGCACCGTCCGCAGTTCCAGGGTGCCCGGCGCGGTCAGCTGCATCGCACGCATGGTCATCGGGCCGCTCCGTCGAAGGTGGCCTTCAGGTACCGGTCGCAGCGGTCGGAGCCGATCAGGCCGGTCGCCATCCGATTCATGGTGTAGGCGAAGGTGATCCGGCGATCCAGGTCGTTGACGACCATCGAGCCGCCGTAGCCCGCCCACCAGCAGACCCGGCCGTCGGGGATGTGCGGGAAGGTCTGCGGCCGGGGCAGTCCGTAGCCGATGCCGAACCGCAGCGGGGTCAGCAGCGCCAGGTCGACGCCGTCGGCCTGCTCACGGAAGATCAGCTCGATCGTTGCGGGTGAGAGGAATCGCCTGCCGCCGAGCTCGCCGCCGTTGGCGATCAGCGACTGGATCCGGGCCACCGAGCGCGCGTTGCCGTGGCCGTTGGTCCCGCCGATCTCGGCCTGGCGCCAGGCCGGCGTCGCGGTCTCGGCGACCTCGAGCCAGGGACTGGTGAGCGTCTTGATGAGCACGCTGTCCTGATCGAGGGTCGACAGGTCGAACTCGGGCAGTTCCGGCGGGATCAGGGTGGCGATCCGGTCGGCGTGCTCGGGTCCGGTGCCGATGTGGAAATCGGCGCCGAGCGGGCCCGCCAGTTCCTCGGCGAAGAACCGGCCGAGCGAGCGACCGGTGATGCGGCGCACCAGTTCACCGATCAGGTGGCCGTAGTTGATGGCGTGATAGCCCGAGGCGGTGCCCGGCTCCCACCAGGGCGCCTGGGTCGCCAGCCGGGCCGCGGCGGTGTCGTGGTCGTAGATGTCGGGCAGCGCGATCGGCTTGTCCCAGCCGGAGACGCCCGAGGTGTGCGCGAGCAGCTGCCTGACCAGGATGCCGGCCTTGCCGTTGGCCGCGAACTCGGGCCAGTAGTGGGCCACGCGCTCGTCGACGTCGAGGTCGCCGCGGTCGACCAGCAGCAAGGCGCACAGCGCCGTCATCGTCTTGGTCACCGAGAAGACGTTGACCAGGGTGTCGGCGCCCCACGGCGTGGTCTTCGCCGGATCGGCGTAGCCGCCCCACAGATCGAGCACCGGATCGCCGTCCACGGTGACGCACAGTGCCGCACCGAGTTCGGCGCCGGAGGCGAGTTGTTCGTCGAATGCCTCACGCACACCGGCGAATTCGTCCAGACAGAAGCCCGAGGAGGTGCCGCTCATCAGGCCACCCCCGCCGTCGCGCGCGCGGGCACCGGCAGGCTGTTGCCCGCGGCGGCGGCCCGTTTCGCGCCCCGCTCCATCTCCTTCGTCATCGAGCGCACATACGGCTCGAACTCGGTCTGGATGGTGTGGCGTGGCGAATCGTAGTAGCGCCCGGCACGTTTAGCCTCCTGCTCGCCGAGCACCTGATCGATCTGCGCGCGCGGGGGCAGGTGATAGCGGCCGGTCAGATAGGCGGCGACCAGCTTGCTCTGCTGCTCGGCGAAATTGACCAGCGTCGGCATCGGCTGGGCCAGGCCGAGATAGAACAGGTTGTCCACGCCGGGCTTGACCATCATCTGGAACAGCGGGAACCGGTTGGCCGCGTCGGGCACCAGCTCAGGGTCGGTAAAGAACGGGAAGCTGATGTGGTAGCCGGTGGCGCACACGATCACGTCGACCTGCTCGCTGCTGCCGTCGGCGAAATGCACTGTGTCACCGTCCAACCGGGTGATCGCGGGCTTGCACTCCACGTCGCCGCAGCCGGCGCGGTGCAGGAATTCCTCGCTCGCCGAGGGATGCGCCTCGAACGGCTCGTGATCGGGGGCGGGCAGGCCGTAATTCTGCATCTCGCCGCGATTCTTGCGGACGAATCGCTGCTTGAGCTTCAGCGCGATCTTGGCCGGAATCCACGCGGGAATCGACGCGCGGTCGCCCACTTTACCGTTCACGTATTTGGGCAGCACCCAGACACCGCGGCGGGCCGAGACGAACAGTTTCGACGCGAGGAAGCGCTGGGACAGTTCGGAGGCGATGTCGAGGCCCGAGTTGCCCATGCCGACCACCACGATCCGCTTGCCGCGCATATCGATCGGATCGAACGGATCGTTGTAGGCGTGGCTGTGCATCAGCACGCCGTCGAATTCGCCCGGGTAGTCGGGGAATCGGGGGTTCCAGTGATGCCCGTTGCAGACGATCAGCGCGTCGTAGACCTCGGTCTCGCCCGCCGCGGTCGTCACCCGCCACAGCCCCGCGGCGTCGCGTTCGGCGGCAGTCACCAGGCTGTCGAACTTGATCCGGTCGCGCAGGCCGAAATGGTCGACGTAGTCCTTGAAGTACTGCAGCAGCTGGGAATGGTGCGGAAAGTGCGGCCAGTCCGCGGGTGCGGGGAAGTCCTCGAATTGCAGGCGGTACTTCGAGGTGTCGATGTGCAGGCTCTGATAGCAGGCCGACATCCCGTTGGGGTTCCGGTAGTACCAATTGCCGCCCACCTCGTCGGAGGCTTCATAACAATCGAACGGAATGCCGTACTCGGCAAGCCTTTTGGCGACGGTGATACCCGAAGGTCCGGCGCCGATGACGCACACCCTGGGCAATTCGCGTGTATCCATGCACAACTCCTGAGCGGCCGCGGTCGCCGATGACCATGCCGCGTGACGTGGAACACACGATAGCGCTTCGCTGGACATCATGTCTAGTGAATGAGCGGATCGTCTAGGATGGGCGCATGACGACCGAACCCACCCGCCGTGGATCGTTGCGTGAGGAGCAGAAGCGCCTCACCAAGGCCAGGATCGTCGAGACCGCGCGCACCCTGTTCGAGACCCAGGGCTATTCCGCTGTCCGCGTCGACGACATCGCCGCCGCCGTCGGATGCAGCCGGGCGACGTTCTACCTGCACTTCACCAGCAAGGGCGAGGTGCTGCGGGCGATCGCCAACGAGGGCACGCTGACCAGCGTCCGGGAGTTCTACGCCGACCTCGACCGGGTGCTCACCACCGGTTCCCGGGCGGCGTTCGAGGAGTGGATGACCCGGGCGATCTACTGGTTTCTGGTGAACAAGGACATGCTCCCGGCGTGGGACGAGGCCACCGCGGTCGAACCGGAGTTCCGCGCGGTAGCACGCGAGGGCATCATGACACTGGCCGACAGCATGCCCGCCTACCTCGCCCGCTGGCCCGAACACCGCCGCGACGAGGCGCGGCTGCGGATCGAACTGCTGGTCGCTCAGCTCGAGCGGTTCTTCACCCGGTGGGCCATGCAGGGCACCATCGACGTCACCACCGACAAGGCCGCCACGGTCCTCACCGACGTCTGGTTTCCGGCGCTGCAAGCCCCCGCCGACTAGCTCGTCGGCCAGCCACCGTTGCGTTTGCGCTGCTCGGCAGCCTTGTCGTCGTCACCGGCGAGGTGCTGGATCCCGAGCTTCTCGGCGAACAGATGACGCTGGGTGATCCAGCCGAGCACCGACAGGCCGACCCAGGCCGCGGTCGAGGTGAGCTGCTGCCAGCCGGTCTCCGGTTCGCGCAGGAACGCCAGCGAATCGCTCATCCGGCCCAGGCCGCTGAGCAGCATACTGGCGCCGCCGATGGAGGTCAGCCACAGCAGTGCGCGGGCACGGAACTTATCGGCGAGGAACGCGCCTGCCACACCCATCGCCAGCGCGACGATCATGCTCAGCGCGACGTTCTTGTCGCCGGGCTGCAGGACGGTGGCCAGCTTCGTGCCGATCATCGCGCCCGCGAGCCCGCCGATGAAGTACGAGGCGAAGCGGAACACCAGCGAGGTCACCACCCACGCCGAGATCGCGCCGATCAGCCCGATCAGCACCAGCCACCAGAACGAGGCGTGCGCCAGGTCTGCGATCAACCAGCCGAGCCCGAACCCGATCGCCAGGACGCCCAGGTTCACCGACCTGACTCCGTAGAAGCACAGCAGCGCGCCGACCACCGCCACCACGATGCCGTTCATGAGGCATTCCTTTCGACAGTCGAGCACGACCATGCCCGTGCCCGCGGAGCACTCGACTCCAGGCTAGAACGCAGGCAGGGCCGCCGATTCACCCGATTCGGGTGAGGCGTGCGGGCCGGTGCGCCGCCGCTCAGGGGGTGACGATGGGGAACCGGGGATCGGGCGTCTCGATCAGGTCGACCAGTGTCTTCAGCACGCTCTGGTCGCCGTCCATGGTGACGTCGCCGAAACCCTGACCCGTGAGCCCGCCGACCAGCTGCGGCTTGGTCAGCGTCAGCGTGAGATCGGCGGTGCCGCGCAGTGGGGCGTGCTCGGATCGGGTGCGGTGGGTGAGCGCGCCGTTGGACATCGTCAGCCGTGTCAGCGAGTCGCTGTCGGTCAGATTCAGGTCGAGGACGAAGTTCGATTCGGCGGCGCGCAAGCCGTCGATCCGGATCGCGATCGAGTCGATGATCATGTCGATCGTCAAAGCGGCCAGCATCTGCGGATCGGTGGTGTCGAGGCTGACCCGGGTCGGGCCGTTGCGCAGCTCGGTCGCGCCGACCAGGAAGAAGTTGCGCCAGGTGCCGTTCTCGCTGCCGTGGCCCAGTTTGTCGTAGACCTCGGCGAGCGCTTCCTTGGCTCCGGTGTGCGACGGGTCGGCGAAGACCGCGTGGTTGAGCAGCGTCGCGGCGAACCGCCAGTCGTCGCGCGCGGCGTATTCGCGGCCCTTGGCGACGAGCGCGTCGCCCCCGCCGTAGTCGGCGGCGTAGCGCTGGGCCTGCTCGACCTCGGTGCGCTCCCAGAGGTGGGCCGGGTTGCCGTCGAACCAGCCGAGGTAGCGCTGGTAGATCGCCTTGACGTTGTGGCTCATCGATCCGTAGTAGCCACGGTTGGCCCACAGACCGTCCAGCCCGGGCGGGAAGGTGAGCACCTCGGCGATCTCGGGTCCGTTCAGTCCCTGGTTGAGCAGCCGCAGCGTCTGATCGTGCAGGTAGGCGTACATGTCACGCTGGCCTGCCAGCCACGCGGTCCAGTTGTCGGCGCCCCAGGTGGGCCAGTGGTGCGAGGCGAAGGCGACGTCGGCCTTGTCGGCGAACAGGGCGATGGCCTCGTCCAGATAGCTGGACCAGATCCGGGAATCGCGCACGACCGCGCCGCGCAGGGTCAGCACATTGTGCATGTTGTGGGTGGCGTTCTCGGCCATGCACAGGGCCTTGCGGTCGGGAAACAGGAAGTTCATCTCCGCGGGCGCTTCGGTGCCGGGAGTGAGCTGGAAGACGATGCGGACACCGTCGACGACCTCCTCCTGCCCGGTGCGGGTGATGTCGACGGTCGGCGGGATGAGGGTGATCGTGCCGGTCGAGGTCGTCTGGCCGAGGCCGCACCCGATCTGGCCGTCCGGCGCCTTGGCCAGGCCGGTGCCGTACATGAAGATCGCGCGCCGGGTCATCGCGTTGCCCGCGTAGACGTTCTCGCTGACAGCGTGCTCGAGGAAACCCTCCGGTGCGAGGATCGGCACGTCGGGATGCCCCTCGGGGACGACGCCGCGCGCGCCGCCGAAGTGGTCGGCGTGCGAATGGGTGTAGATCATTCCGGTCACCGGACGGTCGCCCCGATGCCGGCGATACAGGTCGAGCCCGGCCGCGGCGGTCTCGGCCGAGATGAGCGGATCGATGATGAGCACACCCCGCTCGCCCTCGACGATCGTCATGTTCGACAGGTCGAAATTGCGGACCTGGTAGATGCCCTCGGTGACCTCGAAAAGCCCCTGGATATTGCACAACTGGCTCTGCCGCCAGAGGCTGGGGTCGGCGGTCGGCGGGCACGGACCCGCGAGGAAGTCGTAGGCGCCGATGTCCCAGACCACCCGGCCGTCGGCCGCGGTGACGACGGGTGGCTCGAGCTTCGCGATCAGTCCCCTGGTGGCATTGTCGAAGTCGGTGGTGTCCTCGAAGTCCAGCTGCGAGCTCATGATTCACCCTGTCTCGTCGGGAGTTTCGGTGCTGCCTGTCCGGCGAGGCTAGCCAGCGCGTGGCCGCCCCGGATCACCCGTTGCGGGTGAGTTCCCGGTGCCGGTCAGATCAGGCCGACGCGGCGGGCGTTGGTGATGGCCTCGGCGCGGGCGTTGACGCCGAGCTTCTGGTAGATGCCGCGCAGGTGGGTCTTGACGGTGTTCACCGAGACGCCCATGTTCGCGGCGATGGTGGCCGCAGTCATGCCGGACGGGAGCTGGCGCAGGACCGCGAGTTCGGTGTCGGTGAGCTGGGGCGCGTCGGCCGCGGGCGCACGGTGCGAGCGGACCAGGTCGACGAAGGCGTCGAAGCGGCCGAACCGCCCGCCCAGCCGATCGAGGACCTCGGCGGCGCCCGGCACATCGAGGAAGGGGCGGATCAGCCGTTCCCCGCAGGCGAGCGAGAGTGCCCGCTCGAACGCGTCGTCGACCTTGCGTGGACGATCGAGGCGGTCGGCGGCCACGCCGACCAGCAGCCAGGCCGCGACCAGCGATCTGGTGTTCAACTGCGGCGGGCCACTCAGCGACGGCTCGAGCAGCGTCAGCGCCGCGGCCGGGCGATGGGTGTAGACGGCCAATCCCGCATCGGCGACGGCCATCTGCGGCGTCGGGCCGAACACGCGGGTCGCGTGGTCGACCAGGTGCTGGGCGTCGGCCCTGGCTTGCAGGCGCAGCAGCAGCCACAGCACGTCGGTGACCAGCGCGCCGATACCGAACAGTGCCGGGGACTCGTCGAGCAGCCGGTGCACCTGCTTGCACAGCGCGGTCGCGGCGGCCGCGCGGTCCGGCGCCGCGTCGAACATCAGTACGCCGGTCATGACCGCGGCCTGGCGCGCCGGCGCGGGCGCGGTGGCCTCGACCAGCGGGCCGCCGGGCAGGCCGGGCAGCGGCAGCTCGACGGACTCGCCCTGCTGGTAGGCGCCGTAGGCCGCGATCACCCGGGCGAACGCGGCCTCGGGTGCATGGGTGAGGTCGTAGCGATCGGCGCATTCGATCGCGACGCCGGCCAGCGCGCGCAGCTCGCCGACCCGGCCCGCGTACCCCGCGGCGATGGCCGATGCCGTCCGCGCGCGCACCGCGACCCGACCCAGTCCCGTTTCCTCGGCGTGCACAATCGCATGCCGCAAAGCCGCTGTGCCGCTGTCGATCTCACCGCCGGAGATCTGCGCGCTGCCGCAGTGCAGCGCCGCGTAGCAGTCGAGGTCGGGCTGGCCCGTCACCGCGGGCAGCGGCCAGCTCAGTGAGGCCGAATCACCTACCAGGACAGCAACTCCCGCGCTGACAGCGCGGTCGAGCGCGTCCGTCCACCCGGCGGGCGCCAGCTGCGAGACCTGTTCCGGCCCGACATGGGCGGCTTCGAGATAGACCTCGGCGGTGGCGATTTCGCCCGCCTCCACCGCGACCGCCGCGCGCAGCAGGCGCACGAAGGTGTCCTCGGCCAGCTCGGGGACATGCTCGATCGCGGCGAGCAGCAGGTGCCCGGTGCCGTCGAGGACCATCCGCAGCCCCCAATCCCGCACGAACGGCGCCAGGCCGGGCGTACCCGGTTCGGCCAGCACATGGTCGAGCGCCGGGCCCGGCATCGCCGCGGCGCCGAACCACTCGGCGACCCGGCGGTGCACGGCGGGCAGCCGGTCGGCGCTGGTGTGCGTGGCCTCGGCCAGCAGGTACGCGCGCAGCAGCGGGTGGTAGGTGTGCCACAGCTCCCCCGCGTGCGCGACGGTGTGCATGGGGAAGTTGGCGCGCAGCAACTCGTCGACGATCCGCGCGGCGTTCTCCCCCGCCAGCTCCTCGGCCAGCGGCAGGCAGAAGCGGCTGGGAATCGCGGTGACGAGCAGGAATTCGAGGGTACGGGCAGGCAGCGACTGCATCAGCTCGGCGACGAGGAAATCGGCGACCGCGTGCGAGGGCCTGGCCAGGGTGGTGAGCGCGGTGTCGCGGTCCTCGGCGTTGGCGGCCAGGTAGATCGCCGCGATCCGCACCAGCGCGGCCCAGCCGCGGGTGAGCGTGTGCACCATGGCCAGTTCGGCGTCGTCGAGCCGGCAGCCGTGCTGGATGAACAGCTGGGCTATCCGCTCCGGTGACAGCGTGAGTTCGGCGACGCCGATCCGGGTGAGCTTGCCCGCCAATTCCAGCGCGTGCCAGCGCAGTGGCGGATCGAACCGGCCCGCGATCAGCACGGTGACCGTCGCGGGCAGGTGGGCGAGCAGGTATTCCAGGCCGGCCAGCTGCAGCGGGTCGGTGAGCAGATGGGCGTCGTCGATCACCAGGACCGAGTGATCGACGGTGATCGCCATGACGTCGACCAGGTCGGCCGCCTGGTCGACCGGAGTGCGCAGCGCACCGTCGGCGCCGATATCGGCCGACGGGGCGAGGATCTGCGCGATCGCCGGGACCAGGTCACCGCTGTCGGCCAGCCGCTCGGTGACAGTCAGCCAGCCGACCGCGGCCGTGCGCAGGCGCCGCGACCGCGTCACCCAGTCGACCAGGGCGACGGTCTTACCGCTGCCCGCCGGTCCGGACACCAGCACAGTGTGCCCTGCGGCGGCGTGCGCGCGGTCGAGCCTGGCGTTGATCTCGGCGGACCGGACGGAGGCGAACGACAGTTCCGGGATGCTCGCATCGACGTCCGATGGGATTTCAGCTATCGCTCGGTACGAGGTTGCCACCACCACACTCCTGAGCTCGTCGTCTACCCTTCGGGGCTGATCCACCAGCAGATTCGACGGTAGGCGAAACCCGACCTGCGCGTTTGCGGGTCGCGCGGCGTCGGGGTGCTCGTTATCAGATCGACGCCATCATGACGGCCTGCCGACATCGGCTAACGATCGGCAATCCTCGCGTTCAGTCGGGTAGCCGGGACATGCCGAGCAGGGTGAGCCCGAGGACGTCGATGCGGGCGAGCACCCCGCGCATGGCGGTGTTGTCGGCGAGCTCGCCGTAGAGGGTGGTGGTGCCGGTGGCCGAATGCGCGCTGCGCCGGAGTTCGGGGAAGGCCGCGACAGCACGGTCCGTGAGCTCGCCCTCGACGACGAACTGATAGCGAACCGCACCTGACGTCGGCATGTGTCCCAGTGTCGACGACCAGCTCGGCGATCGCCTCATCCGCACGGGATGATTCCGGCGCTACCTGCAACGAATCGGCCCGCCCAAGTTTTAAACATTCGTTTTTCTGTTTTCCGGACAGCGTGATGATCCGCTCGATAGTGTCGCGCACACCCACAGCGGTGGGGGCAGCGCGAACCAGGAGAACAACCATGAAGACCAACCAGGCACGGCGGGCCGGCTTCGGACTCACAGCTTTCACCGCGGTCGCCGCGGCCACGGTGCTGGTGGCGCCGCAGGCCTCGGCGCTCGTCCAGGGCGTGACGGTCAGCGGCACCACCCACTACGTGGGCACCGCCTACACCGTCACCGCCGATGTCACCGCGACATCGTTCCTGTTCAAGGTGACCTTCACCGACAACGGCACCCAGATCGGCGAGCCCGTCTCGGTCTCCGACGGCAAGGCCACGATCACCTGGACCCCGTCGACCCCCGGCTCGCACGAGATCAAGGCCGTCCAGGAACTGATCAGCTCCAAGACCGTCACCGTCGAGGTCAGCGCCAAGCCGACCACCCCCGGCGGCGGCACCGGATCGGCCGACCTGGGCGGCCTGCTGACCGGCTCGGCGGGCTAGCTCACCGCGCCTCGACGGCCGCCGCGGACTACCGATCCGCGGCGGCCGTCGCCGGCTGGCGGACCTACTTCTTGCGCGGCAGGGATTGCGCGTAGCGCACGCCGCGCTCCACCCACTCCCGCAGTACCGCGTCGTCGGAGACCGTGGCGGCGGTGACCCGGATCCAGCCGAACATCTCGCGCCCGCGCATCACCATCGGCGTGACCGACTGCCCGTCGAGCAGCGCCTCGCCCTCGGCCGGGTCGACCCGCACCATCAGCCCGCCCTTGCCGCTGGCGGCGACAGCCATATTGCCGCCGATCAGGAAGGCGAGCCCACCGAACATCTTCTGCTCGACGAGATTGCGACCGGGGTAGACGATCTCCCGGATGCGCTCGGCGAGTTCCTCGTCATAGGCCATGGGCACAGTGTGCGCCGGGGGACCGACAGATTCAGGCGCCGGGGAGTACCGCGCGCAGTACGTCGTCGAGTGCGGACGCGGTGACGCCGAAGGTGGTGCGCAGCGCGGCGTCGTCGGCGATGAACTCGCGGTGCGACATGTGCTCGGTCTCGAACAGTTCCGCCCAGAACGGGTCGTCCTGGGCCAGGGCGGTGATCTCGGCGTCGGACAGCACGGCCAGGTCGGGCTCGGGCGCATCGGCCAGTGCCGCGAGCCTGCTCGCGACCGCGCGCACGGTGGTGGTGATGACCGGCGCGTGCCAGGCGCGGCCCCACGCGCGGTCGTCGCGGGCGACGGCGACCAGGGCGGCCGCCGCGTCGTCGATGGCGGTGAACGAATGCGCCAGGTCCAGTTCCTGCGGCACCTTCGCCTGCCCGCCTGCCAGCACCGCGGGCTGCACCAGCAGCGAGAAGATCGACACCGCGCCCGCGCCGAGGAACTGCCCGGCGCGCACCTCGGTGACGCGCAACCGGCCCGCCTCGTGCGCGGCCAGTGCCTCGGTCCACATCCTGGCTCTCACCTCGCCCTTGCTGCCGGTGGCCGCCAGCGGGGTCGTCTCGGTGACCACGCCGTCGGCGGGTCCGTAGCCGTAGAGATTGCCCATCATCACCAGATTCGCGCCGACGGCTTCGGCGGCGGCCAGGATCGAACCGAACAGTGGCGGAACGGTTTCCGGCCAGGTGTGGTACGGCGGCATGGCCAGGTTGAAGACGGTCGCCGCGCCGGTGGCGTGCTCGATCAGGGCGTCGGTGTCGAGCGCGTCGAGCGCGACCAGGTCGACGCCGGGATGGTCGGGGCCGAGACCGCTGCGGCTGATCACCGTCACGCGGTCACCGGACTCGGCCAGCGTCAGCGCGGTGGCGGACGCCGTACCGCCGCGACCGATCACGACATGCTTGGTCATGTTGATTCCCTTTCACCGCAACATATTTCGTGCGTTCCAGGCGGTTCTCGCCGGGCACATGAGCAACGATGCCGTGCAGGCGAGAGCTAGACTAGTGGCCGGAATGCCAGCAATCCCAAGGATCAGGCCATGAAGACCGTTGCCGTCGTCGCCGTGCCCCCGGTGAAATCGTTCGATCTGGCGATGCCTGGATCGCTCATGGAGTCGGTGCTGGTCGACGGCGAACCCGCCTACCGGGTGCTCGTGTGCACCGCCGAACCCGGTGTGGTGCTCTCGAATTCGGGGGGCTTCGATGTGGTGATCCCGCACGGGCTCGACGTGCTCGAATCCGCCGACACCGTCATCGTGCCCAGCACCGGCAGCCGGACCGGCGCCGACCCGGTGATCCTGGCCGCCCTGCGCGCGGCGGTCGAGCGCGGCACCCGGGTCACCTCGATCTGCAGCGGCGCGTTCGTCCTGGCCCAGGCCGGACTGCTCGACGGGCGGACCGCGACCACGCACTGGGGACTGGCCGACGAACTGGCACGCGCGCACCCGTCGGTCCTCGTGCGCACCGACGCGCTGTTCGTCGAGGACGGCCCGGTGACCACCTCGGCGGGCGCGGCCGCGGGAATCGACCTGTGCCTGCACCTGATTCGCGTGGACTACGGCGCCACCGTGGCCAACGAGGCGGCGCGGGCCGCCGTGGTCACCCCGGTGCGCCCCGGCGGGCAGGCCCAGTTCGTCGACACCGCGCTACCGCCCGACGACGACCTCTCGCTCTCGGCCACCCGCAGCTGGGCGCTGGCCCGGCTCGACACTCCCCTGTCGCTGCGGGAACTCGCCGGGCACGCCAACACCAGCGTGCGCACGCTGACCCGGCGGTTCCACGAGGAGACCGGGCTCAGCCCGCAGAAATGGCTGCTGCATCAGCGCATCCACCGGGCCAGGGAACTGCTGGAATCGACGTCGCTGCCGATCGACCAGGTCGCCAGGCACAGCGGCATCGGGTCGGCGGAATCGTTGCGCCAGCACATGATCCGCCAGCTGGGTGTTCCCCCGAGCACCTATCGGGCGAACTTCACCACGGCCCGTTAGCCCGCGGTCCGGGATACGGCTGGTAGCCCGGCGGCAGGACCGGGGCGAAGTAGGCCTTGGACTTCGGATTCCACAGCAGGATCACCGCGGCCAGTCCGATGACGACGCCCACCACGGTGAAGCTCAGTGACTGCAGGTCGGCGTCGGGAGCGGCGAGCGTACTGATCACGGCGATGACGGAGAACAACACATTGATGCCGAAGAACACCGTGCCGGTGATGCGGGCCCAGTTCTTGCCCGCACGGCAGACGAAGGCCAACCACACCCACAGGCCCGCCGTCACCAGTGACGTGAGGATCCCGCCCGCGAGACCCGCGTACACGAGGATGTCGAGGTCGTCGCCACGGAACACCCCGCCCGAGGCCTCGAGCGCGTCCGAGCGGATCTGATCGATCGTGGTCAGCATGTAGGCGGCGCTGAGCACCGTGACCACCGCACCGGTCAGCATCACATAGAACGCCATCAGCACGTTCTGCGGCACGACCCGAGGACCAGCCTCGACTCCGGGCGCCGCCGGATAGGGGCTGCCGAGCGGGTTCGGCTGGGCGCCCGGATAAGGGCCGACCTGCGTATACGGTGACGCCGCGCCGACCGGGCCCGGCATCGCCTGCGGCGCGGACGCATCCGGATATGGCGCCCCGGTCGCATTCGGATACGGCACTTCGCTCACCTGCGGGTGCGGCGGCTGCGGCACCGCCGCATACAGGTAAGGCGCCGGTACTCCGGCCGCGTTCGGATACGGCGCAGGCCCCACGGCGGCATTCGGATACGGCGGCGGCGCTGGATTCGGGTTCGGCGCCCCCGCCGCACCCGGGTACGCCGGCTGCGGCGTCGGTGCACTCGGGTACGGGTTGGGCGGTGCCTGTGGAGCCGCGTCGGGATACGACGTCAGCTCATCATCCTGCTGCCGCGGATTCTCGTGATCTGCGGACGAATCTGGCACGGTGCCCCCTCCATGTGAAGTCGGGCCAACTCTAGTCGCCGTGACCGAAACCGACCGGACGGCAACCCGAGGGTTCACCCGCCGGAAAGCCGCGCGATGCGGCGGGCGAGCTCAGCGCACCTGGGCGCGCACCAGTTCCTGTGCGGCCGTGCGGTATCGGTCGGCGATCAGCCGGACCACCGCGGGATGCACACCGATCGGCTCGGCGACACCGTCGGCACCCGCGTCGTGCAGACGCTGGTGGAACAGTCCGTGCGCGAGCAGGTACGAGGCGATGAAGACCCGCCGGGCACCTGATTCCCGCAGGGACGCGACGACTTCGGGAACCCGCGGGGTACCGGTCGCGACATAGGCGATGCGCACCGGCGCACCGAGCTGTTCGGCCAGCATGCCCGCCGCGCGGCGGACATCCTGGCGGGCCCGCGCGTCCGAGGAGCCCGCGGCGGCGAAGACCACCGCGTCGCCGGGCCGCCAGCCGGCGGCGCGCAACCGCACCGCCATGATCCTGGTCAGCGCCGGATCCGGGCCCATGGCCGCGGTGACCGCGACCGAGGGATGGCCGCTCTCGGCGACCTCACGCGGCACATCCTGGTAGACGTGGTACCCCGAGGCGAGAAACGCGGGCACGACCACGGCCGGTCCGTCGAGATCGCGCAGCACCTCCGACGGCGACGGCCCGAGCACGTCGACGAAGGCGGTGCGCAGGGCCGTATTGGGCGCTGCCCCTTGCGATTCCGCGCCGGGCTCGGACACCGTGGCACCGAGCTCGGCGGCCACCGCGTCGGCGAGCGCGGCGATCATCTCCACGCCACGCGCGCTGCGGGTGCCGTGCGCGACGAGCACCAGAGCCGGATCACCCGGCTGGGCGGTACTCACCACACCCCGATCGGTTGCGCGGGGCGCGGCGACCGGGCGGGCGTGCCGATGCCCGCCTGATGCGGCGGCTGCACCGGCTGACGGGCCGGGGTGTCGGCGCAGTCGGCGGCGTCGAGCGCGAGCCGGTAGCCACGCTTGACCACGGTCTGGATCGCCTTGGGCGTGCCGAGGCCCGCCCGCAGACGCGCGATCGCGGTCTCCACGGCATGGGTGTCGTCACCGCCGCCGGGCAGTGCCGACAGCAGGTCCTCGCGGGAGACGACCCGGCCGGGCTGACGGGCCAGCGACCGCATCAACGCCATCGGCGCGGGCGCCAGCTGACGCACCTCGCCGTCGACGACGACACAGCCACCACGCACGCTGATCAGATGACCGGCGGCGTAGATCCGGCTCGCCCGGCGCGGCAGTTCCTCCGCGACATGGCGGGCCAGCGCACCGAGGCGCGCGCGGCCGGGCATGGTGGTCGGCACGCCGAGTTCTTCCAGCGGGGCCGCGGTGATCGGGCCGACGCAGGCCGCGAGCACCCGGCCGCGCAGCGCGTGCAGCACCGATTCGAGCAGGCCGGTCTCCTTGGCGCGCATCAGCAGCGAGGCCACCGCGGGGGCGCTGGTGAAGGTGACGCAGTCGAGGCTGCCGGAGATGATCGACTCGATCATGGCGTCCATCGGGCCGCGATCGGCGGGCGGCTCCCACCGGTACACCGGCACCGGGACCACGTCGGCGCCCGCGCAGCGCAGCACCTCGCAGAAGTCCGGAACCGGCTCCCACTCGGTGGTCGCGCCGTGCAGCTGCACCGCGATCCGCACGCCTTCGACGCCCTCGGCGAGCAGGTGATCGAGCACCTCGGCCGAGGACTCCGAGGCGGGCGACCATTCTTCGCGCAGTTCGGCGGCGCGGATCGCGCCCTTGGCCTTGGGGCCACGGGCCAGCATCCGGGTCGAGGCCAGCGTGTCACGCAGTACCTCGGCCAGACCCCAGCCCTCGGCCGCTTCCATCCAGCCGCGGAAACCGATGCCGGTGGTGGCCACGGTGATCTGCGGCGGATCGGCGATCAGCAGCTCGGTGACGCGTTCGAGCTCGGTGTCGTCGGCCAGCGGGATGATGCGGATGGCAGGGGCGGACACCACGGTCGCGCCCTTGCGGGTGAGCAGGGTGCCGAATTCCTCGGCGCGGCGGGCGGCGGTGACGCCGATGGTGAAGCCGGCAAGGCAGGGGCCACTGTCGGTGGGAGCAGTCATGAAATCAGCCGTCCGAGGATTCGAGGGCCGCGACCTGCACGGGCTCGTTGGATACTGCGACGACGCCACCGTCGAGTTGCACGGCGTAGACCGGGATGGACTTCGTCTCGTCGTCCAGACAGCGTCCGTCGATCAGCGAGAAAGCCTGCTTGAGCAGCGGCGACGCGACGACGGGGACGCCGCCACGATCACCGACGATGCCGCGCGACATCACCGCGGCCCGGCCGAACGGATCGATATTGCCGACGGCGGCGAGCGTGCCGTCCGTGAGCAGGAACAGCGCGGCCTGCCGGCCGCCCTTGAGTAGGACAGCAACGCCGCGGCCCGGGATCAGGAAGTCGAGCCGGCACGCCTGGGTCCAGGTCGCCGTCTCCGTGGTGATGGTGGGTGTGTCGATAACGGTCATCGTCGGTTCCTCCTCCGAACGCCCTACCTATTGGTACAGGCGCCCTGTTTCCGCAGAGTTAAGCGCTTATTTCCCGGCTGCTGCTGTGTCCGAAGCAACACCCACTGGCATGCCAGGCAGGCCGAGAAGCACTGGAACCTTGCGCTCGCCGCTGTCGTCGAACGAGATGGTCGGGTCGGCTTCGTCAGGGGCATTGACGAAGGAGACGAAGCGCGAGAGCTTGTTCTCGTCTTCGAGCACGGCGGCCCACTCGTCCTTGTAACCGTCGACGTGCTTGGCCATCGCGGCTTCCAGGTCGTCGGCGATGCCGAGGCTGTCGTCGCAGACGACGGCCTTGAGGTAGTCCATGCCACCCTCGAGCGCTTCCTGCCACGGCGCGGTGCGCTGCAGGCGGTCGGCGGTGCGGATGTAGAACATCAGGTAGCGGTCGATGTACTTGATCAGCGTCTCGTCGTCGAGGTCGCCGGCCAGCAGCACCGCGTGCTTCGGGGTCAGACCGCCGTTGCCGCCGACGTAGAGGTTCCAGCCGTGCTCGGTGGCGATCACGCCGACGTCCTTGCCGCGGGCCTCGGCGCACTCACGGGCGCAGCCCGAGACGGCCAGCTTCAGCTTGTGCGGCGAGCGCAGGCCGCGGTAGCGCTTCTCCAGCAGCACGGCCATGCCGACCGAGTCCTGCTGGCCGTAGCGGCACCAGGTGGAACCGACGCAGCTCTTGACCGTGCGCAGCGACTTGCCGTACGCGTGGCCCGACTCCATGCCCGCGTCGACCAGTCGCTTCCAGATCAGCGGCAGCTGCTCCACGGTCGCGCCGAACAGGTCGATGCGCTGGCCACCGGTGACCTTGACGTAGAGGTCGAATTCCTTGGCGACCTCACCGATGACGATCAGCTGCTCGGCGGTGACCTCACCACCGGGCATCCGCGGCACCACCGAGTAGGTGCCGTTCTTCTGCATGTTGGCCAGGAAGTGGTCGTTGGTGTCCTGCAGGGCCGCCTGCTCGCCGTCGAGGATGTGGTCGCTCGAGGTCGAGGCCAGGATCGAGGCGACGGTCGGCTTGCAGATATCGCAGCCGGTGCCCTTGCCGTGCTTGGCGATCAGCTCGGAGAAGGTGCGGATGCCGGTCACGGCGACGACGTCGAACAGCTCGGCGCGCGACTGCTCGAAGTGCTCGCAGAGCGCCTTGGACATCGCCACGCCGGACTGCTCGAGCAGCTTCTTGATCATCGGCACACAGCCACCGCAGGAGGTACCGGCGTTGGTGCAGCTCTTGATGCCGGGGATGTCGCAGGCGCCCTCGGCGATCGCGCCACAGATCGCGCCCTTGCTGACGTTGTTGCAGGAGCAGATCTGGGCATCGTCGGGCAGCGCGTCGGCGCCGAGCTCGGCGCCGGCCGGCGAGATCAGCGCGGCGGCGTCGGCGGGCAGCGGGCGACCGACCAGCGGGCGCAGGGCCGCGTACTGGCTGGCGTCACCGACCAGGATGCCGCCGAGCAGGGTCTGCGCGTCGTCGGAGACGACCAGCTTGGCGTAGGTGCCCTTGGCCGCGTCGTGCAGCACGACCTCGAGCGCGCCCTCGGTGGTGCCGTGCGCGTCACCGAAGGACGCCACGTCGACGCCCATCAGCTTCAGCTTGGTGGACATGTCGGCGCCGGGGAACTCGCCCGCGCCGCCGAGCAGGCGATCGGCGACGATCTCGGCGGTGGTGTAACCGGGGGCGACCAGGCCGTAGCAGACGCCCTCGATCGCGGCGCACTCACCGATCGCGTAGACGCTGGGGTCCGAGGTCTGCAGGGTGACATCGGTCAGGATGCCGCCGCGGGCGCCGATCTCCAGGCCCGCCGCCTTGGCCAGCGCGTCGTGCGGGCGGATACCGGCCGAGAACACCACCAGCGAGGCGTGGATCTCGGACTCGTCCGACAGGTGCAGGGTGACGTTGTTCGCCCCCTCCTCCTCGATCGAGACGATCTTGGCGGTGCCGACGCCGGTGTGCACGTTGAGGCCGATGTCGGTGACCAGCTTCTCCAGGATCGCGCCACCACCGGCGTCGACCTGGGCGGGCATCAGGCGGTCGTTGTACTCGATGACGTGCGGGGTCATGCCCAGCAGCCGCAGCGCGTTGGCGGCTTCCAGGCCGAGCAGACCACCACCGACGACGACGCCGTGCGCGCCGGGACCGGCCGCGTCGGCGGCGGCACGGATGCCGTCGAGGTCGTCGATGGTGCGGTAGACGAAGCACTCGGGCAGATCGTGGCCGGGCACCGGCGGGACGAACGGGTACGAGCCGGTGGCCATGACGAGCGCGTCGTAGGCGATGACGTCACCGGTGGAGCTGGTGACGGTCTTGGCCGCGGTGTCGATGGACTCGCCGCGCTGGCCCAGCCGCAGGTCGACCAGGTCGTCGCCGTCGTAGGTGTTGCCGGGCAACGCGAGCTCCTCGGCCTTCCAGCTGCCGACGTAGTAGGACAGGCCGACGCGGTCGTAGGCGGGCAGCTTCTCCTCGGAGAGGATGACGATCTGCCATTCGCCTGCCTCGTCGCGCGAGCGCAGGGCCTCGACGAAGCGGTGACCGACCATGCCGTGGCCGACCACGACCACTGTCTTGCGAGTGCTGTTCATGAGAGTGACCTCCTTGGTAGTGGTCGGGTAGTCAGCGAGCCGACGTATTGGCCGACGAAGCGTTGGTTTCGGCCTCGAGGACCAGGGACTCGGCCTCGACCACGACATCGGAGTCGGCAGGCACGGTGGACAGGCGGGGACGGCGCAGGAACACCGTCCAGGTGACGGCCGCGCAGACCACGTAGAAGGCGAGGAACACCCAGAACGCGGTGGTGGCGGAGGCGGTGCTGGCGTAGGAGCTGCGCAGCACCATGTTGATGCCGACGCCACCCAGGGAGCCGATCGCACCGACGAAACCGATCAGCGCACCACCGGTGTTCTGCGACCAGGCGGCCTGCTCGGCCCGCGGGAGCGGCAGGCTCTTGGACTTGGCCTCGAACACCGACGGAATGATCTTGGTGACCGCGCCGTTGCCGAACCCGGACAGGATGAACAGCGCGATGAAGCCGATGACCAGCAAGGCCATGGTGGCGCCGGAGGCGACCCCGTTGTTGCGGTCGGCCATCGTCGAGGCGGCGATCACGATCAGCGCGGCGGCCATCATGGCGCCGAAGGTGCCGAGCGCGACCCTGCTGCCGCCGATCCGGTCGGCCATCTTGCCGCCGTAGGGGCGGGCCAGCGAACCGAGCAGCGGGCCGATGAAGGCGATCGACGCGGCGTGAATGGCGGCTTGGGTGGCGGTATCGCCACCGGCCTTGAAGCTGATCTGCAGGATCTGGCCGAAGGCGAAGCTGTAGCCGATGAACGAACCGAAAGTGCCGATGTAGAGGAACGCGATCGCCCACGACTGCGGCACCCGCAGGGCCTTGCCCATGTAGGACAGGTCGGCCTTCTGGTTGGTCAGGTTGTCCATGTACAGCGCGGCGCCGACGGCGGTGATACCGACGAGGACCAGGTAGATCGCGCAGATGAGGTAGGCATAGTCACCGCCGAGGGTGACCAGCACCAGCAGACCGAGCAGCTGGATCACCGGGACACCGATATTGCCGCCGCCCGCGTTCATGCCCAGCGCCCAGCCCTTGAGTCGCTGCGGGTAGAAGGCGTTGATGTTGGTCATCGACGAGGCGAAGTTGCCACCACCGACACCGGCGAACGCGGCCACGATCAGGAAGGTCGTGTACGAAGTGCCCGGCTGGGTGACGAAGTACAGCGTCAGCAGCAGCGGGACCACCAGCACCAGCGCGCTGAAGATCGTCCAGTTACGGCCGCCGAAACGGGCGGTGGCCACGGTGTAGGGGATCCGCAGGAACCCGCCGACCAGCGTCGGCATGGCGACGAGGAAGAACTTGCCTGCCGCATCGATGCCGAACTTGTCGGTGGGCATGAACAGCACCATCACCGACCAGATCGACCACACCGAGAACCCGATGTGCTCGGCGAAGACCGACCAGATCAGGTTGCGCTTGGCAATGTCCTTGCCGCCGGCCTCCCAGGCCGCGACATCTTCCGCATCCCAGTGCTCGATGTCGTGGTTACGCTTCAGCGTGCTCAAGTTGGGCCTCCCAAAAGTGCGATGGCCCAACGGTAGGAAATGGGTATTGCCGAAATGCTGCGGGAAATTGCGCCCGAATCAACGGTTTCTCACCGAGGCCCGGTCAGAGGGGTGAGATTGAGGCCTTTGTTTCCAGCATGTGACGCAGCGATTTCAACAGGTAAGGAACCTGCCGGAATTTGCCAGAAACCCCAGTGAGGTGTGACCTACACAGCATTGCTCTTGACGCACACCCGCGCAACTCGAACGGTGAGATTCCGCGATCAATTCCAGGTGTCCTCGAGCATGCGGGGCTTGCAGGCCTGCCAGGCACCCGCGAGCAGCACGCCCAGCGCGACGAGCAGCATGGCGAACGGCACCAGCCAGCCGCCGGTCCAGGTGTGCAGCATGCCGAACAGCAACGGGCCGACGCAGGCGACGGCGTACCCGACGCCCTGGGTGAACCCGGACAGCGCGGCCGAGCCCCGCGGGGTGCGGGTGCGCAGGTTGATCAGGGTCAGCGCCATCGGGAAGGTGCTCGGGCCGAGGCCGAGCAGCACCACCCAGAGCACCGGGGCGCCCATGGGCGCGATCAGCAGGCCCGCGAAGGCGATGATGAACAGCACCATGCAGCCGACGACGACGGGGAACGGATTGCGCATCCGCGAGACCACGGTCGGCGCGCCGAGCGCGGGGATCAAGCCCATCAGCGCGAACAGGCCGACCATGCTGCCGCCGAAACCGGCGCTCGCGCCCGCGTCGGACAGGATCTTGGGCAGCCAGGCGAACATCGCGTAGGTGGTCAGCGAGGTCATGCCGAACATCGCGGCCATCCCCCAGGCGACCGGTGATCGCCAGACTTTGCCTGCGGCCGTAGATGATTCGGCGGGCAGCGCGGTGACGTCGACCCGGTCGCGACCCTTGCGGTCACGCAGGACGAACAGCCACGGCACCGCGGCGGCGAAGCCGACCAGCGCCCACACACCCATCGAGATCCGCCACCCGTGCTCCTGCGCCAGCGGCACCGCGACGAACGCGGGCACGACGGTGCTCAACTGCACCATCACGATGTAGAGGGAGCTGATCGCGGCCAGCTGATCGGCGAAGTACCGCTTCACCAGCGGCGGGATCACCACATTGCCGATACCCATGCCGAGCAGCACCACGCCGGAGAAGGCCAGCAGCTCGCCGGTCCCCCCGGCGAACACGCGGGTGAGCGACCCCGTCCCGGCCAGCAGCATCGCGATGAGCACCGTGCGCTCCAGCCCGAAACGGCGCACCAGCAGCGGCGTCACCAGCCCCGCGACAGCGAACATCGCGGTCGGCAGCATCCCGAACACCCCGACGATCGCGGTCCCGTACCCGATATCGGCACCGATCTCCTCAGCCAGCGGACTGAACGCGGTCACCGCCGCCCGCAACGTGAGCGCTGACATGACAATGGCCGCGAGGACGAGCAGGCGCCCCTGAACCAACGCCGAGAAACGCCGACCGGTTTCCGGAGCGTTGGTTTCCGGAGCACATGGGTAACTCGCCGGGGACGGGCTAGCGGGACCAATCTCATCCCGCCGGTCGCCCAGCAGAGTCGACCCAGCAGTCGAGTCTGGCTTGAATTCGCGGAGAGGCGGGAGTGGAGGCGGCACAGTCACGTGCAAATCATAGGATGACCCCATGATCCGGGCAATGATTTGTGAGCAGCGGTACCCTTGCTGACGTGCAACCCGTCCGGCGAACCAGCCTCATCGCCCAGGTCACCGAGCAGCTTCGGGCCGAGATCCGTTCCGGCCGTTGGCCGGTCGGTCAACGGATCCCGACCGAACCGGAGCTCACCGAGCTCACCGGGACCGGCCGCAATACCGTGCGCGAAGGCGTCCAGGCCCTCGTGCACGCGGGCATGCTCGAACGCAGACAGGGCTCGGGGACCTATGTGATCGCCACCTCCGAGGTGGGCGGCACCCTGGCCAAGTACTTCGCCGACGCCGAAGAGCGCGACATCCTCGAACTCCGCCAAGCCCTCGACACCACCGCCGCGGGCCTGGCCGCCCGCCGCCGCGACGACACCGATATCGCCAACCTGCGCAGGCTGCTCGCCGAACGCAGCAACCGCAACTGGTCCGAACCCGACCCGGTCGCCATCGCCGCCGACGTGGAACTGCACCGGGCGATCGTCGTCGCCAGCCACAACGCGGTGTATCTGGAGTTCTACGATTCGCTGCTGCCGATCATCGAGCACGTGATCCACGCGCGCACCGCCCGCTCCGACGACGCCTACGACACCGAGCACGCCGAGCTCGTGCAGGCCGTCATCGACGGCGACGCCGACAAGGCCATGCAGGCGACCCGCTGCTTCCTCGATTCACTCATCGCGCAGTACCCCGACCGCTGATGTAACCAGGCAGTCACCAGCACGCGTTTTCGGCGGTGAGCCCTAGTTGGCCGGAACTTCACCTGAGGCCATTGCCACGCAACAACCGGCTTCTACCTTTATCTCGACCCCGCAAGAGGCGCATCGAACACCACGAAAAACGATGCGCCTCTATCGAGCCCGATCGAGAGGAAGCCGATGACCGCAATCGCCGCCACCGGCCAGGAGACGGAAGCCCCGTCCTTCGAATATCAGAAGAAGGGTCGCTGGCTGACCCAGTGGAACCCCGACAATCCGGAGTTCTGGGAAGCCGGCGGCAAGCAGACGGCCCGCAAGAACCTCTGGTTCTCGGTCTTCGCCGAGAACCTTGGCTTCAGCATCTGGGTGATCTGGGGCTCCATCGTCACCACCATGGGTTTGGCCGGTTTCGACTTTCTGGCCGGCCTGGGCAAGGGCAACCCGACCGCTGTCAGCAACGCCCTGCTGCTGACCTCCATCCCGACCCTGGTCGGCGCCGCCCTGCGCATCCCCTACACCTTCGCCGTCCCGAAGTTCGGTGGTCGTGCCTTCACCGCGTTCAGCGCGGCGATGCTGTTCATTCCGACCCTGGGAATCCTCTACTTCGTCAACCAGCCGAGCACGCCCATGTGGGTGTTCCTCGTGCTGGCCTCGCTGGCCGGCGTCGGTGGCGGTAACTTCTCGTCGTCGATGGCCAACATCTCGTTCTTCTTCCCGGAGGGCAAGAAGGGCGCCGCACTGGGCCTCAACGCCGCGGGCGGCAACCTCGGTGTCGCGCAGACCCAGCTGATCGTGCCGCTGCTGATCACCTTCGGCACCCACCTGATGGCCAAGGACGCGGGCGGCTACCGCTTCGGTATCACCCTCGCCGTGCTGTTCTGGCTGCCGTTCATCGTCGTCGCCACCGTCGGCGCGCTGTACTTCATGGACTCCATCGCCGACGCGAAGTCCGACGGCAAGTCCTACAAGCTGGCCCTGACCAACCGGCACACCTGGATCATGGCCTTCCTCTACATCGGCACCTTCGGCTCGTTCATCGGCTTCTCCTTCGCCTTCCCGACGCTGATCAAGGCCACCTTCCCCGACCTGGCCAAGATCAGCTGGATCACCACCCTCGGTAACCTCGCCTTCCTCGGCGCGCTGGTCGGTTCGTTCAGCCGTCCGTTCGGCGGCTGGGTCTCCGACAAGATCGGCGGCGGCGCCAAGATCACCGTCTACGTCTTCGGCGG
Organism: Nocardia sp. NPDC057663; assembly: GCF_042799895.1. Lineage (NCBI taxonomy): Bacteria > Bacillati > Actinomycetota > Actinomycetes > Mycobacteriales > Nocardiaceae > Nocardia > Nocardia sp. NPDC057663. The sequence goes on along the minus strand of NZ_JBHVHX010000016.1, from coordinate 69,571 downwards.
CATGTCGATCTCGGTCGCGTTCATCGTCCTCGCGGTGGACCTGAAGAGCTTCCCGCTCTACCTGGCCGCGTTCCTGGCGCTGTTCGTGCTGGCCGGCATCGGCAACGGTTCCACCTACCGGATGATCCCGTCGATCTTCAACGCCACCGCCAAGAAGTACGCCTCCGAGCACGGTATCGACATCGCCGAGGCCGCCATCTCGGCCAAGCGCCAGGCAGGCGCCGCCATCGGTGTCATCGGCGCGGTCGGCGCCGCGGGCGGCTTCATCGTCCAGCAGGCACTGCGCCTGTCCAACGTCCACCTCAAGACCATGGCCCCCGCCTTCTGGGCCTACGCCGTGGTGTTCCTGGTGATGGCGGCGGTCACCTGGTGGTGCTACCTGCGCACCAGCTTCGCCACCGACCGGGTGCCCTCGCTGGCCTACGCCAGCGTCTGATCCACCCAGCGATACCCCGAAAGCCACGTTCGGCTCCCCTCACCGAACGTGGCTTTCGGCTGTGTGACAACACATTTCGGCCGTGGTTGTGGCCGCGATCACCGTTCTGCGCTTACCCTGGAGTTCAGACTTGCACCGGGGCGGCAGAGGTGAGCGGTAATTGGAATCCTCGAACAAGCAGGCAGAGCTACGATTCCGATCCGCCACCGTCGATGATCTGGCCGCCATCGCCGAGCTCGAATCGCACGAATTCATGCCGCTGGCCTACCCGTATTTCGCGTTGCGGCAGTTGTTCGACATTCACGGATCGCAGTGGGTGGTCGCCGATCTGGCCGGTGCGGTGTGCGGGTACGCACTGGTGGCCGTCGGCAAGCGGACCGCGTGGCTGATCGGCTTGGCCGTGTCCGCACGGTATCAAGGCCGCGGGCTCGGCCGGTCACTGCTCGATCGTGCCGTGACGCGCTGCCGGTCGGCACAGGTGGAGGCGATCTTCATCACCGTGCGCCCGTCGAACGTGCCCGCCGCGAACCTGTACAAGGACTCCGGCTTCACCTGGGTGGACTACGAGGACCAATACTTCGGTGCGGGCGAGCCCCGAGATCTGCTGGTACACCGCATCACTCACGATTGGGCGGCCGCGGAGCCGACCGATCGGCGCTGGCGCAAAGACCGCGGACCGGTTGACGACGGATGACCGACTACGCCGAACACGACCGGCTGGGCGATTTCGTCGCCTCCAAGACCACCCTCATCCGCAGGCACGCCGGGGCGTTCGCCGACGTGGTGGCCGATTTCCAGCGTGCCCCCGGCGCCGCCACCGAATACACGCTGCTCGACGAACTCAATCACCGAGTGGAACAGTTTCTCGCCGACTACGTTCCGCCGTCTTCCCGCCGGGTCGGCGACAGCCTGGTCTTCGCCCACCTCTACCGCGACGCCGACCCCGACGCGCTCGACAACGCGGGCCGAGAGCTCGCCTGCGAGACCGTCCTCACCGCCCTGTTCGCCGCCGAGGTCGAGTTCCGCGGTCCACTGCGGCTGAGCCGCACCCAGTCCACCCTGCTCGCCGAGGTCTACGAGGAACTGGGCGAACAACTCTCGGGGCACCGGCTGCCCGCACACGCCGCCCTCGCCTACCGTCAGGCCTATCGGCTGCACACCAGCACCGAGAACCCCCGCGGCCAGGACCGGTGCGGGCTGAACATGGCGCGAGCCAAGACCAGGGCGCGCAACCCGCGCTGGCGGCGGGTACCCGGCACCACCTCGGATCTGTTGTGCGGCTATGGCTATCGGCCGTTCCTGCTGCTGGCCTGGATCGCGGTGGAGATCGCGCTGTTCGTCCTGGTCTTCTATCTGTCCAGCACCGGGATCGGGTTCGCGACGGCGACGCGGGTGGGGCTGCTCAACTTCCTCAACCCCGTCGGCACCGAGGATCTGCCGACGCTGAGCACCTTCGCGCAGGCGACGCTGATCGTGGAGTCCTACGCAGGCATCGTCTCGACGTCGGTGTTCTTCGCCCTGCTCGTGCGTCAGCTGTTCCGGCTGTGATCACCAGCGGGTCTGGCTGCGGGTCAGCGCGCCCAGCGTCGCCACCGCCACCCGGTCGCGCAGCTGCCCGATCCGCGAATTCCACTGCACGGTGAAGCCGGGATCGGCTTCCAGGCCCGTCCACAACCCGCGCAGCGGGGCCGGGGTGAACGCCCCGGGCAACCACAGGTGGACGAGGTGTTCGAGCAGCGGGGTGAGCACCTGGGCGGGCGAACTGCGCGACAGTTCGGCCATCTCCGCCTCGTCGATCACCTCGGTGAGCACCGTCAGCAGCCAGTCGTGCATGGCCAGGTCCTCACAGAAGCGCTGCACCGCGAACAGCTCCGACTCGTCGCCGACGACGACCGAGGCGAGCCTGGTCTCGTCGTCGAGCAGGACGAACGACATGCTCGGCGCCGCGCCCCGCTGCACCCGGGCGGCCCAGCGCAACCGGGACGCGCTGGTCTGGATCGGCGGCTTCTGGTTCAGCATCGGATCGGTGCGTACCCGCATGTGCAGCCGGGCCGCGATCGCGCCGGGGTCCAGCGTCGCCATCGCCGGGTCGCCAGGGCCGAGGAAGCCGTCGACGAGCTGGCTGCCGATGTCCGCCGGTATCCGGGTGAGGATCTCGACGATCCCGATCCGGCCGAGATAGTGACCCCAGCTGCGGCGATGCGTGCCTTCACCCGCGGTCACGGTGGCCTGCGCCGAGCTCTGCAGGATGCGGCCACCGAGGACGACGGCATGGGTCGCGACGGTCCCGACCGCGCGCACCCGGCTGCGGGCCGGTGTCGCGAGCCTGCAGTCGACGCCCTCGGAGATGACCGGTGACTGCGCCCAGCTGACCGGGCGCTCCCTCGATTGCACGCGCCGGCCACGGACCAGAGTCAGCAATTCCGCCGCCGACCCGCGGCTCAATGCCGCGGACTCCGGAAGCAGGCCGGTGCGCACTTCACCCAGAAGTGCCAGCGGTCCACCGCTGAGTTGCATTGGTGCAGCGTATCCCGTTTGCGCAGGTGACGGCATCGGATCAGACGGTGCTGAGGAAGAAATGTGAGAGCCGGTCGGTGACGTCGTCGGTCATCGCGATGCCCTGTTCGCGCGCCCGCCGGGTGATCAGGCCGACGACCGCGGGGTCCGGTTCCACATGGTCGAGAATCATCCGCACCGCGTGCTCGATCCCCACATACCGCTGGGGCAGCAACGACAGCGACCGGAACGCGGCAAACGGCGCCGCCCGTTCCTGCAACCGGATCACGCTCGGGAAATCCTCCCAGCGGGCCGGCCATTCGTGCCCCGGCGCCCAGTACTCCGCGTCGACGACGGCCTTGCCCTCGTAGCGCAGCATGCCGAGGCGCAGCAGTTGCCACACCGAGGCCAGGAACGGGCACGACCAGAGCACTTCCTGGCCCGCGCCGCGGTCCCGCCACATCTCGACGTCGAGGAAGATCGAGTGATTGTGCGCGGCGAACTCCACCGGCGGCCGGTAGTTGACCTCCATGGCGTGGCCCGGCTCGTGGTCGCTGGACCGCTCGCCGTTGCACAGCCAGCCCGATTCCGCGGTCGGTGGCCGCCGGCCGGTGCTACCGGGCGAGGGTTCGGCGACGATCGAGTCGGCGACCATCTGCGCCAGTGGGATCCGCGGTTCGTCGTGCTGACGGCGTAGGTACCTGCTGCACCCGGCCTCGCTGGCCAGGTAGTCGATCCGCACACCGCAGTCGCCGGCGATGCGCAGCAGTTTGGGCACGATCTGCCGGGGGTCGGCGTCGGTCTGGAAGTAGTCGTCGAGCAGGAAGCAGGTGCTCACCCGCACCCGCGACGGGCCACCGGCGACCTCGGCAAATTCCTGCCGGGCGATATCGGTGAAGGCCTCGAGCAGCGGGGCCACCTTGCGGAACTGTGCGGCGATGGCCACTTCGCCGTTGAGCAGGTCGGACATGTAGAAGTGCCCGACCTCGATCGACAGATGCGCCAGCGGAACGTCCTCGACACGAACGGACGCCGTCGACTCGGCGTAGACGGCGCCACCCACAACCACTGCCCCTTGTCAACCCGTCGGGATAGAATCGCTGGCGATTCTATCCACCACGAGGGCAGTCCAGGTCAGAACACGCCCGACCGAATTTTCCCTTCCCCCAGTCCTTTTCGCAACATTTGTCGGAAATAGGGGTATTGTGCCCGGCTACACCCGGACCCAGGTGGCGCGGTCCCACAGCCGCCGCGCCAGCTCCTCGAACGCGTCGACCGTCGCGCGATTGGCGATCCCCGCGTTGACGTCCGCGTCGAGCACGATCTGCTCACGCCATTGCAGCACCGGCTCCACCGGGGTTTCCCCCAGCAGCGCACCCGCGCCCAGGCGATACTCGGCGGCGAGCGAACGCAGCGCGTCGTTCTGCTTGAGCAGCCAGGCGGCCTGCGGTCCGCCGCTGGCAGCGTGCTCGTCGGTGACGCGCGGAACCGCGGTGCGCACGAAGCGGATTCGCGACAGCAGGTCGTCAGGGGCGTAGCCGAGTTCGACGCCGGTCTTCAGCAGCCCCTTGGGTCCGTGCACCAGTCCCTGCGCGGCCATCAGGTGCTGACGGGTCCAGCGGTGGTAGACCAGCCAGCACACCTCCTTGTCCGGCATGTCCTGCGGCCTGGTCGCTTCCAGCGCGATCTGCATGGCCACCGACCGGCCCGCGCTCAGGTCGACGATCACCACCTTGTAGGTGCTGTCCAGGTCGAGCAGCAGCTCGCGGCAGCGGCGTACCACGTGCGCGTCGTTGGCCGACATCGCCTCGCCGCCGCCCTCGTCACCGGGCAACAGGACCAGCTTGCCGCCGCGGGAACGCTGGCTGCGCAGGGCATCACGGTTGGTATTGGCCCGCACGTCGATGCGCTGCGGCAGGGTGTTGTGACCGCGCAGGTACGAGTGCAGGCCGTTGCCCGGCTGGGTGCCGCGCTCGACCGCGCTGATCTCGAACAGCGCGCCCGCGGTGGGCGAGCCGAAGTCGAAATCCAGATAGGCCGTGCTGATGCCGCGCAAGCCCAGCCGGTAGGCCAGATTGCAGCTGGTCACCGACCGCCCGGTGCCGCCCTTGTCCGAGGTGGCGAAAACGATCATGTGGTCAGGTGCTCCTCATCGCGTCGAGACGAGCGTAGGCGAGCCGGTCGAGTTCGATCAGGGCCGCCGAGGCGAGCGTGAACGACGTTCCCGGTTGCAGATTCACCACGTCGCGGGCCCTGGCCAGCTGCTGCTCGACACCGTCGAGCGCGATCCGGTTGGCCGAGGTGTCCTCGACACTGACATTGAGCATCTCCTGATTGAGCAGATGCTCGGCCTCGTTGAGCAGTTCCACGGCGCGCACGACCATGGCGGGCGAACGTAGCGGCGCCTCCCGGTAGGTGCGGTCGGCGGTGACCAGGCATTCGATGACGCGCTCGGTCATGTACCACGACGGCAGGGTCTGTCCCGCCGTCGCCGCGGCGCCGAACGCCGCACCGGGGTCGTCCCACAGGCCCGCGGCGTCACCGTCGGTGATCATGCGCAGGTCGAGGTGGTCCATCACCTTCTTGGCCAGTTCCATCAGCCGGTCGCGCGCGGTGATGTTGCCCGACAGGCGCGCTGCCTGCAGACTGCGCTTGAGCAGGACCGGCGCGAAGTCGGAGGCGATCCACTCCAGCCGGGGACCGCCGCCCTCGACGAGTTCACTGCCGCGCAGGGTCATCCGGACGCCGGGGTGATGCAGCGCCACCGACGGGTCGTCCTGAGTGGGTCTGCGGATGATGCGGCCGCGCCGGGCCAGTTCGTCGAAGATGCCGATCGCGCGGGTCAGATCGTCGTCGGAGGCGGTGCGGGCCACCAGTTCCTGGATCAGCACCGCGGACACGATCAGCGAGAAGTAATCGGACTCCTCGCCGTCGGAGGTGCGCCACGGGATGTCCTCCAGCGGCCAGGTGCCGCTGCCGAACCGGGCGACCGTGGCCCAGTAGCGCTGGGTGATGTCCCAGCGGATGCGCAGCGCCTCGGCCAGGCGGTACTGGGTGTCGTCGAGCAGGTCGAGCTCTCTGGTGCGCTGGGAGAGCACGTCGTTGATGCCGTCGAGCGCGGTGATGGTGAAGTACAGGTAGGGCCTGGGGTCGGCGTAGCCGATGCTGGAGCCGATCGCGTCGGGTACGAAGTCCACCGGGTCGGCGCCCTGGACGACGCCCCAGCTCCAGCCGCACTCGAACAGCAGGTCCTCGTCGTCGAGTTCGGATTCCGGTGCCCGGCCCAGCGTGACGTCGTTGCGCAGGCGGGCGCGAACACGATCGAGACTGCGCGAGACCGCGTCGACGACCACCTTCTCCGGCTGGCCCGACTGGTTGAGCATGCCGAGCATCACCTTGCCCGAGGGTGAGCGCGGGGAGGCCGTGTTGACCACGAAACTCCGGACCAGGCCGGTCATCGCGGCCGTCAGCCGGGTGCTCAGGCCCGTGCTCAGCTCGGCGATCCTGGCGCTGATGTCCTTGCGTCGCTCGGTGCGCGCCCAGCGGTCGAAGACGCGCGCGAAGCCCAGCGCCGCGATGCACAGCGTGACCGACATCGAGTAGCCGTCCACCACTTCGAGTGTGTGCTGTGCCGCCGTCGGTTCCCGCTCGCCCGTGGCGCGCAGGTAGCTGCCCGCGTCGAAGCGGGGCAGCCCGTCGGGATCGGTGTTGCGGGCCAGGTATTCCTCGAGCAGGCCGAGCACCATGATCCCGATCCGGGCCTGTCCGCCGAAGGCTTCGAGCACGATCTTGACGTCGTCCGACATCGCCTCGGGCCGGTCCAGCGCGAAACTCTCGATCTCGGTCGCCGGGTACAGCAGGCACAGCAACTGCTCGGAATCACTGATCGAATTGGCGCCGAGCACGCCGTCCCAATGCCATTTCTCGTCCCGGTAGCAGGCCGAGAGCATGGCGCTCCAAATATCCAGAATCTGTTGTCTGGGCTGGATTCTCACCCGCAGCAATCCTCACCGCTCGTGACGGGCCGCAGTGGGTCCCCCGGTCCGGCGCAGGACACATGGCGGCGATGCTCGATGAAGATAGCACGCGCTACGTCAGGAAACGTTGGGTCTCAACGGATTTGAAACCACACCAGACCCATCGGTCACGATCGGCGCAATTCACCCTTACAGCGCCAAACGGACCATGTCCGCCGTGCGGGCCAGACCGGGGAACGCCTCCGGGGTGGAGCGCGGGTGCAGCGCGTGCACGGCGAGGCGGAATATCAACGCGCGCAACAGCATCTGCGGCCATTCCGGCAGGCTGGACCAGCGGTCGAGGAGACCGTCGTCGCCGCCGCCCCAGGACAGCGCGTCGACGACGATCACGCCGGCGGCCCAGGCGGCCGGACGCCAGTACGGGGTGATGTCGGTGAGGCCGGGCGTGTGCGCGCCGGCGAACAGGACGGTGCCGAAGAGGTCACCGTGGACGAGCTGGTCGGGGCTGCGGACCAGCTTGCGCAGAGTCGAGAGCTGGCCGATCAGTTCCAGACTGCGCTGGGCGTCGGGGGTCGTGCCGATCGGGACGCCGCCGGTGCGCAGGCTGCGCAGCGGCACCGGTTCCCAGGCTGCGCGGTCGGCGGCGACGAACACGTCGACGTCGACCCAGGGCGCGACCGGGGGCTGGACCAGGAAACGGGGACGGTCGAATCGTGTTGTCGCCTTGTGCAGCCGCAGCGACACCGAGACCACCTCGTCGTAGCGCGGTTCCGGCGCGCCGTCGACGTAGGTGTCGGCGCGCCAGCCCGACACCACATACCGGCCGTCGGTGGCGCGCACCGGCCGCGCCACCCGCAGCCCGTCGACCGCGAGCGTCTCGCGCACCTTCGCCGACCACGCGGCCCGCGCGTGATCGGCTACCGGACTCAGCACCACGTCACCCATTCGCCAGCCACCGTCCCAGTCGCCCAGGGAGACCGGTGTCACTTCGCGAAGTCCGAATGTGGCGCGCACATGCTCGGGAGGTTCGACTGAGGTCACGGCCGTACCGTAACCCCGCCGCGGCGTCACGAGCCCGAAGGCACGCTGGCACACTCCACTTTGCGACCTCGCCGCAATCATCGGCGAGGTCGGCAACAGTGCAGCTACCCGGTCAGTAGACCGGCAGCGACGGATCGACCTGCTTGGCCCAGGCGACGACGCCGCCCTGCAGGTGCGTGGCGTCGGCGAAACCGGCGCGCTTGAGCGCGGCCAGCGCCTCGGCCGAGCGGATCCCGGTCTTGCAGTGCAGCACGATCGGCTTGTTCTGCGGCAGTTCCGCCAGCGCCTCACCGGAGAGGATGCGGTCCTTGGGGATCAGCGTCGCGCCCTTGATGTGGACGATGTCCCACTCGACCGGCTCACGGACGTCGATCAGTTCGATCTTGTCCGCGTCCAGCAGATCCTTCAGCTCGGCGGCGGTGATCGTGGACCCGGCCGCGGCGGCCATGCCCTCCTCCGACACCACACCGCAGAAGGCTTCGTAGTCGATCAGTTCGGTGATCGGCTGACGCTCGGGATCGCGGCGCAGCTTGATGGTGCGGTAGTTCATGTCCAGTGCGTCGTAGACCATCAGGCGGCCGAGCAGCGTCTCACCGATGCCGGTGATCAGCTTGATCGCCTCGGTCACCATCACCGAACCGATCGACGCGCACAGCACGCCGAGCACGCCACCCTCGGCGCAGGACGGGACCATACCCGGCGGCGGAGCCTCCGGGTACAGGTCGCGGTAGTTGATGCCGCGGCCGTCGGGGGCGTCCTCCCAGAACACCGAGACCTGGCCCTCGAAGCGGTAGATCGAGCCCCACACGTAGGGCTTGCCCGCGAGGACGGCGGCGTCGTTGACGAGGTAGCGGGTCGCGAAATTGTCGGTGCCGTCGACGATCAGGTCGTACTCACGGAACAGCTCGACGGCGTTGTCCGGCTCCAGCCGGATCTTGTGCAGCCGCACGTCGATCCCGGAGTTGATCTCCAGGACGGAATCGCGGGCGCTGTCGGCCTTGGGACGGCCGATGTCGGACTCGCCGTGGATGACCTGGCGCTGCAGGTTCGACATGTCGACCTCGTCGAACTCGACGATGCCGAGGGTGCCGACACCGGCGGCGGCGAGGTACAGCAGGGCGGGCGAGCCGAGTCCGCCCGCGCCGATCACGAGCACCTTGGCGTTCTTCAACCGCTTCTGACCGTCGACGCCCAGATCCGGGATGATCAGGTGCCTGCTGTAGCGAGCGACCTCGTCTTTGGTCAGTTCCGCGGCCGGCTCCACGAGCGGCGGCAGAGACCCGTTGAATGACACGTCAGAGCTCCTGTGTTTATTGGCGGCATTCCTGGTACATGCAACTACATGCAACGTGCCGGGCCGCGCTGTTCTTCCCACCCATGGTCCCGCATGGGCCACCGCTCTATCCGCGCGGGTACGGCCAGGGGTTGAAGCGGCAGGTCTTGCCGTCGGCGGGCACCACACCGTGCGGATCGAGCAGCGCGATGTCGTTGTTCCTGGTGCCGAAGGTCTGCTGCATCATGATCGGCGCGAGTCCGCCGTCGGTCTCGCACGGCTGATGCCCGTGGTAGCCGATGGCGTGACCGACCTCGTGGTTGATCAGATACTGCCGGTAGGAGCCGATGTCGCCGTCGAAGGCGAGCGCGCCACGCACCCAGCGCACCTCGGAGAGCACGACGCGGTCGATGTCGGCGTTGTAGCAGGACGAGTCGATCGGGATCTCGAATCCGCAGGCGGCGCGGGTGCTCTCGCGCGAGGTGAGCGAGAGCCGGAAGTCGGGTTCGCCTGCGTCGACGCGCTGGAATCCGAAGCGGGGGTCGTGTGCCCAGCTCTTCGGGTTGGCCAGGGTCGTCTCGACCATCTTGGCCACGGCGGCGTCACCACCGAAGGGCCCGGTGTCGATGCCGTCCTCCACCTCCACGGTGTAGCGGAAGACGCGTTCGGTGCCGGTGCCGATCTGGGGGCTGGTGCCGGGCACCACGTGCCAGGTGCCCGCCGCGCGGTCGACGTAGTCGCCGCCCTCCGGCAGGGCGCCGAGCGGCAGGTCGGGCGGGAACTTACCGTCGCCGGGTGGTGCGCCGATGATGCCGGACTGAGCCACCTTGGGACTGAGCGCGCCGAAGCCGGGATCGGTCACCGCGGGCATCGGGCTCGCACGCAGGGCGTCGACGATCACCAGCACGGTGACGGCCAGCAACACCGGCAGCGCGTAGGCCCGCCAGCCGTAGCGGCGGACGAACCGGCCGATCGCGCTCTGCTTCTTCGTGTCGCGCTGCGGGCTGCGCGGCCTGCCGTTGTCGGTGTCGGTGGGGTTCCAGTGGGCGCGCAGCGGCTGCCGGGATCGGTCGGCGGGCTGATACAGCCCGAGCGGGTCGTAGACCTGCAGTTCTCGCCCTTCTGGCGCCGACGTCACAGAACCGGACTCGGTGGGTTGCGTGGGGCGAGCGACATCAGGCCCGCCGCCGGATGGTCGTTCCGGTCGGTCGGTCACCCCACCAGATTCTCACAGTGCGCAACCCCGCCTCTCCGGCGGCCGCAGGAGATCCCGCGGTTACGGCCCGGCGAACCCCGGGGCCTGGTACTACATTTCCAGGGCGAAACTTGATGGGAACACCGTGCGGGTATCGTTCCTGGGATACCGGACCGAACACCCCTGGGCCGGGGTAATCGACAAAGAGAGCCGAGATGACAGACCTCGTGGACCGCATGACCTCGCGCCGATCGGTGCCGGAAACGGTCCCGGCAAAGCGCGGTACCCGGCTGCCCCGTGACGAGCGGCGCCAACAGCTGCTGCTCGCGGCCAGCGAAGTGTTCGTGCAGCGCGGCTACCACGCCGCGGGCATGGACGAGATCTCCCAGGTGGCAGGCGTCAGCAAGCCGGTGCTCTACCAGCACTTCGCGAGCAAGCTGGAGCTGTACCTGGCGGTGCTGCAGAACTATGTCGACATCCTGGTGTCGAGCGTGCGCCAGGCGCTGCGCTCCACCACCGACAACAAGCAGCGCGTGCGCGCCGCCGTCAACGCCTACTTCGATTTCGTCGACAACGAGATGCAGGGCTTCCGCCTCGTCTTCGAATCCGACCTGACCAGCGAGCCGCAGGTGCAGCGCCGCGTCGAGCAGGCCACCGAGGCGTGCGTGGACGCGGTCTTCGACCTGGTCGCCCACGACTCCGGCCTCGACCCCTACCGGGCCCGCATCCTGGCCGTCGGCCTGGTCGGCGCGAGCCAGTTCACGGCCCGCTACTGGCTCGAGGCCGACCGCCCGATCCCCAAGGACGAAGCGGTCGACACCACCGTCGCGCTCGCCTGGGGCGGCCTCAAGCACGTCCCTTTGCACCCGATCGGCTGACAGACCACAGCGAAAAGCCCCGCACCGGATTCCGGTGCGGGGCTTTTCGGTGTCAGGACTCAGACCGTGGCGAAGCCGACGCGGCCGACGGCGGGCGAGCCGATCTCCACGTAGGCGACCTTCGCCGCCTGGATCAGGAACTTGCGGCCCTTCTCATCGGTCAGCGAGACGACGCCGCTGGCGCCGCTCAGCGCCTCGGTCACCAGCGCCTCGATCTCCTCAGGGCTCTGCGCGCTGTTGATGACGAGCTCACGCGGGCTATCCGAAATACCGATCTTGACCTCCACGGCCAACCTCCGAACGTAAGAGTCCTGTGTTGTCGCCTCTCAGGCTAGTCGAGGGCGAACACCGCCGTCCCTACGCCCAGCTGCGCTGTGAGCGAACGCCTCAGGCCGGCTCGACCAGCTCGATGTCGAGTTCGATCTTGACGGCATCCGACAGCATGCCCGGCATGGGGACGCCGACGCCGAAGTCGGTGCGCTTGATGGTGCCGGTTGCGGAGAAACCGGCGTGGCGGGTGCCGTCCATGAAGTCGGCGACCCCACCCCATTCGACGTCGAGCGTCACCGGCTTGGTGACGGTACCGAGGGTGGCCTCGCCGGTGACGGTGAACGACTCGGCGATCCGGACCGGCCCGGTGGCACGGAAGCTCAGGGTCGGGCGGTTGGCGACGTCGAGGAAATCGGCATTGCGGACGTGGGCGTCACGGTCGGCGTTGCCGGTGTCGAACGAGTCGAGGTCGATGGTGGCGCCGATGGTCGCGGCGCCGGTCTCGTCGACGACGAACTCGGTCTCGAAGCGGGTGAATCCGCCACGGACCTTGGCGATGCCCAGGTGGCGCACGGTGAAGGCGACCGTGGAGTGGCTGGCGTCGAGCGCCCAGGATCCGGTCTTCAGCTGCTGGGTCTGTGTCGAGGAAGTCATGACCCAACCCTGACCGGACCGCGGTCCGTTAGCCAGACCGCGGTTATCCTGGACCCGGCAGGGCGTGGCTGCGGGGTCACGGACCAGGCACTATCGAGACATGGCAGGCGAAGACATGACAGATCGGCCGGGTGCCCGTTCGGCATTCGCGGAGCTTCTCATCGCCCGTCGCGCCGAGCTGCGACCCGAGGATGTCGGCCTGCCCGGCGGCGGCCGGCGCCGCACCCCCGGCCTGCGCCGCGAGGAGGTCGCGGTGCTCGCCGGTGTCAGCGCCGATTATCTGGCCCGGCTCGAGCAGGGCCGCGACACCAATCCGTCGATGGCCGTGGTCGACGCGCTCGCCACCGCGCTGCGGTTCAACGAGACCGAACGCGCCCACTTCGGCTGGATGGCGTTGACCACGGGCAGCGAATCCCGGTGCCCGAGTACTGCTTTCGATCCGGTTCTGGATCAGGTGCCCGCCGCGTTGCGCAGCGTCCTCGACGCGCTCGCGCCGACGCCGGCGTTCGCGCTCGGCCCGCGCGCCAATGTCCTCGCCTGGAACTCCGCGTGGGCGGACCTGGTCGCCCCACTCGGCCTGCTCGACGACCCGGATGAGGTCAATCTGGCGGTCTGGACCTTCCGTCACCCGTCGGCCCGCACCACCGTCACCGACTGGGCCCAGTTCGCCGATCACCTCGCCGACCAGCTCGCCAGGACCCGGCTGCGCAGGCCCGACGACGAACGCATCGCGGCGATCATCGCCTTCCTGTGCACCGAGCCGGAATTCGCCCGCCGCTGGCAACCGCACCGCCTGGCCGAGGATGTCCCCACCCTGCTCGGCTTCGAACACCCCAGCCGCGGCACGCTCACCTTCACCGTGCAGACCCTCGCCGCCGACCGCGACCAACAGGTCGTCATCTGGCTACCACGCCAGACCGAAGCCCGCGCACCCGAACTACGTCTGGTACCAGGTCACGCAGTCGGCGAGTGACGCCTGATCTCGCAAGAACATGGGTAACTCACCGGGCACGCCCAAAACCCGCCCCCACGCCTGCCCGTAAGCCCGATCAGGAACGCGCTGCGCCCCTCAGTCGTCGGCCGAAGTCCCGGGGAGGCGGCTACAGCAGTCCCGGAGAGGCGGAACAGCTCCCTACAAGCCGAGTTGGGCCATGCGGGCGGCGTGCCGCTCCTGCATGCGGTCGAACAGGGTCGCGATGCCGTTGAGGTCGCCGGTCGCGGCGAGCACCAGTTCGGCCAGCTCGTCGCGCTGCGCCATCACGTACTGCGCCTGGGTGATCGCCTCGCCGAGGAGCCTGCGGCCCCACAGGGTGAGCCGGTCGCGCTCGGAACGGCTGGCCGCCACCGCGCTGCGGACCTCGTCGACCACGAACTGCGAATGGTCCGTCTCGGCGAGCACATCGCGCACCACATCGGCGACCTCGGCGGGAAGCACGCCGACGATCTCGCTGTAGAAGTCGGCGGCCAGACCGTCGCCGACGTAGAACTTCACCATCGACTCGAGCCAGGTCGACGGGTCGGTGGAGGCGTGGTAGGAATCCAGCGCGCCCTGGTACTGCGCCATCGACACTTCGGGATCGGCGCCCCGCGCGGACAGGGCGGCCTCGAGGGTCTCGAAGTGCGCCAGCTCGGCGGCGGCCATCTTGGCGACGGCCACCCGCCCGCGCAGCGACGGCGCCAGCTTGGCCTCTTCGGCAAGTCGGTAGAACGCGGAGATCTCACCGTAGGCGACGACGGCGAACAGCTCGGTCACCCCCGGGTGATCCGCGGCGAGCGGTTCGGTCGAGACAACATCCGGCGCGGCAGAGGTCTGTGCTCCCATAGGTGCCAACCTTAGTCCCGATCGATGATCAATCGCGCTCCGCCAGGAACTTGTCGAGGTAGGTCCAGGTCGTGTCGCGAGCGTCCGGCCCGGCGAGGATGCCGAGATGGCTGCCCGGGGCGATCTCGTAGGTGACCGACGGCGCGCCGGTGAGGGTGCGCAGGCCCGCCTCGACGGCGGCCTTGGGCGTGATCACGTCGGCGGTGCCGCCGACCAGCAGCACCGGCACCCGCACGTCGGCGAGTTCGACGGTGCGGTCACGCAATTGGAGTCTGCCCTTGCCGATGTCGTTGGCGAGGATGAACCGGCCCCAGATCTGGCCGTAGAAGCGGCCGGGGTAGCCGGGCATGGCGGCCTGGAACCGGTCGATGGATTCCATCTTGGCCAGCGTCTCGGTACGCGCGATATTGCTCGCGAGGAACATCGGCCGCGCCAGCTCCCGCTCGAAGGCGGCGAGCCGGTAGCCGATCTTGACCAGCGGCGCGGGGATGCCGCCCGCGGCCCGCACCAGCGCGGTGGTGGCCTGGCCGCCGGTGAGGCTCGCGACCGCGCGCAGCTGCGGCATGCCGAGCATCTTGTTGTAGTCAAGGGGCGAGCCGACGCCGGTGACCGAGCGGATCGGCAGTTCCGGGTTCGCGGCCGCGGTGAGCAGGGCGAACACGCCGCCGATGGACCAGCCGACCAGGTCGACAGGGGCGCCGCCACGATCGGCGCTGGTGCGCAGGATCGCCTCGGGCAGGATGTCGGTGACCCAGTCCTCGAAGCCCATCCGGCGGTCGGCGAAGGAGATGTCGCCGTAGTCGACGAGGTAGGTCGAGCGGCCGGTCGAGACCAGATGCCGCGCCAGGCTCTGATCAGGGCGCAGGTCGAAGCAGGTCGCGGGCGCGGCCAGCGGCGGTACCAGCAGTACCGCGGAATCCGTTGCAGTGGAAGAGTATTCGGCATCGTAGCGACGCAGCAAGCGGTGCGGCTCGTCCCACAGCACGGTCGAGGGGGCCGGGTTCGGGGGCTCGATGCCCGCGCCGAAGCTCAGCGCCCACGCATTGCGCGCGGCGGTGGTGACGGTGTCGGTGATGCTCACGACAAGAATGTCTCACACCCGGTACCGCCGGTACCAAGTGAGTTCAGTTACATGCGGCGGACACGCGCGAAATCACGGCCGTCGAATTGTGCTGTGACACACGGCCAGACCACGGGAATGTGCTGCCGAACCGGGTATTCGCGGCGATGTGCGCCGCGCCGAAATTCGGGTTGCGAACAATATCACGCTACAATCACCGTGGACAACGCTAGTTTCCTCGCCCCGGCAGACCCTGCGGGCGCGACTCTCCCGCTCTCGCGGGCGCTGCGCTCCACCGGCGTTCAGCGCGGGCGGACGGCGGCGATGTCCACGGAAAATGTGCGCGCACCGAATCCGCATCACCGATGTGCCGCGCCGATGACGCGATAGCGATCGGTGCAGGCCCGGTGAATATCACAGGCGGATATGTGGTCGTCGCGGGCCGACCGGCCCGCCCCACCTCGTGCGTGCGAGATGCAATGACGAGGAAGGCACGAACCCTGAGCAAGATCACTGTCGAACAGGAACCCGGTTTGACCGACACCCTCCTGACGGCCGAGCTGGACAACACCCATATCCCGCCGAGTTTCGCCGAATTGGGCGTGCGCGAAGAAATCGTGCGCGCACTCGGCGAGATCGGGATCGAACGCACCTTCGCGATTCAGGAACTGACCCTGCCGCTGGCACTGGCAGGCGAGGATCTCATCGGCCAGGCCCGCACCGGCATGGGCAAGACCTTCGGTTTCGGTGTGCCGCTGCTGCACCGCATCGCCACCGCCGACACCGGCACCACCCCGCTCGACGGCACCCCGCGCGCGCTGGTCATCGTGCCGACGCGTGAGCTGTGCATCCAGGTCACCAAGGACCTGGAGAACGCGAGCAAGTACCTGACCAACCACCAGGGCTCGCTGAAGGTCGCCGCCATCTACGGTGGCCGCCCCTACGACACCCAGATCGCCGCGCTGCGCGACGGCGTCGACGTGGTCGTCGGCACCCCCGGCCGCCTGCTGGACCTGGCCAACCAGAACCACCTGATCCTCGGCAAGATCGGCGTGCTGGTCCTGGACGAGGCCGACGAGATGCTCGACCTGGGCTTCCTGCCCGATATCGAGCGCATCCTGTCGATGGTCCCCGACAAGCGTCAGACGATGCTGTTCTCGGCCACCATGCCGGGCCCGATCATCACCCTGGCCCGCACCTTCCTGACCAGGCCGACGCACATCCGCGCCGAGCTGGCCAACGATTCCGCGGTGCACGATCGCACCGCGCAGTTCGTCTACCGCGCGCACGCGCTGGACAAGAGCGAGCTGGTCGCGCGCGTGCTGCAGGCCGAGTCCCGCGGCGCCACGATGATCTTCACCCGCACCAAGCGCACCGCGCAGAAGGTGGCCGACGACCTGGCCGAGCGCGGTTTCGCGGTCGGCGCCGTCCACGGCGACCTGGGCCAGATCGCCCGCGAGAAGGCGCTGACCAAGTTCCGCAAGGGCACCATCGACGTGCTCGTCGCCACCGATGTCGCCGCGCGCGGTATCGACATCGACGACGTCACCCACGTCATCAACTACCAGTGCCCCGAGGACGAGAAGACCTACGTGCACCGGATCGGCCGCACCGGCCGCGCCGGGCGCACCGGCGTCGCGATCACCCTGATCGACTGGGACGAGCTGCACCGCTGGGCCTCCATCGACAAGGCGCTCGGCCTCGGCATCCCCGATCCGGCCGAGACCTACTCGCGCTCGCCGCACCTCTACTCCGATCTCGGCATCCCGGAGGGCATCACCGGCGTCATCCGCAAGCCGAAGCCGGTGCGCGAGGAGGGCGACGTGGTCGAGGAGCGCGCCGAGCGCCCCAAGTCGACCCGCAGCCGTCGCCGCACCCGTGGCGGCAAGGCCGAGGACACCGCGGGCACCGAATCGGGTACGACCGAAGCGGGCGCCGACGACACGACCGCCCCGGCCGAGGACACCACCGAGGGCGACAAGCCGGCTCGCCGCCGGCGCCGTCGCCGCAAGCCCGCCGAGTCGGGCGAGGCGACCGCGACCGAGTCGGCGACGGAATCGGCACCGGCGGATCAGGAACCGGCCGCGGCGGACGACACGACCGCCGAGGCCAAGCCTGCCCGGCGCCGCCGTCGGCGCAAGCCCGCCGAGACCCCGGCTACCGACAGCCCGGTGACGGTCGACGCGTAGCTCAGCCACAACCCGGCACTGCGTACACTCCCTTTCGTGCTCGCACCCGAACGGCGGACGCGCGCCGATATCTTTGCCGCAGTAGCGATCGCCGTCACCCTCGTGGTGGCGGCGATCGTGGTGTGGGCGCGGGCCGATGTCACCGGGACCGATTCGGTCACCGCGTCCTCTCCCGCGCCGATGGTGACCGCGGCGACGCAACTGCCCGCCACGCTGAGCGAGCTGTGGCACGCTGCCGACGGCGCGAGCAGCCGGGCGCTCACGTCCGGCGATGTCGCGGTGACCGGTGACGACGGCACCGTCAGCGGCCGTGATCCGGTCACCGGCAAGCAGCTGTGGTGGTATCGCCGGGACATGCCGCTGTGCGCGGTGGAATCCCAGTTCGGCACCGTGATCGCCACCTACCGCGATCAGCGCGGGTGCAGCCAGACCACGATGCTCGAATCCGACACCGGGGAGCGCCGGGTCGCGCGCAGCAGCTACATGGACGACCAGATCCGGGTCACCGGCGACGGGACCTACGTGCTCGCCCTCGGCCCCGACCGGCTGGAGATGTGGCGTTCCGATCTGGTCCGCACCCTCGAATACGGCTACGTCGACGCCCCGGTCAATCCGAACACCCAGCCGCGCACCGGGTGCACGCTGTACTCGGCCGCGTCGAGTTCGTCCCGGCTGGCGGTGCTCGAACGCTGCCCGGCCGATCCGTCCGCCCGGCTGACCGTGCTCAACCCCGCGCCCAAGGAGTCGACCAACCCCGAGGAGCACGGCTCGCGGGTGCTCACCGCGCCGGGCGCCGACTTCCCCGAGGTGCGCGTGCTCGCGGTGTCGGACACCAAGATCGCAGTCTACTATCCGCCCACCCCGGCCACCGCCACCGGTCTCGGCCAACCGGCCAGGATCGCCGTGCACGACGGCACCGGCAACGAGATCGCGGTGCACCAGCTGGCCGCGCCGTGGAACGAGCGCACCACGACGGTGACCCGCCTCGGTTCGGCGATCTACGTCTTCACCGGCGACAGCCTGATCGCCTTGAGCGCGAGCTCACTGCAGCCGGTGTGGACAGTCCGTGGTGCGCTGGGCACCCCCGCGCTGATGGCGGGCAGACTGCTCGTCCCGGTCGCCGACGGCCTGCTCGCGGTGGACACCGGCAGCGGCGAGACCGTCGCCCGGATTCCGGTCCAGCGCAGCGACTACGACGGCGGCACCATCTCCGCGGCGGTCCTCGGCACGACGGTCTTCGAGCGCCGGAGCGGCCGGCTCTACGCCCTCGGCTGACGATTCCGCCGCCGCACCGCCTGCCATGATGGACCCATGTCCACACCCGACGCCCGAGTGGTCCTGCTGCGCCACGGCGAAACCACCTGGTCCAGTCAGCGCAGGCACACCAGCCACACCGACCTGCCGCTGACGTCGCGCGGCGAGGCACAGGCCCGATCGGCCGGACTGGTGCTGAAGTCGCTCGACCTGCGGGATCCGCTCGTCTTCACCAGCCCGCGCCTGCGCGCCAGGCAGACCGCCGAACTGGCCGGGCTCGCGCACGCCGAGCTCGACGACGACCTCACCGAATGGGACTACGGCGACTACGAGGGCCTGACGACCGCGCAGATCCGCGAATCGGTACCCGGCTGGACGGTGTGGACCGCGCCGGTGCCCGGCGGCGAGACGGCCGAGCAGGTCGGCGCCCGAGCCGACCGCGTGCTGAGCCGGGTCGAACCGGTCCTGTCCGAGCGTGACGTGGTGCTGGTCGGCCACGGACACTTCTCCCGGGTGCTGATCGCGCGCTGGGCGGAATTCGCGGTGACCGAGGGCCGCCGGTTCGCGATGTCGACCGGCGCGATCAGCGAGCTCGGCTACGACCACGACGCACACACCGTCTGGGGCCACAACCTGACCACCCGCACCGAACCGATCGAGGGAGCCACCCGATGAGCGCAGTGGTCCGGCGCGCCACGCCCGCCGACGTGCCCGCGATGGTCGGGCTCGTGCACGATCTGGCCGAGTACGAGAAGGCGCCCGACGAGTGCACCCTCACCGCAGGCCAGCTGGACTCGGCGCTGTTCGGTACCGCGCCCGCGCTGTTCGCCCATGTCGCCGAGCACGATGGCGTCGTGGTCGGATGCGCGATCTGGTTCCTGAACTACTCCACCTGGGACGGCGTGCACGGCATCTACCTGGAGGACCTGTACGTGCGCCCGGAGACCCGCGGCACCGGCCTCGGCCGCGCCCTGGTCGCCGCGCTGGCGGCCGAGGCGGTCGAGCACGGCTACAGCCGAGTGTCGTGGTCGGTGCTCACCTGGAACACACCGTCCATCGCGTTCTACGAATCCCTGGGCGCCGCACCGCAGGACGAGTGGGTCGGCTACCGGCTCGCCGGTGCCGAACTGACGGCGCTGGCCGCGACCGCGAGCTGAGCCGATGCGCATCGCAGTGCCGCACGAGTGGCCGCGCACGCCCGAGGCGGCGATCGCTCTGCAGGACGAACTGCGCCCGCTGGTGCGCGCGGAAAACCCTGGGCCACCGCAATTCTCGACGGCTGCGGGAATTGATTCGGCCTATGCCGAGGACGGCACCGTGGCGACCGCGGCGGTAATTCTCGACACCGACACGCTCGAATCCGTGGAATCGACTGTGGCACAGGGAATTTCGACATTTCCTTATGTGCCGGGGCTGCTCGCCTTCCGGGAACTTCCCGCCACCGTCGCGGCATTGGAAATGCTCACCCGCACACCGGATCTGCTCGTCTGCGATGCCCAGGGCATCGCCCATCCGCGCCGATTCGGGCTGGCCTGTCATGTCGGGTTGCTGACCGGAATTCCCACCATCGGCGTCGCCAAATCGGTGTGGGGTGAATATGCGCAGCCTGGGCCGCGACGCGGGGACGCCAGTGACGTCACCATCGACGGCGAAGTCGTCGGCCGGGCACTGCGTACCCGCGACGAGGTGAAGCCGCTGTTCGTCTCGGTCGGCCATCTGATCGACCTCGACACCGCCTGCGCGCAGGTGCTCGCCCTCACCCGGGGTTTCCGGCAACCAGAGACCACCCGCAGGGCCGACCACCTGTGCCGCGAGGCGCTGCGCGCGGCGACGGCCTGACTACGCGCCCTTGTGCTCGGCGGGGAGCTCGCCGTAGTCCAACGCCATGAACCGGCTCGTTGCCGGGGCGAACAGCGCGCCGAGTCCGCCGAGCACCACGATCGCCAGCAAGCTACCCCACAGCGGCTGGTGCGAGTCGGTCAGCAGCGACCACGCCACCGGCAGCAGCAGCACCTGGGCGATGACCGCGATGGCCCGTCCCCAGCGCTTGCCGCGCAGCAGGGCGATGCCCGCGGCGAGCACGCCACCGAACAGCACGCCGAACCAGATCGCGGTGCCGACGCCGCTGGCCACCGACTGGTCGTGGCCGGTCAGCGCCCGCACCACCAGCACGATCGCGGTGACGACACCGGCCAGGCCCTCCAGCATCACCACCGCGCCTGCCACCCGCACCGTCGTCGGAACGCCGGTCGCCACCGGTTCGTCATCGTGCTGTTCGCCACCGTCTGTCACGTCGTGCTCCGCCACGTGCCCCAGCCTACGACGAGCTGTCGTGGCGCCCCGGCGCGCGCCGGGTGTTCACGGTCTCCCATTACCCTCGACACCGTGCGGACGCTGCTCATCGTCAATCCGAATGCCACCTCGACCACCCCGGCGACCCGGGATCTGCTCGCCCACGCCCTGGAGAGCCGAACGCAGCTGACCGTTGCGCACACCCAGCATCGCGGCCACGCGGCCGAACTCGCGCAGTGGGCATCCACGCAGGAGATGGACCTGATCGTCGTGCACGGCGGCGATGGGACGGTCAACGAGACCATCAACGGCTTCCTGCCGGTGCCGCAGGTCGGCGACGACCAGGTCTGGCGACCGCGCCTCGGCATCATCCCCGGCGGCTCGGCCAACGTCTTCGCCCGCGCCCTCGGCATCTCCCCCGATCCGGTCACCGCAACCAACCAGCTCATCGATCTGCTCACCCGCGATGCCGACCGTAGGATCGGGCTCGGGCTGGCCGATGACCGCTGGTTCACTTTCAGCGCGGGCGTCGGCCTGGACGCCGATGTGTGCGAGGCGATCGACGCCGCCCGCGCGAAGGGTCGCAAGGCCACCCCGGCACGCTATCTGCGGACCACGGTGCGCCAGTTCTTCCGCGCGCGGCGGCGAGAACCGAGCGTCACTGTCGAGGTTCCCGGACACGATCCGGTGGAGGCCGTTCATTACGCCTTTGTCACGAATTCGAGCCCGTGGACCTATCTCGAGGACCGCCCGATTCGCACCAATCCGGGGACGACCTTCGAATCCGGGCTCGGGGTGTTCGCGGTCCGTTCGATGAGTGTGACGCGCACCCTGCTGCTTGCGCGGCAGTTGCTGGCCGAGAATGGAAACCCCAAGTCGAGCACGCTCTTTCGCGTCGACGACGTGCCATCGGTGCACATCGAGGCAGCCGAGGAGATCGGCCTGCAAATCGATGGCGACTTCATCGGAAAACGCAAGATGGTGCATTTCACATCGGTGCCCGGCGTCCTCGATGTAGTCGCTCCGAAACCTTCCTGAGCTTCGGACACGCGGAAAAATCTCCCGGTTGCGCTGCGAAAACCAGGAGACGCGAGTACAAAGGACCGGGCAGGTCCCCCTTGCGGGTCCTCTAGAGCGTGATCTCCCCCACGGTGCGCCGGACACCTATTGACATCTACGGTGTTCGTGAAAGCATTCACAAGCAACCGTGCGGAAACATTCGAGTCGCACAAGTGAACGATCCACTAACCAGAGGTGCCCTTTGTGGCGCCCGCGCAAAGGAGCAGAGGAATGGACTGGCGCCACAAGGCCATCTGTCGCGATGAGGACCCCGAGCTGTTCTTCCCGGTGGGTAACAGTGGTCCTGCGCTCGCGCAGATTGCCGATGCCAAGCTGGTCTGCGCCCGCTGCCCCGTCACTGCCGATTGCCTGTCGTGGGCCCTGAAGTCCGGACAGGATGCCGGCGTGTGGGGTGGAATGAGCGAAGACGAGCGTCGCGCGCTGAAGCGGCGCAACGCGCGCACCCGTACGCGTACCTCCGTCTAGTAGACGAAGGAGGCGTTACCGGGCCATTCAGCCCGGTCCGGTAACGCATGTGAGAACCCGGCACCTCGCGGTGCCGGGTTTATTGTTGCCTACCTGCGGTTTCGGTGGTTCCTCAGCGCCCGGCACGACGGCCGAGCGGGACCCGCAGCACCGCGTCGGTGCCCACTTCGGCGCCGGGGTGCAGGCCGATCGAACCACCCAGTTCCGAGGTCACCAGGGTCCGCACGATCTGCAGGCCGAGACGGTCGGAACCCTCCAGGCTGAACCCGGACGGCAGCCCACGACCGTCGTCGCTGATGATCACGTCGAGCCAGCGGGCCGATCGTTCCGACCGAATCGTCACGGTACCGTTCTGCCCCGCGTCGAAGGCGTGCTCGATCGCGTTCTGCACCAGCTCGGTCAGCACCATCACCAGCGGCGTCGCCCGCTCGGCGGAGAACACCCCGAGCGAACCCGCCCGGCGGACCTTGATCCGCGCGGTGTGCACCGTCGCCACATCGGCCATGATCGGCAGCAGCCGGTCGACGACCTCGTCGAGGTCGACCTCTTCGTCCACCGACATCGACAGCATCTCGTGCACCGAGGCGATCGAGGTCACCCGGCGCACCGATTCCGTCAGTGCCACTTGGGCTTCCGGGTTCTCGGTGCGGCGGGCCTGCAGGCGCAGCAGCGCCGCGACGGTCTGCAGATTGTTCTTCACCCGGTGGTGGATCTCGCGGATCGTCGCGTCCTTGCTCAGCAGCGCGCGGTCGCGCCGCTTCACCTCGGTGACATCGCGCACCAGCACCGCGGGCCCGGCCAGTTCACCGCCCGGCCGCAGCACCAGCGTGCGCAGCAGCACGGTCGCGCCGCGCGCCTCGACCTCCATCCGGCGGCCGGTGCGCCCGGCCAGCGCGGCCTGGATGTCGGCGACGACTTCCTGCGCGTCGAACGGATCGGTGATCAGCGAGCGGGTCGTCACCGCGAGATCCTGGCCGAGCAGATCGGCCTGCATCCCCATCCGGTGATAGGCCGACAGCGCGTTCGGGCTCGCGTAGACGACGATGCCCTCGGTGTCGAGCCGGATGAAACCGTCGCCGGCGCGCGGGCTGGAATGGGTCGCCGCGCGATCCTCCGGTGTCGGGAAACTACCGTCGGCGATCATCTGGCACAGGTCGTCGGCACACGAGACGTAGGCCTTCTCCAGCGTGCTGCGCACCCGGGATCGCTGCAGATCGGAGTCGCGGCTGAGCACCGCGATCACGTCCTCGCCGCAGCGCACCGGAATCGCCTCGCGCACGGCGTGGGCGGGCGTCGGATGGTAGACCCCGCTGACCTCCACCTCGGTGTCGGTGCGTACCGTCTCCCCGCTCAGCAGGGCGTCGAACACCTGCGGGAAGTCCGCGCGCGACGCGGTGGTGTCCACCTTGTCGTCGAGGTGGACGGTGGGCGCTGTCGTCGGGCGGATCTGGGCGACACACACGACGTCGGCGCCGTCGGCGACCGGTCCCGCCCCGACCCACAGCAGCAGATCCGAGAACGAGAGGTCGGCGAGCAGCTGCCAGTCGCCCACCACCCGCTGCAGATGATCCACGGCGATGCCGGGAAGGTCGGTGTGTTCGGCCAGGAGCTCGCTCAGTGTTGCCACGTTGGATCTACCGCTTCGCTTCCCCGTGCGCCCTAGGCGATGGTGGCGATCAGGTCGCCTGCCTGGAGGACCTGGCCGGGCGCCACGTCGATCGAGGTGACATCGCCCTCGATTTCGGTGAGCACCGGGATCTCCATCTTCATCGATTCGAGCAGCACCAGGGTCTGGTCGACCCGCACATGCTCACCCACAGCGACCTCGACAGCGAGCACGGTCGAAACCATCTCCGCGCGCACTTCTTCAGACATGGCACCTCGTTCAATAGTCGTGCGGCCACCGCGTGTGCGCGGTGGCCGTATCCGCCGAAGCTACAGCCAACCACACATGAAACAATGGCTCTCGATCAGATCGTGCTCCGCGCTGCGGCGGGGAGGACCCAGAGAAGGGAGCTACCTATGGGTAAGCGTGGACGTAAGAAGCGCAGCCGTAAGGGCAACGCAGCCAACCACGGCAAGCGGCCCAACGCCTGAGCTCTGCTCGGAACGTGAAAAGGGGCACCCGGTCGGGTGCCCCTTTTCTGTGTCCCGACCCGGGCGCTCAGCCCTCGGTGGTCTCGATCCTGGTGACGGTGATCGAGCGGTGGATCTCCAGCTTCAGCCGGTCGCGCAGACCCTCCGGAGCGTGCTCACCACCGCATTTGCGGCTGAGCAGGCCCTTGATCTTCTCCTCGATGCCGTAGGCCTCGATGCACGGACTGCAGTGGTCCATGTGCTCCTGGAGCCGGTCACGGGTGGCCTGATCGCATTCGCCGTCGAGCATGAGCCATACGTCCGCGAGAACCGCGGTGCAGTCCATCTCCATATCGGGGTCGCTCACTTCGTAACCTCCTGGCGTTCCCCACGGTCGAATCCACGTTCGCGCGCCACACCGGCGAGCAAACCCTTGAGTTGCTTGCGGCCGCGATGCAGCCGGGACATCACGGTACCGATCGGGGTGCCCATGATGTCGGCGATCTCCTTGTACGGGAAACCTTCGACGTCGGCGTAGTACACCGCCATCCGGAATTCCTCCGGCAACTGCTGCAGCGCGGCCTTGATCTCGTCGTCGGGCAGGGCATCCAGGGCCTCCACCTCGGCCGAGCGCAGGCCTGTCGAGGAATGCTCGGCGGTGGCCGCCAGCTGCCAGTCGGTGATCTCGTCGGTCGGGTACTGCGCGGGCTGGCGCTGCTTCTTGCGGTAGGAGTTGATGTAGGTGTTGGTCAGGATCCGGTACAGCCAGGCACGCAGATTGGTGCCCTCCTTGAAGGACTTGAATCCCTGGAACGCCTTCACATACGTCTCCTGCACCAGGTCCTCGGCATCGGCCGGGTTCCTGGTCATCCGCAGGGCGGCGCCGTAGAGCTGGTCCAGCATCGGGAGCGCATCGCGCTCGAACCGCGCAGCCAGCTCGGCTTCGTCGACTCCTGAGCCGGATGCCTCGGCAGGCACCACGTCATCGTCGCTCGTCACACCAATCCCTTCGATCGCCGTAGTAACCGAATCTACCGGCACCACGGATTCGAAAGGCAATCGCGCACCCTGCGGTGAGACGGGACGCTCCTCGAGCAGCAGTGTCACTATCTCTCCTTCACAGCATCCGCCTCGGGTGGCTTGTCACTTGTGTGCAACATGCACCCGTGGGTCCGTGTTCCCGCGCCGCCGGAAATGTGTTTGCCGACCGGGGGCCGGACATGGTTAGGGTGACGCCCATGGCAGCCGCGTCGACGCCCGCGATCAAGATCCTCACCGGCGCGGGGATCGCGCATCGGGTGCACGCCTACGCCCACGATCCCCGGGCGGAGTCCTATGGTGACGAGGCCGTGGACGCGCTCGGCGCGGAACTGGGTGTGCAGGCGGCGCAGATCTTCAAGACGCTGGTGATCGAGCTCTCGACCGGCGCGCTGGCCGTCGCGGTGCTGCCGGTGCCCGCCAAGTTGTCGCTGAAGGCGGCCGCCGCCGCGCTGGGTGCGCCGAAGGCGAGCATGGCCGACAAGACCAAGGCCGAACGCACCACCGGCTATGTCCTGGGCGGGGTCTCCCCGCTCGGCCAGCGCAAGAAGCTGCCGACCGTTCTCGACGCATCCGCGCTGGAGTGGGACCGGGTGCTGTGCAGTGCGGGCAAGCGCGGTCTGGAAATCGAGCTCGCACCGGCTGATCTGGCCCGGGTGGCGAGCGCCGTGACGGCGCCGATCACCGCGTAGACCGGCGCACAGCCATCCGATCGGGGTCTCGTTCCGAATTCACTGCGACGCATTCCGCGCCCGGTACGACCTATTCGACCCGAGGATGTGATGCGAGAAATGTCCGCTCGTTCGACGATCGCCACCCTGTCCGGTGCTCTAGTCCTCACCTTCGGCGCCCTCGCCGCCGCCCCGCCCGCCACCGCCATTCCGCCGGTGGCCCCGTCGGCGCCGACCGACTCGAGCGACTTCCCGCTCAACGGCCAAGGCACCAAGAAGAACTCACCGAAGGCCGCGCCCGAGAAGAGCGAAAAGGCCGAGAAGATGGAGAAGCTCGGCGGCGGGGTCGCCACCGTGCTGATCGACCTGACCTCCGGAATCATCAAGTGCAGCTTGAACATCGTCACCGATTCGGTGAAGTGCAAATTCTGACGACAACTCCGGGGCCGGGCACGATCACAGCAAGCTGATCTGCCCGGCTCCGCCGTCGGTGGCCCCGGCGGGCGCCAGCAGTTCCGGTCCGTTGTTGCGGACACTGTTCACCAGCGTCGACACCGGCCGCGCGACGATCGCGGCCACCTCCTCCGGTGACA
The DNA here is from genome assembly GCF_042799895.1 of Nocardia sp. NPDC057663. Classification (NCBI taxonomy): domain Bacteria; kingdom Bacillati; phylum Actinomycetota; class Actinomycetes; order Mycobacteriales; family Nocardiaceae; genus Nocardia; species Nocardia sp. NPDC057663. The sequence continues at coordinate 42,811 of NZ_JBHVHX010000016.1, read as the reverse complement.
CCCCGGCCAGCAGCTCGGCGGGCGCGGGATGATCGGGGTCGAGCCAGGCATCCCAGTGCTCGCGCGGCATCGGCAGCGGCATCCGGTCGTGGATGCGCGCCAGATCGCCGATGGCATCGGTGGTGAGGATCGTGCACGACAGCAGCGGCTCGGCGCCGGGCACCTCACGATCGCGCCACACCGACCACAGTCCGGCCATATACAGCCGCGACCCGTCCGCGTGCGACATATAGAACGGCTGCTTGACGGCCTTGCCCTTGGCGGTCGGCGCCGACTCGACCAGCCACTCGTACCAGCCGTCCATCGGCACCAGGCAGCGCTTGTGCTTGGCGGAATCGCGGAACGACGGCGCGGTGACCGCCTTGTCGGCGCGGGCGTTGAACAGCGGCTTGCCCTTCGCGGGCACCCCCGGCTCGCCGGCTTTGGTCCAGGACGGGATCAGGCCCCAGCGCATGCGCCGCACCCGCAGTTTCGGGTCGTCTCCGGGCTCGCCGTGCTCGTGCCGTTCCACCACGGTCAGCACCTGGGTGGTCGGCGCCACGTTGTAGCTCACCGTCGATTCCTGCTGGTCCGCGTCGAGGTCGGTCTCGTCGATCGCGTCGAGTTCGGCCGCCAGCCGACCCGGATTCGTGGTCGTCGCATATCGTCCGCACATAGGGCCATCGTCTCACCGGAGTCCGACACCCGGCGGCGACGCGACCACACCGAATTCCACACCACCCGTGTGTCCGGACCGCACATGCGCGAAGATGGGCGGGTGAGTTTCTGGCCAGCGCCCCATATCGAGGTCCCCGTCCACGCGACCGTGACCCTGCCCGGTTCGAAATCCATCACCAATCGCGCGCTCATCCTCGCCGCACTGGCCGATGGCCCGTCCACCCTCACCGGTGCGCTGCGCAGCCGCGACACCGACCTGATGATCAAGGCACTGCAGGGCCTGGGCACCGAGATCCTCGGTGACGCCGAGACCCTCCAGGTCACCCCGGCGCCGCTGCGCAGCACGGCGGTCGACTGCGGCCTGGCCGGCACCATCATGCGGTTCCTGCCGCCCGCCGCCGCGCTGGCGACCGGCGATGTCGCGTTCTTCGGTGACGAGCAGGCCAAGCTCCGCCCGCTGACCACCATCCTGGACGCGCTGCGCAAGCTCGGCCTCGATGTCGACGGCGACGCGCTGCCGTTCGTCGTGCACGGCACCGGCAGCCTGCGCGGCGGCGCGGTCACCATCGACGCGTCGGGTTCCTCGCAGTTCGTCTCCGGGCTGCTGCTCTCGGCCGCCCGCTTCGACGAGGGCATCACCGTGCAGCACGACGGCAAGCAGCTGCCGTCCATGCCGCACATCGAGATGACGGTGGAGATGCTGCGCCGTGCCGACGTGGTGGTGCACACCCCCGCCGACTCGCGCAGCGCGCAGACCTGGACCGTGCAGCCCGGCCCGATCCGCGCGGTCGACTGGGAGATCGAGCCCGACCTGTCCAATGCCACTCCGTTCCTGGCGGCGGCCGCCGTCAGCGGCGGCGAGGTGAGCATCCCGATGTGGCCGCGCGGCACCACCCAGCCCGGTGACGTGATCCGCGAGATCCTGGTCAGGATGGGCGCCGAGGCCCGCATCTTCGACGGCGTGCTCACCGTGCGCGGCCCGGAGCGCCTGGCAGGCATCGATATCGACCTGCACGACGTCGGCGAGCTCACCCCGACCGTCGCCGCGCTGGCCGCCCTGGCCGACTCGCCCTCGATCCTGCGCGGCATCGCGCACCTGCGCGGCCACGAAACCGACCGGCTCGCAGCGCTTTCCGCCGAGATCAACCGGCTGGGCGGCGATGTCACCGAGACCGAGGACGGCCTCGAGATCGTGCCCGCCCCGCTGCACGGCGGTCAGTGGCACTCCTACGCCGATCACCGGATGGCGACCGCCGGTGCGATTCTCGGCCTGCGGGTGCCCGGCGTGGAGATCGAGGACATCGGCACGACGGCCAAGACCCTGCCGACCTTCGTCACCCTGTGGGAGCAGATGCTGGCGCCCGCCTTATCGGGTGAGGGAGCGTCGCACTGAGCCGCCAAGGCCGCTCCGCAGCCAGCTACGACGAATCCGATGTCCGGGTCCGCCCGGGCAAGGCCTCGCGTCCGCGCACCAAGACCCGTCCCCAGCACAACGACGCCGAGGCCGCGATGGTGGTCTCGGTGGACCGCGGCCGCTGGGGGTGCGTGCTCGACGGTGACGCCGACCGGCGCATCGTCGCCATGCGGGCCAGGGAACTGGGCCGCACGCCGATCGTGGTCGGCGACCAGGTCGACGTCGTCGGTGACCTGACCGGCAAGCCCGACACCCTCGCCCGGATCGTGCGGGTCGCCGAGCGCAGCACCGTGCTGCGCCGTACCGCCGACGACACCGATCCGTTCGAACGCATCGTCGTCGCCAATGCCGAACAGCTGTTCATCGTCGTGGCGCTGGCCGATCCGCCGCCGCGCACCGGCTTCGTCGAGCGGGCCATGGTGGCCGCGTATGCCGGTGGGCTGGAACCGATTCTGGTACTCACCAAACGCGATCTGGTCGCGGAGTCCGAATTCGCCGCCGCCTTCGAGGGTTTGGACCTGAAGATCCTCTACGCGGGAATCGACGATCCGATGGAGCCGGTGCTGGAACTGCTCGACGACCGGCTCACCGCCCTGATCGGGCACTCCGGCGTCGGCAAGTCGACGATGGTGAATCGCCTTGTGCCCGATGCGTATCGGGCCGTAGGCGAGGTGTCGGGTGTCGGCAAGGGCAAGCACACCTCCACCCAGTCGGTGGCGCTACCGCTGCCCGCGGGCGGCTGGGTGATCGATACTCCCGGCGTGCGCTCGTTCGGCCTGGCCCACATCACGCCCGACGACGTGATCGCCTCGTTCACCGATCTCGCCGACGCCATCGAGGACTGCCCGCGCGGCTGCACCCATCTGGGCCCGCCCGCCGATCCGGAGTGCGCGCTGGACCAGCTCCCCGGCACGGAACGGCGGGTCGCCGCGATTCGTCAGCTGCTGACCGCGCTGATCTCCAACGAGACCTGGTAGCAACCGATTCCGCGCCGGAGAGGGTGGCTCAGAACCCGAAGGATCCGGTGCCGGTGCCGCCGCCGTCACCCGGGCCGGGATCGGTCGGCAGCTCGGCCACGGTGACCACCTTGGTGGTCGAGGAGCTCGCCACGCCGCTGCGGCCGGAGAACGTCGCGCCGATGGTGTACGCGCCGGCGGCGCCCGGCGTCCAGACGATCGAGGCCTTGCCGTTCGCGGCGACCGGGATGTCGCCGAGGACGTTGTCGCCCGCCTTGAACTGGACCGTGCCGCCCGCCGCCGCCGGTGACACGCTCGCCTCCAGGGTGACGGCCTTGCCGACCTGTGCGCCGGTCACATCGGTGAGCACGGTGCTCGACACGGCATCGCTGGACACCGTGATGTTCGGGCCCTTGCCCTGGTAGGTGCCGTCGCCGAGCGAACCGCCGTAGTGCATCGAGGTCGGCAGCGGAGTGTCGCGGGCGCAGTTGACGCCCACCTTGTACTGCACCTCGAAGGTCTGCGATTTCGGCTCGATGTTCGGGTACACCGGGTACTTGGTGATGCCGAACTCGGCGCGGACCCAATCCGAGGACGACGTGTCGAGCTGAACCGGGTCACCGCCCATCTTCGCCGAGCCCGCGACCGGGGTCAGGCAGGCGGGGTGCAGGTCCTTGATGTTGTAGATGTACTCCACCGGGATGCCGGTCCGCTCGAACTTCGTCGTGACGGTCACGGTGTCGCCGACGACCGGGTTGGTGTTGGACACCGTCCGGGTGAACTTGCTGTTCCCGTCGTTCCAGGTGATCGTTCCCGGTGCGGCCGAGGCCGTTGCGGGAACCGCTGCCACCGCGAAACCCGCCGCCACCGCGAACGCGGCCATCGAACCGGCCACCCGCTGCATTCTTCTGTCCACCATCGTTGTCTCCCACATACACCGGGCGCCGCTCGACAACGTCGTCGAGACCTCGTTCCGCCCGAGTTGGCGAGCAGTAGATCACGGCGACCCACCCCCGCGGACGAAATTCCGAAATGAGCATCAGTCAGATTGCGAATTCGACTCACGTTCGCTCGCGTTCACGGCAACGGACACCCTGCGCCGGTAGCGTCTCCCCCATGAAGCCACCGGCGATCGGATACCTGCGCCGCGACATCTCGGGTGTCGCCCAGTCCTGGGACGAAACGCAGATCCGCTCCCTAGCCGAACGTCTCGGCTACCGCTTCACCAAGACGGTCGTCTTCAGCGACCGCACCACCGACCCCATCGGCCGCCTCCTCGACGTGGTCACCACCACCGAGGCCGCCGCCGTGGTCACCCCCAGCCTCACCCACCTCGGCCCCGACCTCCCCGACGCCCTCCTCGCCGCCTGCGACGTCATCACGGTCTCCCCCGAGGTCACCCACGCCCGCACCATCCCCGCCTTACCCGCCTAGGCGGAATCAGCACCTGCACCGGCGGACCGTGGACGTTCCTATCGTCTGATCGACGTGGGCGTTCCCGGGCGTTCGGGGAGTGGTGGGGGCGCAACGATGGGGTTCGCAGAACGCCCATTGTTTGCGCACCCCGGAGGCTGTGCCATGTGTTCCGACATACTCGAGCTGGACGCTGTCGACGTCGATCCCGACGACTACGTCCGGGCGTTGATGAGCTGGCATTTCAGTGCCGAGACGGGGAGTCCCTACTGGTTACGGCGAGCCGAGCGGCTCGAATTCGATCCGGTGACCGAAATCAGGACCTTCGACGATCTGCGGTTGTTCCCGAATGTGATCGACGAGTTCCGGGACGTCGCGGTGGAGGATCTGATTCCGCGGGGATTGCGCGGGGCGGATCGGGAGATCGCGGGGATCTACGAGAGCGGCGGGACGACGGGGGCGCCCAAGCGGTTCGTGATGTTCGAGCGGTGGATGGAATTCGCGCTGTCGTGGGACGAGCACCACTATGCCGAGCTGGGGACCGTGAACACCCTCGCCATCGCGCCCAGCGGCCCACACATGTTCGGCGAGTTCGCGTCCCGGCGCGCGCGCAGGCACAACGGGGTGAAGTTCACCGTCGATCTGGACCCGCGGTGGATCAAGCAGCTCATCGGTTCCGGTGACACCGAGGGCGCCGATCGCTACGCCGAGCACCTGATCGACCAGGCCGCCGCGATCCTGACGACCCAGTCGGTCGGCATCCTCATCGCGACGCCGCCGCTGCTGCAGCGGCTGGCCCGGCGCGAGGAACTGGTCGATGCGGTGCGCAAGCAGGTGAAGTTCCTGTGCTGGAGCGGCGCGCACATGGACGCCGACACGCGAGAGATCTTGCGCCAGGAGGTCTTTCCCGGTATCCCGCTCAAGGGCCTGTACGGCAGCACCACCATCCTCGGCATGTCGCGCGAGCGGGACGACGAACGCGAGGACGGCCTCGCGGTGTTCGACACCCCGAGCCCCTACATCGCGTTCCGGGTGGTCGATCCGGCCACCGGCGACGACGTCGCGGTCGGCGAACGCGGCCAGGTGGTGATGAACCACCTCACCAAATACGCTCTGCTGCCGAACAATCTGGAGCGCGACACCGCGCTGCGCGCCGAGCCCGCACCGGGCACGCTGGGTTGCGCGGTCGCCGATGTGCGGCCGGTCCCGACCTTCGCCGACAAGTCGGTCATCGAGGGCGTGTACTGATGATCGAGATCGATGCCCTCGGCCCCGCCGGACCGTATCGCGCCAGGCAGCGCATTCCGATCACCGCCCTGGACGGCACGGAAGTCGGTGAGCTGGGCCAGGTCCCGGCCCTGTTCGTGCGACGTGCCATCGCGGCGATGCGGTCAGCGCCGACCGTCCCCGCCGGGGAACGCCTCACCCTGATGACGAAGGCCGCCGAGCTGTTCACCACCGCGACGATCGGCGGGCTCGAGCCCGAGGAGTACATCCGGATCGTCTCGACGGTGTCGGGCGTGCCGCAGCAGGTGGTGCGCCAGTCGGTCGAGTGGGTCGCCGAGGTGTTGCGATCGCAGCGCGAGACACTGGAATTGGCGATGCCGCAGGGCGCGGTCGCCAACTGGTCGGACGAGCGTACCGGTGAGGGTGCCGCCGTGTGGGTCCGCAAGGGTGACGTCTTCGCGGTGCACGCGGCGGGCAATACCCCTGCGGTGCACGGACTCTGGCCGGAGGCGCTGGCGCTGGGCTATAAGGTCGTGGTCCGTCCGTCGGCGCGTGAGCCGTTCACGGCGTTCCGTCTGGTGAGCGCGTTGCGCATGGCGGGGTTCCCACCCGAGACGATCACCCTGCTGCCCACCGACTACGCCGCCGCCGATGTGATCATCGCCGAGGCCGACTACGCGATCGTCTACGGCGGTCAGGATGTCGTCGACAAGTACGGCGCGAGCCCGCGCGTCCTCACCCAGGGGCCGGGTCGTTCCAAGATCCTGATCACCTCGGACGTGGACTGGCGCGACCGGATCGACGTGATCGCCGATTCGGTGAGTCACCTCGGCGGAACCGCCTGCACCTGCACCACCGCGGTGCTGGTGGAAGGCGATCCGGAACCGCTGGCTCGCGCACTCGCCGAGCGCCTCGACCGCATTCCGAGCTTGCCCGCCGACCACCCCGACGCCATCCTCACCGTGCAACCGGTGCCGACGGTGACCGCGATCGACGAGTACCTGCACGAGGTGGCGGGCACGGCGACACCACTGCTCGGCGGGGACACCATCGTCGACGAGCTCCCGTCCGGCGGTGCGGTGCTGCGCCCGGCCGTGCACCTCGTCGACGCGGCGACCGCACCCCAGCTCGGTGTCGAACTGGCCTTCCCCTGCGTCTGGGTGGGACCGTGGCGACCGGCGGACGGCATTGCGCCCCTGCGTGATTCGCTCGTGCTGACCGCGATGACCACCCGCGCCGAACTGGTCGACGCCCTGCTGAACGAACCCACGATCACCAACCTCTACCTCGGCGACAACCCGACCACCTGGCTGCGGCCCGGCGTTCCGCACGACGGATACCTCGCCGAATTCCTCATGCGCTGCAAGGGGATGATCCGCTCGGGAATCTGAACCGGCGCGCCCGTGCCCGGCCTGTCACCGCCGGGTGCGGGCGCATGCGGGAAAATGGCTCGGTGACCACCGAGAACCCGCGCCCACGACCGCCGGCGATGAGCCCGACCATCCTGGTGATCACGCTGTCGCGCCGGGTCGAGGCGGAGCTGAGCGCGGCCCTGGCGCCGCTGGACCTCACGGTGGCCAGGCTCGGGTTGCTCGGGCACATCAACGGCGTGCCGGGCGCGTCGTTCAGCGAGCTGGCGCGGATGTCGGGGACGAGCGTGCAGAGCGTGCACACAGCGGTGAAGTCCCTCGTCGCGGCCGGGCTCGTGCAGGATCGCACCGCGCGCGCCGGGTCGGCCTCGGCGATCGAACTCACCGAGGCGGGCGCACAGCTGCTCGGCGAGGCGCGAAAAGTGGTGACGCAGGTCGACACTCAGCTCTTCGGGCCCGATGCCGACCCGATTCAGCGGCGAGTCGGCGCGGCCATCGTCGCCGCGTTCACCGGCGCGTCGCCTGCCTGACCTGCGCCGTCGCCGGACGTGACGAATCCAACCTTCAATGTTGCTGAAACTCGCGCTAAGCTTCAGCCACATTGAAGGTCGGAGGGAGTCGTAGGTGGAACATCTCTTGTTGTCCGTGCATGTGGTCGCGGGCATCGTCTTCGTCGGGGGCTCGGCGGTCGCGACCAGCCTGTTCCCCCGATACGCCCCGGTCGCCGCGGGCGGCCCCGATCCCGAGTCAGTGCGCAGCAGGTCCGTGGCCGTGGCGCTGCACCGGATCACCGGCAACTACGCCAAACTCGCGATCATCGTCCCGGTGATCGGCATCGTGCTGGCCACGATCCAGGGCCGGATGAACGAAATCTGGATCACCACCGCCATGGTGACCACCGCCATCGCGGGCGGACTGCTCGCCGTGCAGATCCACCCGATGCAACGCGAAGCGCTCGACGAACCCGACGACGGCAAGCGCCTGCGCGTGCTGTCGATGCTGGCAGGCATCTACAACCTGCTCTGGACGGCCGTGGTCGTCCTCATGATCGTCCGTCCCGGATCCGCGAGCTGAAGGAGTTTCGACATGACCGACCAGGGTGTCACTTTCATCAATGTCATCGAGGTATCCGCCGCTGACGTAGACGGTTTCGTCGCGCAGTGGCGCGAGCGGGTCGCGCTGATGCGCACCGCGCCCGGCTTCCGCGATGTCCGCCTGCACCGCGCACTGCTCCCCGATTCCCGCTTCCAGCTGGTGAATGTCGCGCACTGGGACAGCGCGGAGGCCTGCGAGGCCGCCGGGCTCAACCCGACGGTCGTCGCGTCCGTCGACCAAGCGCGCCAGGTCGCACACGCCAACCCTGCGCTCTACCAGGTGGTCGCCGAATTCCCCTGAGCCACGACGTCAGGCGTGTTTGGCGCCGATGGTGTGGAGTATTTCGTGGATGATCGGGTCGGTCAGGCGGTTGGTGACCGTGCGGCCTTCGCGGGTCGAGGTGACGCAGCCCTCGTAGCGCAGGACGCGGAGGGCTTGGGAGATCGCGTTCTCGGTGCGGCCGATCGCGGCGGCCAGTTCGCCGACACTGATGCCGGGGGTACGGTGCAGGCAGAGGAGGATTTCCAGGCGGTTCGGATCCGAGAGCAGGTCGAATCGCTGAGCCCATGCGGCGATCTCGACGTCGCTGATCGCGCGGCGGCCGAGTTCGACCGGCGACCCTTCCAGTGTGCGTGGCTCTCCCATGACGATCCTCAGCTTAATCGCCGACTGGACAACCTCGCTATGACCTGGCCAGGGTGGTACTCAGTCCGCGAGGCGGATGCGCAGGGTCTCGTAGGTGGGGATGAAGACTTTGCGGCGGTAGCGGCGCTCGACGATCTGCCACGGTCTGCCCGCCGCGGTGAGGGCCGTGAGCAGTGCGATCAGTTCGGAGTGGACGAGCTGCGCGCCCAGGCACAGATGACGGCCACCGCCGAACCAGAGCTGACGGGTCTCGGGCACGTAGTCGCGGTGCACGCTGAACTCGCCGACCGCGTTGTTGATCGTCCAGGTGAGGATCTTGACGTGCTCGCCCGCGCGCAGCTCGCGTCCGGCGATGTTCACGTCGGCGGTGACCGAGCGCCCGACCAGATAGGCCGGACTGGTCACCCGCAGGGTCTCGCGGATCGCGTCGGGCAGCCGCTCGGGCGCGGCGAGCAGCGCCCGATGCTGACCGGTGTCGTGCATGATCGCGACCATCCTGGTCATGGCGCTGGCCAGGGTGTCGGTGCCGGCCACGGCCATGAGAATCGCCAGCCCCGCCGCGTGTTCGACATCCAGACCCAGCTCCCGGCAGCGCCCGAGGGTGGTGTCGGGATCCGCGCGTTCGTAGGCGGTAGGGACATTGACAGCCAGCTGCCCGGCCAGTTCCTTCGCGCGGGCCACCGCGACCGGGTCGAGAGTGGTCGAGGCCATGGTGCCGAACCCGAGGTTGACCAGCTCCTCGACGTGGTGGAACAGCCGCAGGAACAGGGCGTCCAGATCGTCGGTGTGGTCGCCGCCGATGGCCGCGGCGATATCCTCGGGGCGCATGCCGACCAGGTCGGACACGCTGCGCCCGACCAGGATCTGGGCGCGTGCGGCGATGTCGACGGTCTCGCCCGCGGCGAGCCGATCCCGCAGATCCCGCAGGTCAGGGCCGATTACGCGCTCGACGAGGGCATCGGTGTGGGAGAGGGTGAACAGGTCACGCACCGTGGCGCGCAGCTCCGTGTGCCCCGGCCCTTCGAACAGATCCTCGACCCAGTCACCGATGACCTGGGCCCACCAGTGCCCGGCCGCACCCTCGGAGACGATGCTGAAATGCGTACTGTCGTTGTAGATCTGGCGCGCGACCAGCGGATCGGCAACGAACCAACCGAGTTTGGGGACCTTGCGAATCGGCCGCGCGATCCTGCCCAACAGCAGAACGCCAGGCAACCAGGGCTGACCTGCGGCTAGTAGGGTGAGTTCATGGCGTCGGGCAGCACTCCACACCCCGGCACAATCTAGTTGACCGTGACCGAATAGTGAAGGTCTGTGACTAGGATCGGCGGGATGCGCTGATGGAGGACTGTGCATCACGCGATATTCGGAAGTGAACAAGTACATGGTGAGATCCACAATCGAAGCCGTCGGCGCGTATCTGCCGGCCCGCGAGGTAACCACAGCGGAGTTGATGAGCCGATTGGCCGTCGACGCGCCGCTGGACCTGGAGAAAGTCAGCGGGGTCGTGGCGCGGCGAGTCCGCGGCGTCGACCAGGACGGCAGGCCGGAGGACTCGTTCACCATCGCCCTGGCCGCCGCCCGCAGCGCGCTGGCGAATTCCCGGTACGACGCCGCCGATCTGGACGTGATCATCTCCTGCTCGATCACCCGCACCCGCGGCGAGAACTTCTGCTTCGAACCCTCGTTCGCCCTGCTGCTGCGCAACACACTCGGGGCGACGCGGGCCATCCACTTCGACGTGTCCAATGCGTGCGCGGGGATGCTGACCGGGGTTCTGCTGCTGGACAGGATGATTCGATCCGGCGCGGTCCGGCGGGGCATGGTGGTCTCCGGCGAGTGCATCACGCCGATCTCCGACACCGCGGTGCGTGAGATCTCGCAGAAATACGATCCGCAGTTCGCCTCGCTCACCGTCGGTGACGCGGGCGCGGCCGTGATCCTCGACGGCACCGACGGACCCGGCCTGGACTACGTGGAGCTCAACACCAGTGCGGCGTTCGCGAAGCTGTGCCTCGGCATGCCGAGCGATCAGGGCCCCGGTGTCGCGCTCTACACCGACAACCGCGCGATGCACAACGAGTCCAGGTACCTGCTGTGGACCTCTCGGCAGCGCGAATTCCTCACCGCCCGAGGCTCGGGCTTCGCCGACGAGGGCTACGACTACCTGATCCATCACCAATTCAGCGGTCCCGCGGTGGAATTGATCGACAAGATCGCCGAGCGCGAGTTCGACTCGGTGATGCCACCCAAGCTGGCCGTGCTGGACCGATACGGAAACACCGCGTCGACATCGCATTTCGTGGTGCTGCACGACGCGTTGCGGCAGGGTCTGCTCGCGCCGGGGTCCAAGGTGCTGCTCGTGCCCGCCGCCTCCGGGGTGGTCGCCGGGTTCCTGTCGGTGACAATCGGCGATCTGCGGGTATAGGACAGTATGGGAATCATCATTTCTTCGGCCGTGACACAGACCGGCGGAGTCAGTTCGGTGGGCCAGGCGGCCGCCGCCGCGCGGGCCGCGCTGACCGGTGCGGGCTGTACGCCGGAACAGATCGACGCGCTGATCAATGTCGGGGTGTACCGCGACGCGAACCTCGTCGAACCGGCGGTGGCGGCGCTGATCCAGCAGGCCGCGGGCATCGGCCTGGAGTACCGGCCCGGTGACGTGCCGTGCCTGTCGTTCGACCTGATGAACGGGGCGTGCGGCGTGGTCAATGCCATCGGTGTCGCCGCGTCACTGCTGGCCGACCTGCCCACCGGACACGTGGTCGTCGTCTCCGGCGACGCGCACCCGTCGATGCAGGCCGACGCCGACTTCGCGTTCGAACCGGTGGGTGCGGCCTTGGTGCTCGAGAATTCCGCCGCTGCCGTCGGTTTCGGTGGTGTGCATGTGAGCGCCGGGGACGCGCTGCCCGACCCGCAGGGGTATGTGACCCTGTCGACGATGGGCGCGACGGGCCGTTCGGCATTGACGGTGGAACTCAGCACCGACACCGCCGAACTCGTCGAGCACGCGGTCGCCGCGGCACGGGAAGCGCTGGCGGCCGACGATATCGACGCGGGCCAGGTCGTGCTCGTGTGCGGCAAGCCGGCACCCGGCTTCGCCGCCGCACTGGCCGCCGAACTCGGTGTCGGCGCCGTGGTGACCGACGACTTCGCCGGCGACGCGCACACGTCCGCTCTGACGGCCGCCTATGTGGCGGCGCGCGATGCCGGGCTGGCCGAACGGCCGCTGCTGTTCGTCGCGGCCGACGGCGGACCCACCGCCGCGGCCGTGACCTACCGCGGGCCGGGGGTGCAGTGATGACAACACATGCCGCTTCGACAGCGGACGGAAACACGGAGAGGTGGACGGTGGCGGCACCGCAACACGATCAGGCACGGCATCGCGCGGCTACGGCGGGCGCCCCGAGCAGACGGACCGTACTCGCGCTGCGGACGATCCCGGTGCTGGGCTGGGCCTTCGTGATACTCGGACTCGTGCGGCCGTTCCGGTCGCGCCTGCTGAAGGTCGCGTTCTGGATCGACCTGGCGCTCAGCGTCGGAGCGCATCTCGCGCAGATTCCCGCCGCGCGCCGCGTGGCCGCCGAGCGGGGAATCGGGCCGGGGCGGGCAGCCGCGATGACGATGCTGTTCGGTGCGACGTGGTGGAAGACGCTGGGCGAGGCCGATCGGTGAGCCCGGCGTGGCGGCGACGGATCGAACCGGTGTGCCCAGCTGTCCGCGCCGCGTCCGCGTCTTAAGGTGACGCGATGACTGTGCTGGTGACGGGAGCGAGCGGCTTCGTCGGCGGGGCGATCGTGCGCGGCCTGCTGGCGCGCGGAGTGCCGGTCAGGGCGATGGTGCGCGACCCCGCGTCCGCCCCGGCCGGTGCCGAGGTGGCGGTGGCCGATCTCGCGGACGCCGCGGCCATGGCCCGCGCCGTGTCCGGGGTGCGGGCCGTGGTGCACGCCGCGGCGCTGCTCGGGGAATTCGGGCGACCCGCGGAGTTCTTCGCGGTGAATGTGGCCGGGACAGATCGGCTGATGCAGGAGGCCGCGGCGGCAGGCGTGGCGCGGTTCGTGTTCATCGGCAGTCCGAGTGCGCTGATGGCGCCCGACGGCGGTGACCAGCTCGGCATCGACGAGACGGTGCCGTACCCCGCCCGGTTCCTGAACAGCTATTGCGAGACCAAGGCGGTGGCCGAGCAGCTGGTGCTGGCGGCCGATACGCCGGAGTTCACGACGTGCTCGCTGCGACCGCGCGCGGTGTGGGGACCCGGCGACCGGCGCGGGCCGATCGTGCAGATCCTGGCGAAGTTGCGGGCCGGCCGGTTGCCCGACCTGTCCGGCGGCCGGGATGTGCGGGCGTCGCTGTGCTACATCGACCATCTCGTGCAGGCGGTGGTCCTGGCGCTCGAGGCCGAGAAGGTCGGTGGGCGAGCGTATTTCGTCGCCGATGCCGAACCGGTGTCGGTGTGGCCGACCATGGCGGCGGTGGCGCAGCGGTTCGGGTTGGCCGCGCCGAGCATCACCGTGCCCGCGCCGGTGCTGGATGGCGCGCTGGCGGCAATCGAGACGGTGTGGCGGATTCCGGCGGTCGCGCAGCGCTGGACACCCCCGCTGTCGCGGTACGCGGTCGCGCTCGTCACGCGGTCGGCGACCTACGACATCTCCCGTGCCGAACGGGAACTCGGGTACCGGCCGACGGTGCCGTTCGCCGACGGTCTCGATCGCTTCCACGAGTGGGTCGATGGGATCGGTGGTCTCGACCGGCTGGTGGCCGACCTGTGAACAGCGGTGCGCTCTGGGTGGTGATTCCCGCGTTCGACGAAGAGCGCGGGATCGGCTCGACCCTGACCGCCATTGCCGCGCAACGGGATACCGGCTTCACCGTGGTCGTGGTGGACAACAACTCCAGCGACGGCACCGTCGAGATCGTGCGCGCGTTCGCCGCGGCGCATCCGGTCCCGGCGATCGAGGTGATCACCGAGCCGCAGAAGGGCACCGGCGCCGCCGCCGACACCGGGATGCGGTACGCGATCGCGCAGGGGGCGACCTTCCTGGCCCGCACCGACGCCGACTGCCTGCCCGCGCCCGACTGGACGCAGCGGATCAAGGCCGGGTTCGATTCCGGGCTGCGACTGGTCAGCGGGCAGCTGATTCCCCGGACGGACGAAGGGGTTTCGTGGCGCGATCGCACCATCATCCGGGTCGCGCTGGAGGTGGCGTCGGCCTTCGGGAAGGTGCGCTCGGGCAATCGCGATCCGAAATATCTCGGCCCCTATGTGATGACGCCCGGGTGCAATATGGCGATCACCGCCGAGTTGTACCTTGCCGCAGGCGGATTCCCGCGCACCGCGATCGAGGATCTGCACGAGGACCGCGCGCTGGTCAACGCGGTACGCACGCTCACCACCGACTACGGCTTGCGCCGTGATGTCCGGGTGTTCGGCTCGAACCGGCGGGTGCGGGCGTGGGGCATCCGCAAGACGCTGGCCTGGTACGCCGACCACCGCTACCGGCCCGAGGTCGTCGATATCCGATGACGACGGACTTTCTCGAACGCCTCGCCATGCAGGCCGACCGTATTCCCGACGCGTCCGCGCTCGGCACGGTCGGCGAACGTGCGCTGACCTATCGCGAGCTCGTCGACACCGTCGGCAGAGTCGCCTATAACCTCGGGGCGGCCGGGTTCCGGCCCGGTGATCGGATGCTGTTCTCGATCCGGCCGAGCGTGTCCTCGGTGACGCTGGTCTTCGGGGTGATCGCGGCGGGCGGGACCATCGTCTTCGTCGACCCCGGCGTCGGGCCCGAATTGTTCGCCCAGCGCGTGAAACTGGTCGAACCCACCTGGGCGGCGACCGAATCGCTGCTGTATGCGGTGAGCGGCCCGCTGGCCGGTTTCGGGCGTCGGCGCGGACTGAGTCTCCCCCGGTTCGGCGCACTCGACGTGCGGCACATCCACAGCGGTCCCTGGCTGCCAGGGACGCCGTCAGGTTCGATTCCGTTGCGCCGCTTCACCGGTGCGGCGGCAGGCACGGCGACCGTGCCCGCCGATCCCGAGGCGGCCGCGCTGATCGTGTTCACCTCGGGCACCACCGACGAGCCGAAAGCCGTTGTGCACAGCCGTGCTTCGCTCGGCGCGGGGCTGGCCGCGATGAGCGGGCGGACCAGTCTGGCGCCCGGTGCGTTCCTGCACACCGAACAACTCATGATGGGGTTGCCCGCGCTCATGGCGGGCGCGCGCTGGGCGATGCCGCCGTATCCGCGGTTCGGCACCCACATCGACCCCGTCCGGTTCACCCAGGCCCTGCACAGCGCCACCCACGCGTTCTACACGCCCGCCGACCTGGCCGTCGCGCTCGACGCGCTCGAGTCCGGCGCGATCTCCCCGCCGCCGTACCTGCGCCAGGTCGCGCTCGGCGGCGCCCCCGTCACCCCCGCCTTGCTGCGACGGGCACGAAAGTCGTTGCCCAGTACCGAATTTCTCGCGATCTACGGGATGACGGAGATCCTGCCTGTCGCCGTCACCAACGATGTCGCCAAACTCGCGCACTCCGGCGATCTGCTCGGCGCCCCCGTACCAGGGGTGGTGGCCCGGATCGCCGACGACGGCGAACTCGTGCTGGCCGGACCGAATCTGTGCCGCGGCTACCTCGGCGCCGACCCGCTCCCGGAGGTCCGCACCGGCGATCTGGCGCGCTGGGACGGTGACCAGCTCGTGCTCACCGGACGCAAGAAGGACATGATGATCCGCGGGAAGACCAACATCTACCCGGGACTCTACGAGCCGGTGATCACGGCGATCGACGGCGTCCGCGAGGCGATCATGATCGGCATCCCCGACGAGATCGGCGACGAACGCATCGTCCTCGCCGTCGTCACCGACCCGGACGCAGGCGACGTCGCCGCCCTGCTGCGCGCACGATTGCCGCAGATCATCGACACCACCGCGGTCCCCGACGACATCGTGATCGTCGACCGGATCCCCACCAGCGGCCGCACGAACAAACCCGACCGCGCCGCCCTCCGCGAGGTGCTGCGCGAACGGCTCACCTAGGGCCTGTTTCGACTGCGCTGAGCATGCACTGATCGCTGTGACGGTCCCGATTTCAACCGATCGACGGGATAGTGAACGTTCAGCGCGGTGGTTGCCCGGCTCGCGGGGACGACGAGCGGGGAGGCAGGTTCTCGGATCAGCGGGTCAGGGGCGCGAGGGTGTTGTCGGCGAGGGATTCGATGGTAGGGCGCGGGAGCATGGTGTCGACGTAGCAGAAGGTGATCGACAGGGTGGTGTCGAAGGTGGCTACGGCGACGGTGAGGGCGCTGGCGCAGGAGTTGGTGCCTGCGACGGTGAGGGCTGTGATGGGCAGGGGGCCGGGGGTTTCGGGTGGGGTGAGGCGGCCAAGGTTGCTCAGGGTGACGTTCCAGGGGGCTCGGCGGTCTACGAGTTCTACGGCGCGCCTGCCTGATTCGAGGGAGCGGGGGCAGCCGTAGCGGATGGCGGCCAGGCCAGTCAGGTCGGCATGGTGGGTGAGACGTTGGGTCAGTTGGGTTTTCGCTGCGCGGGCTGCGTCCCACAGCGAGCGGTTCGGGCCGAAGGGGACGAAGGTCGGGAGGACGGCGGTGAACATGCCGGGTTCGTCGTCGGCGGGTGGTGGTTGTAGCCGGGACCGCAGGTCGACCGGGATGCCGATTCCGGCCACGCCGGATCCGCCAGGGCGGTTCAGTTCGCCCAGCGCCTGGGCGAGGGCGGCGGCGAGCGCGGCATTGACGGTGACGCCCGCCTGATGACAGCGGGCACGGAGCTCGGCGAGCTGGTCGCCTTCGATGGTGCGGTGCACGGTGCGGGTGCGGCGCACGGGGAGCGGGGGTAAGTCGCCGGGGAGGCCGACGGGGCGCCGGATTGTCGCAGTGAGCTGACCGGCGAGGTTGGTGCGCAGGCAGCGGAGCAGACGGGTGTGCGCGGGTGGGATCAGGTCGTCGGCGGCCTGGATCGGGGGCCGGGTGGCGGCGAGGCCGGGTGCGCCGAAGGCGACGGCGAGGATACGTGACGCGAGCGAGGCCATCGAGCGGCCGTCGATCAGCACGTGTGAGAAGACCAGGATCAGGTCGTGCAGTTCGTCGGAAGTGCCTGGGCGCCAAGCCAGATCGACGAGGCGGCCCGGGGCGGTCGACAGGTCGATCTGTGCGGTGAGCTGGTCGTCGAAGACGGTGCGCCACTCGTCGGGGTCGGCGACGATGCGGTGCAGGACCGGTAGGTGCGGGTCGTTCGAGGGGACGAAGCGCGGACCGTCGACGACGATCGCGCGCAGTAGCGGATATTCGGCGACGACGGCGGCCGCCGCCTCCTCCAGGCGATACGCGCCGATCGGGCCACGCACCCGCAACCGGACCACGCAGTTGGCCGGGGAGAGTTGGTCGACCAGCCAGAACCAGCGTTCCGACGGCGACAGCGGGCGGTCGATCTCGCCTGCGCGCACCACCGTGCCCTCCCCTTCCTCCGCACCGCGTCCAGACCCGCGGAGGACAACGAACCGACCGCGCGCATTCGAGGGTACGGCCGGGTTGTCCGCTCGGTGCACACCTCGCTGGTTCACGGTGCGCCACCGGGCCAGGACCGCCGCGTCGGCGCGAAGCCGGTACTCAGCGCTTTCACACACACTTACTACGTGCGTATTATGGACATATGGGTTTCGAGTGGCCTGATTGGGCGATCGCTCACCTGATCGGCGTCGAACCCAGCGAGGTTCGGCAGGTCCTCGCAGCGTCACGACGGTGGCCACGCCCGGCCTTCGACGGCCAGGTGACCGTTCTGACGGTGTGGGGGCGCACCACGGCCGGGCGCCCGTTGATCGTGGTCACACGGCAGCGCGACGACTGGACGTGGGTGATCATCGGCGCACGAGCGATGCGTGCCGAGGAACTGGCGCAATTCGAGCAGTGGGAAAGTGGGAACCGGTCATGAGCGATCAGGACTATCCATCGAGCAAAGAAGAACTCGCCGACTACATGGACCGGCTGAGTTTCTCCGATGCGCCCGCCGATGCTCCGCCCCGTCTGCCCGCCAACGAGGACATCATGGTGACCACCTCCATCCGGTTGCCGCTGGGGCTGCATTCCCGGTTGAAGGATCTCGCCGACGAACGGCGCGTAGGGGTATCCACCCTGCTCAGGGAATGGGCCGAAGCCGCGGTCGCCGAGATCGACGACGAAGATCAGATGATCTCGCTCGCCGAGGCGAAGCGGGCCCTGTCCCGGGTCCACCCCATTCATCGGGCCAGCTGAGCACCTTCGCCCCGGGATCGTTCTCGGGCGAGATCCGGGGGGTGTAAACATTCCTCATGATGTTCTGGCGGCGCCGATCGAAAGGCGAGCTGCACACGGTCCCCTGCTGGCCCACCGACCCGGATGCCAGGAAGGCGCTGGCGCACTATCTCGACCGCCTGCCGACCGATCCGGCCGTGCCGCGAACGACCGAAATGCTGTTCAACGGTTGGGGACTCGATCTCGGCGGCAGTGATCTGTCCGGGCTCGACCTCGGCGGGGCCGAACTCGGCGAGGCGCGGCTGACCGGTGTCCGGCTGGTCGACACCGATCTCTACGGCGCCTGGATGTTGTCGACGGATCTGTCCGGGGCCGATCTCACCGGCGCCGATCTCGGCAAGGCCCAAGCGCGCGACTGCACGCTGCGCGAGGCCCGGCTGCACGGCGCGCGGCTGATGAGTGCCGACTTCGCGACCTCCGATTTTCATCGTGCCGACCTCACCGGCGCCGACCTGCGGCGAGCGACGTTCGGCGACACCGATTTCCGGGGCGCGAGCCTGCGCGAAGCCCGGATGGACAATGCCAGTTTCCGCGGCGCCCGGCTGGCGGGTTGCGAGGTGGCCGGTGCGGTCGGCGCGATCGACGGTCCCATCGATGTCGGCGAGCGCAGTCCGCAGTGGCTCGACGGCGCCGCGTTGGCATCGTGGTTCGCCGCGTCGGGAGCGCCGGGCGTGACGGTTCGTTCGTTGCACTGAGGAATCGAAACCACGCCCGAGTGCGGGGAACGTGCAGGTGAAATTCTTTGCGCGGGTGGATAATCCGCGCGCATTCTGACGCGGTGCAAAAGCTGTTCGCGGTGGTGCTCGCGCTGGTAGTCGGATTCGGCGTCGTCGGATGCGAGCACGACGCCGCGGGCAAGGAGGCCACCGACAAGGCGCAAGAAGTCGTGTGCGAGAAGGTGGTGCCGATCGTCGACGCCGTCGTGGTGAAGATGAAGGCGGGGGTGACTGTGACAGCGGCACTGATCGCCGCGGCCACCGGGCTCGTGCTGAGCAAAGCCTGTGCCTATCTGCTCGACCGGATCGGCCAAGCCCCCGACGAAGAGCACGAGGTCACCCTCGACAACGGCAAGGGCTCGCAGAACACCAAGATCAGCGGCAACACCTTCACCAGCGTGACGCAGGACTGGTGCAACAAGACCGGCGGCTGCACCGGCTACGACCGCTGCCCCACCTCCTACGTCTGCCTGTTCACCGGCAGCGAGGGCACCGGCAAGACAGCCACCCTCTTCGCCGCCCGCAACAACAAGGGCGACACCTACACCATCGCGAAATCGGACAAGGGCGACCTCCCCGCCGACTGGCAAGCCGTCGCCCGCTCGATCACCGTCGGCCCGGTCCCGACCACCACGACCGGTCCGACCACCACAACCGGTCCGAGCACCCCGCCGCCGTCCACGTCGCGCAGCACCCCGAATTCGTCGACACCGTCGAGCTCCACGACAACCACCGCCGTTCCGACGTCCTGAAATCCGGTCAGCGACCGCGCCGCGTGGCGAGCATCGCCACGCGGCGCATTACTTCCCAGCCCCGCGTTGGTCCGATAACACCTGCATGACGCGGACCGCGCAGGCGATTCCTGGCGCGTTCGCCAACCGCGAGTCCGTGGTGAGCAGGTCGCAACCGTAGGCTTCCGCCGCTGCGACGTAGGCGGCGTCGTAGGCGGTGAGGTTGTCGCGGAGTTCCCAGATTCTGGGGACGAGGACGCGAGTGACGGGGACCTCGGGATCCAGCCTGCCGAGGGCGATCACCGCGCGGTCGGCCTGGGCCGCGGTGATGGTGCCGGCTCGGGTGAAGCGACGGATCACCGACATGACCTCGACGGTCCAGTGCTGCGGGGCTATCCAGCGGTTGTCGGCTTCCAGCGCGGCGCGGCAGGTGTCACCGAGCGGGTCGGGGTTCAGGAGAGCATGGACGAAGACCGAGGCGTCGACCACGATCACTCACGGACCTCCGACTCATCCAGCGCCGAATCCCGTTCGGCACGTACGGCATCCAGCGCTACCACGACGTCCTGCGCGGTGAACGCTACGTCCAATGCGGCGGGGCTGAACTGTTTGAGCACCGCGATATTGTCCTGGCGCCGGGCTTCATCGCGGACCAGGTCGAACAGGAACGCCTGCAGCGACTGGCCTCGCTGCTGCGCCAGTGCGACCAGCTGATCGCGCAGTGGCTCCGGAACGTCGCGAATCTGCAAGGCAACCATGCATGCAATTCTACATGCATGCGACGGCTACTGGAGGGCGGCAGCGACGACTTTCCCCGCGTGTTCCTTCGTCAGGTAATTGAGGGCGCTGTGGGGTTCGGCGCCGTTGTCGACCACGGTGCGGGTGGGCTGGATGCCGTTGTCTGAGGGCGGGAACAGGGGTGCCAGGTCCAGGGTGGTGGCGATGATGTCGTCGCGGTCGGCGAGGTTGTCCCAGGTCGTGACTGTTGGTGGCACTCGGGGCGGGCTCGGTTCGAGGCGCGGGTAGATGATCGACCGCAGGCCGAGTGGCGAGCCCGCGGTGAGCAGGGCGACGGGCTGGTCGATGCGGTGCAGTGCCTCGTAGGCGACGACGGAACCGAGCGAGTGGGCGATGATCAGGCGGGTTTCGGGGCCGATGTGTTCGAGCACTCGTTGCTGGGCGAACTCGCGGACATCCGGATCGGTGAAGTATCTGGTGACCTGGCCGAGCGCCCGCACGACGAACCGGGCGGCGAGGCTGTATCCCATGGGGGCGAACCAGTTCAGGCGGGTGATGGCGTTGATCGCCGGGCGCAGGGCGGCGCCGGCACCCTGGGCTTGGGCAGTGTCGTCGGTGAGTATCGCGAGCTGGGTGCGGGCCTCGGCGCGATCGGCCGGGTCGGTCGCCCGCTCGGCGGCAGCCCGTAGCCAGGCTTCGGCGAGCTGCTCGGCGATATCGAGTTCGGTGTCGTCGAGTTCCATTGCCGCCGAACTACCCTGGGCGCCTTCCGGAAGGAAGGCATTGCCGTAGAAGGCCATTCGCGTCTCGTGGGCACCCGGGCGGCCCTCGCGCCACAGTTGGTCGGCGATATCAGGGCTGCCTGCCAGCCGGACCGCGCCCGCCATCGCGGGAATCCATGTGCTCTCCAGCAAGTCCGCCGAGTACTGCTCCTGCGCGATACCGTGGACGAGCACAACTACCGACACATCGACTCCCCTGGTTGTGTTGGGTCGTCTCGATTCTGCCCGCGCCGGAGTCGCGGCGCCACCAGTCTCCGCGCCCGGGGTCTGGTGCTCTTTCGACCATCGTGCCGGCACCGTCGAGGGGTGAGCTCCGTGGCACTGAAGTCGGCGGAAGGGTTGCTATCGTCCCAGGTCGCGGGGGCTGGAACCCGCAGCGGGGGTGGAGAGTTGGCGCTAGGTTGGATTGCATGACCGGCAGACTGGCACTGGTGATCGGGTCGCAGTGCGTCGCGCGGAACACCCTCGACGGGGTGGCTGAGCTGGCGACCGAGCTGTACGGGGAACTTCGGAAAGATGATCTCTGGGAGTCGGCGACAGCGGCCGGCGGGCCGGTGCTGAATCCGACGTATACCGAGTTGCGGGCGGCGGTCGAGGAAGCGTTCGCGCGGGCGTCGGAGCGTGAGGCCACGCTGTTCATCAGCTTTCTCGGGCACGGTGTCGACGACGGTGACGACTACTATCTGCTCGCCACCGACTCGCCGGAGCGGCCGAAAGACAATAGGGCCCTTGATTTCTCGACGGTGATCAAGAACGAGCTCAAACAGGCCAGGCTCGACGGGCTCATTGTGCTCGTTGACGCGTGTGATGCCGGGGCGGGGCTGGTCGGCGCGGCCAAAGCGTGGCTGCCCGGGATCCATCGCAATGCCGGGCGACTCGATCTGCTGTGCGCTTCGGCGGACGGGCCTGCGTTCAACGCCTGTTTCACCAGGACGACCATTGCCGCCTTTCGCGAAGGTGTGCGGTTCCGGGGGCAGAATCTCCTCACCGAGGATCTGATCGCGCCGCTGCGAACCAGTTGCCTGCACCAGCAACCGCAGCGGTTGGCCACCACGCAGTTCCGGCCTGGCGCGCCTATCGACAGTGATCCGAGTCTGTGGCTGGTGCCGAACCGGTCACTCGCGTTGAATCCGGATTCCGCCACCGATCGCCCGGCGAGTGCGCTGGTCGATCAACTCATCGCCGGGGTCGAGCTGACCGACGATGTCAGGAATGTCTTGGAAGCCATTACCGAGAATCGTGGGCCGCGGTTGCGGGCCGTGATCGGGCCTGCGGGTGCGGGGAAATCTACGGCACTGGCGTTGCTGGTCCGGCCGACCGCTGTGGTTGTCGAGGCGTTCCCGACGCAAGGGCCGCGATCGATCACCGCTGCCGTGTTTCTCGATGTCACAAGCAGTCTCGAATCGGTGACCTCGGAACTGGTGCAGCAGCTGACCGCGCGCATGCCTGGCTATGCCGATGCTGCGGTCGAATACGACAGGCAGCTCACCGGCGATTCCCGTTCCGAGCTCAGTGTCTTCGAGCGAATGATCATCGGGCCGTTGACCTTGCCGACCAAGGTGCAGGTGGTCGAGATCATTGTCGACGGGCTCGACCAACCCGAACCCGGTAACCGTGCGGCGCTGGTAGCCGCACTGTCCTCGCTCACGACGCTCGAGAAGCTGCGATTCGTGCGACTGATCGTCGGGATCCGGGCGGGCACCGGACTCGAGGAATCCGACGACCTCGCGCATATGACGCGGATCGAGGTGACGCCGCCGACCGGGTACGACCTCGTCGTCGCGACCCGGAACGCACTCCGTGCCACCCGGGACGGGATCGAGGAGTGGGGTGAATCGCTCGCCCGATCCGAATCCGCCGTGCCGGGTGGATGGTTGGTGGCGCGGCTGCTGCGGGAACTCTCCGAGCCGCCCACCGCCGCGGAATCGACCCCGGACACCATCCTCTCGGCCGCTACCGCCCGGCGGATCGCCGACGCCATCGCAGAGGTATCCGACGCCGAGATGATCACGAAACTGCTGGCCGTGCTCGTGGCCGCCGGTGCGGGACCGGTCATACCACTCGATGTCGTCGTCGGGGCGCTCGAACAGCTCGGTGTCGATCTCGACACACCGCGACTACGCACAGCTTTGCCCGCGTTGGGTTCCCTGATCGCGCGGGCCGCGCCCGGAACCGACGCTGAACAAGTCGGGTTGACCCACAGCGCTTTTCTCGAACCGGTACAGACAGAGCTCGAGCGGAACGCTGCCGGCACCATCGCGGCCGCGCACCGTGCCATCGTCGCCACCTTCGCCGATGACGATTCGGAGGCCGCGCCATACGAACGCGCCGCAGGCGTACGCCATTTCATCCTCTGCGACCGATCCAAGGCTGCGCTCGACCTCCTGATGAAGTTGAATTCCCACAACGCGGCGGATAACAGGGACCGGTGGGCAGCAGCACTCGACGACTTCACCCGAGTCCTCGGGCCGGACCACCCCGACACACTTACGACTCGCCACAGCATCGCCTACTGGCGCGGCCATACCGGCGACATCACCGGCGCACTCACCGACTTCCAGCAACTCCTCACCGACCGCACCCGTGTCCTCGAGCTGGATCACCCCGACATACTCCGCACCCGCAGCAACATCGCCTACTGGCGCGGCGAAACCGGCGATACCATCGGCGCACTCGCCGATTTCCAGCAACTTCTCACCGACGAGAGCCGCGTCCTCGGACCCGACCACCCCGACGCACTCCGCACCCGCAGCAACATCGCCTCGTGGCGCGGTTACGCCGGCGACACCGCCGCCGCCCTCACCGACTTCCAACAACTCCTGACCGACCAGAGCCGCGTCCTTGGACCCGACCACCCCGCCACACTCACGGTCCGCAACAACATCGCCTACTGGCGCAGCGAAACCGGCGACACCTCCGGCGCACTCACCGACTTCCAGCAACTCGTCACCGACCAAGCGCGCATCCTCGGACCCGACCACCCCGACACACTCCGCACCCGCAACAACATCGCCTCATGGCGCGGCGACACCGGCGACACCTCCGGCGCACTAGCCGACTCCCAACAGCTCCTCACCGACCGCACCCGCATCCTCGGACCCGACCACCCCGACACACTCCGCACCCGCAACAACATCGCCT
>NZ_JBHVHX010000016.1:0-18523 GCF_042799895.1 Nocardia sp. NPDC057663 | reverse complement strand
CTCATGGCGCGGCGACACCGGCGACATCACCGGCGCACTAGCCGACTTCCAGCACCTTCTCACCGACCGCACCCGCATCCTCGGACCCGACCACCCCGACACACTCACCACCCGCCACAACATCTCCTACTGGCGCGGACACATCGGCGACACCACCGGCGCACTCGCCGACCTTCGACAACTTCTCACCGACCGGCGCCGCGTCCTCGGACCCGACCACCCCGACACACTCCGCACCCACGGCGACATCGCTTTCTGGCACAGCGAAACCGGCGACACCACTGCCGCACTCGCCGACTTCCAGCAATTACTCACCGACCACACCCGCGTCCTCGGACCCGACCACCCTGATACACACAACACCCGTAGCTGGATCGACTTCCTGAAAGACCAGATTCAGTTTCCCGAACAGCGATAGCAACAGCGCAAACAACAATGGCTCCCACGGAAAGCCGTGGGAGCCATCATTGTTCGATTACCGACCTCAGCGGCGGCGCTTGCCCTTGGTTTCGGCGCGGGCGGCCTCGCGGCGTTCGCGGCGGGTGCCGTGCTGGCCGCCGTATTCCTGGGCGTCGGAATGGGATTCGGCGCGGCCGTCTTCGGCGGGGCCCGAGTAGTTCAGGCCGCGGGGGGACGCCTCGGAGATGCCCTTGGCGCGCAGCGCCGGCGGGGCCTGGGTTTCGGCGGGAGCGTCCTGGGGGCGCGGGGCGCCGACCGGGGAACGCAGGCCCGCGCCGACCGAGACGCCCTCGGGCTGGGGCTGCTGGACCTCGACCTGGAGGTTGAACAGGAAGCCGACCGACTCCTCCTTCAGGCCCTCCAGCATCGCGGCGAACATGTCGAAGCCCTCGCGCTGGTACTCGACCAGCGGGTCGCGCTGGGCCATCGCGCGCAGGCCGATGCCCTCCTTGAGGTAGTCCATCTCGTAGAGGTGCTCACGCCACTTGCGGTCCAGGACCGAGAGCAGGACCTGGCGCTCCAGGTTGCGCATCGCGCCTTCGCCCGCCAGGCCGTCGATCTCCTGCTCACGCTTCTCGTACGCGGTGTGCGCGTCGTCGAGGAGGGCTTCGCGGAGTTCGTCGCGGGTGAGTTCGCCCGCCTCACCGGTGGCGGTCTCGCCGGCCAGTTCCTTGTGGTCCAGGCTCACCGGGTACAGCGTCTTGAGCGCGGTCCACAGCTTGTCCAGGTCCCAGTCCTCGACATAACCCTCGGCGGTGGCGCCGTCGACGTAGGCGGTGGTCACGTCGGAGATCATGTTCTGGACCTGACCCTCCATGTCCTCGCCACGCAGGATCCGGTTGCGCTCGCCGTAGATGACGGTGCGCTGCTGGTTCATCACCTCGTCGTACTTCAAGACGTTCTTGCGGATCTCGAAGTTCTGCTGCTCGACCTGGGTCTGGGCGCTCTTGATGGCCTTGGAGACCATCTTCGCCTCGATCGGCACGTCGTCGGGCAGGTTCAGCCGCGTCATGATCGCCTCGAGCGCGGCGCCGTTGAAGCGGCGCATCAGCTCGTCACCCAGCGACAGGTAGAAGCGGGACTCGCCCGGATCGCCCTGACGGCCGGAACGACCACGCAGCTGGTTGTCGATACGACGCGACTCGTGGCGCTCGGTGCCGAGCACGTACAGGCCACCGGCGTCGCGCACGGCGTCGGCGTCGGCCGCCGTCTGCTCCTTGACCTGCTCGAGCGCGGAGTGCCAGGCGGCCTCGTACTCGTCGGCGGTGTGCACGGGGTCGAGGCCCTGCTTGCGCAGCAGGATGTCGGCGATGATGTCGGCGTTGCCACCGAGCACGATGTCGGTACCACGACCGGCCATGTTGGTGGCGACGGTGACCGCGCCGGGCCGACCGGCCTCGGCGATGATCTGGGCTTCCTGCTCGTGGAACTTCGCGTTCAGCACCGAGTGCGCCACACCGCGCTTGGTGAACTGCTTGGACAGGTACTCCGAGCGCTCGACGCTGGTGGTACCGATCAGGACCGGCTGGCCCTTCTCGTGCCGCTCCACCACATCGTCGACGACGGCGGCGAACTTGGCCTCTTCCGACTTGTAGATCAGGTCGGCCTGGTCCTTGCGGACCATCGGCTTGTTCGTCGGGATCGGGACGACGCCGAGGCTGTAGATCGAGTGCAGCTCGGCGGCCTCGGTCTCGGCGGTACCGGTCATGCCGGACAGCTTGCTGTAGAGGCGGAAGTAGTTCTGCAGGGTGATCGTGGCCAGCGTCTGGTTCTCCGGCTGGATCTCGACCTTCTCCTTGGCCTCGATCGCCTGGTGCATGCCCTCGTTGTAGCGGCGGCCGACCAGGATACGGCCGGTGAACTCGTCGACGATGATCACTTCGCCGTCGCGGACGATGTAGTCCTTGTCGCGCTGGTAGAGCTCCTTGGCCTTGATGGCGTTGTTCAGGTAGCTCACCAGCGGGGAGTTGGCGGCCTCGTACAGGTTGTCGATGCCGAGCTGGTCCTCGACGAACTCCACGCCCGCCTCGTGCACACCGATGGTGCGCTTCTTGATGTCCACCTCGTAGTGGACGTCCTTCTTCAGCAGCGGCGCGATGCGCGCGAACTCGGCGTACCACTTGGACGAGGCGTCGGCCGGGCCCGAGATGATCAGCGGGGTACGGGCCTCGTCGATGAGGATGGAGTCGACCTCGTCGACCACGGCGAAGTTGTGCCCGCGCTGGACGAGGTCGTCCAGCGAGTGGGTCATGTTGTCGCGCAGGTAGTCGAAGCCGAACTCGTTGTTCGTGCCGTAGGTGACGTCGGCGTGGTAGGCCACGCGGCGCTCGGCCGGGGTCATGCCGCCGAGGATGACGCCGACCTCGAGGCCGAGGAAGCGGTGCACGCGGCCCATCCACTCGGCGTCGCGCTTGGCGAGATAGTCGTTGACGGTGACGACGTGCACGCCCTCGCCGGAGATCGCGTTCAGGTACGCGGGGAGCACACAGGTCAGGGTCTTGCCCTCACCGGTCTTCATCTCCGAGATGTTGCCCAGGTGCAGCGAGGCGCCACCCATGATCTGGACCTTGTAGTGCTTCTGGTTCAGCACTCGCCAGGACGCCTCGCGGGCCACCGCGAACGCCTCGAGCAGCAGGTCGTCGAGGGTCTCACCGTCGGCGTAGCGCTGCTTGAACTCGGCGGTCTTGGCGCGCAGCTCGTCGTCGGTCAGCTGCTCGATCTCCTCGCCGTACGCGATGACCTCGTCGGCGAGGTTCGAGAGCCGCTTGACCGTGCGACCTTCACCAATCCGTAGCAACCTCGTCAGTGTCAGCGCAGGCACGGGTCTCGTCAGTCCTCTGGTCGGAGTGTGTTCGGCTAGTTGGCCACGGTGTTGTGGGCCATGGTAGTCCGCAGACCACCGTACCCGGCGGCGCGGACCCGTGCCCGGCTTACCGGAGGCAGACATCGTCCCTGGTCACGGCGCCCGACGGGCCCCGTTGCCCGGCACCGCGATTCACCTGCCGTGACGTAGGATGTAGCGCGTGCCCGGTCGGGGTCAGCTGGCACCGGAAGGAGTATCGGAGCGCGTGATCACGAGATTGACGCCGCAGGATGCGTCGTTCTACCGGCTCGAGTCGAGCAGCAACCCGATCCACATCGGCTCTCTCGCGATCCTCCAGAACTCCGAGCCCGACGCATCCGGCCAGATCCTGGACTACGACAAGCTGATCGACCTGGTCGATTCCCGGCTGCCGCTGGTTCCACGCTACCGCCGCAAGGTCCGCGAGATCCCGCTCACCCTCGGCAGGCCGGTGTGGGTGGACGACAGCCGCTTCGACATCAGCTACCACATCCGCCGCTCCGCGCTGCCCGGTCCGGGCAGCGACGAACAGCTCTACGACCTGGTCGCCCGGCTGGCGTCCCGGCCGCTGGATCAGGGCAGGCCGCTGTGGGAGATGTATCTGATCGAGGGACTCGCCGACGGGCGGGCCGCGGTGTTCACCAAATCGCATTCGGCGCTCGTCGACGGTGACACCGCGCTCGAGATCGGGCACGTGATCCTCGACAACAGCCCCCTGCCACGGGAGCTGGCCGACGTCGTGTGGCGCGCGCCGCGCGAACCCACCGACGCGGAACTGCTGGCGGGCGCGCTGTCCCAGCTCGCCGCGCAGCCGCGCGAGGCCTACGAGGTCGCCCGCGACGCGGGGTCCAATGCGTTCGGGCTGGTCAGGGGCGCCAGGATGGCGGTCAAGGCGGCGACCAACGCGGTGCGCGCCGCGACCTCGGGCGTCGCGGACAGCCCGCTCAACGCCCGCACCTCGCGCAGCCGCCGCTTCGATGTCGTGCGCACCGACCTCGACGACTACCGCACCATCCGGCGCCACTTCGACTGCTCGATCAACGACGCGGTGCTCGCCGTGGTCACCGGAGCGCTGCGCAACTGGCTGCTCTCGCGCAACGAGGCGCTGGTCGAGTCGACGAATCTGCGCGCCGTCGTCCCGATGTCGGTGTACGTCGACGGCGGCGACCAGCTGACCCCGGCCAGCGAGGTGTCCTCGTTCCTGATCGACCTGCCGGTGGGCGAACCGAATCCGGTGATGCGCCTGTCGCACATCTCGCACGCCACCGAAGCCGCGGGCAGGCAGCGTCGTGGTGTGAAGGCCCGCACGCTGGTGCACCTGGCCGGGTTCGCCCCGGCCAGCCTGCACGCGATGAGTGTGCGGGCGGCGAGTACCTTCGCCGACAACACGTTCAACCTGGTGATCACCAACGCGCCGGGACCACAGACCGCGATGTACATCGGCGGGGCGCGCATGCTGGAGATGTATCCGGTATCGCCGCTGCTGCGCAATCAGACGTTGAGTTTCGGACTCACCTCGTACGACGGTCAGGTCTTCTACGGACTCAACGCCGACCGCGACGCCATGGCCGACATCGATGTCCTCGCGGCGTCGGTGCACGAATCGATGGAGGAGTTGCTCGGTGTCTGTCTCTGAGAACGGCAAGGTGCGCGTCTACGTCCCGGCGACGATCCCGATGCTGCGGCAACTCGTCGACGAGCGGGAGGTGTTCCCGCTGGGCGCCACCGCGTTCGCCGTGACGCCCGCGCTGCGCGAGGCCTACGCCGCGGGTGACGACGAGGAACTGGCCGAGGTGGCGATGCAGGAGGCGGCCAGGGCCTCGCTGCGACTGCTGGCCGCCGAACGCGACGGACTCGACGACGCCGGCGCCGAGGGCGATGCGGCCACCCCGGGCAGCCCGGTGTACCGGCGCGCGGTGATCGCCGCCGACGTCACCGGCGCGAAGCTGCGGCCCGACCTCGACGACGCCGTGGTGAAGCTGGCCGGGCCGATCTCCTACGACCAGGTCGCATCCGTGCATGTCGACCTGGCGGACGCCGAACCGCAGGTCGCCAAGGCCGTCGACGTCATCGACGCCGCCGATCTGGGCGATACCGACGCCGAGTTCGTCCTCGGTGACGCCGAGGACCACCAGCTGGCCTGGTACGCCACCCAGGAGCTGCCGTTCCTGCTCGACCTGCTGTGACATCTCCCTGATCAGCGCTCCTGCCGCCGCTGCCACTGCCACCAAACCTACGATGCCGTAACCTGACAGCGAGCGAGCTACCCCACGGCGGCTCTGATGCACACAGGGAGACAACGGCAAGCATGGTCATGAACAAGTTCCGGGAATGGCTCGAAGCACCGGCCGCACAGGTAGGCGACCGCGGCGGCAAGCTCAACGTGCTGCGCGGCGCGGTGGCCCGGGTGACCACTCCTCTGCTGCCCGACGACTACCTGCACCTGGCCAACCCGCTGTGGTCGGCGCGGGAGCTGCGCGGGCGGATCGTCGAGGTGCAGAAGGAGACCGCCGACTCGGCGACGCTGGTGATCAAGCCGGGCTGGGGCTTCGACTTCAAGTACCAGCCGGGCCAGTACATCGGCATCGGCATCCTGATCGACGGCCGCTGGAACTGGCGTTCGTACTCGCTGACCTGCCCGCCGGACTGGACCGGTGAGGGTGGCAAGCGGCTCATCTCCATCGCGGTGAAGGCGATGCCGGAGGGCAAGCTGTCCAGCCACCTCGTCAACGGGGTCGCCGCGGGCACCATCGTGCGCCTGGCCGCGCCGCAGGGCGGGTTCGTGCTGCCGGAGCCGCCGCCGGCGAAGGTGCTCTTCCTCACCGCGGGCAGCGGCATCACCCCCGTGATGTCGATGCTGCGGACGATGGACCGGCGCAACGGCGTCAGCGACGTGGTGCACGTGCACTCGGCCCCCACCGACGCCGACGTCATGTTCGGCGCCGAACTGCGCGCGCTGCACGCCAAGCACCCGAGCTTCGTCTCGCACCTGCAGCTGACCGACGCGCAGGGCCTGTTCTCCCTGGCGAGCCTCGACGAGCTCTACCCCGACTGGCGCGAGCGTGAGACCTGGGCGTGCGGCCCCGCGCCGATGCTCGACGCGATCGAACACCATTGGAAGGCAGCGGGAATCCCCGACAAGCTGCACATCGAACGCTTCGAGGTCGAACGCTCCGCGATCGGCGAGGGCGGCACGGTGACCTTCGGCACCACCGGCCGCACCCTCACCGTCGACGGCGCGACCAGCCTGCTCGAAGCGGGCGAGTCCGTCGGCGTGCAGCTGCCGTTCGGCTGCCGCATGGGTATCTGCCAGACCTGCGTGGTCACCCTGTCCGCGGGACACGCCCGCGACCTGCGCAACGGCGACGAACGCCAGCCCGGCGACAAGGTGCAGACCTGCATCTCGGCTGCCGCGGGCGACTGCACGCTCGACATCTGAGCATCCCCTCCGCTGGGGACAGCAGGTACCCTCGGAGTCATGCGCCGGCCATATGAATGGCCGGCAGCGGCTGGTTTAGGCCTACCTCGCGCCGACCGGCGCAGCAGGGCCGAGAACACAGCGGCGCAGCCGCGGCGTTCTCGGCCCGCCTCCATTCTGAACCGACCAGCCGCCAACCGACAGAGAGGACCCCGGTGGCCATCACCGATATCCAGGCCTTCGCCCATCTCACGGCCGCCGACATCGAGACACTGGGGAAAGAGCTCGATTCGATCCGCCGATCGGTGGAGACCTCCCGCGGTGAGCGTGACGCGAAGTACATCCGGCGCACCATCGCCGCCCAGCGCGCACTCGAGGTGGCGGGGCGCGCGGTGCTGTTCGGCAGCCGCAACCGCTGGGCATGGCTCACCGGCACCGCGCTGCTGTCGGTGGCCAAGATCATCGAGAACATGGAGCTCGGGCACAACGTCAGCCACGGGCAGTGGGACTGGATGAACGATCCGGAGATCCACTCCACCAGCTGGGAGTGGGATATGACCGGGACCTCGGCGCAGTGGCGCCGGGCGCACAACTACTCCCACCACACCTACACCAACGTGCTCGGCAAGGACGAGGATCTCG
The DNA here is from genome assembly GCF_042799895.1 of Nocardia sp. NPDC057663. Classification (NCBI taxonomy): domain Bacteria; kingdom Bacillati; phylum Actinomycetota; class Actinomycetes; order Mycobacteriales; family Nocardiaceae; genus Nocardia; species Nocardia sp. NPDC057663. The sequence continues at coordinate 11,162 of NZ_JBHVHX010000016.1, read as the reverse complement.
GCTTCGGCATCCTGCGGATGACCCGCGACGAGGTCTGGCACCCGAAGCACCTGGTGCAGCCTGCGGCGAATCTGCTGCTGGCCGCCACCTTCGAGTGGGGCATCGCGCTGCACGACCTCGGCATCGAGAAGGAGCTTGCCGGAGTTCCGCAGAAGCAGCTGCTGTCCGAACCCAACAAGGAGTTCGCCCGCAAGGCGGGCCGTCAGGTGGTCAAGGACTTCGTGCTGTACCCGGCGCTGACCGGGCCCGCGTGGAAGTCGACGCTGAAGGCCAACACCACCGCGAACCTGGTCCGCAACCTGTGGGCGTACGCGGTGATCTTCTGCGGGCACTTCCCCGACGGCGCGGAGAAGTTCACGATCTCCCAGCTCGACGGCGAGACCCAGGGCGAGTGGTACCTGCGTCAGATGCTCGGCAGCGCCAATTTCAAGGCCGGTCCGGTGATGGCCTTCATGAGCGGCAATCTCTGCTACCAGATCGAGCACCACCTGTTCCCCGACCTGCCGAGCAATCGGTACCCGGAGGTCGCGGTGCGGGTGCGCGAACTGTGCGACAAGTACGACCTGCCCTACACCACCGGCTCGCTGGGCAAGCAGTACCTGCTGGCGTTCCGGACCATCCACAAGCTGGCGGTGCCCGACCGGTTCCTGAAGCGAACCGCCGACGACGCGCCCGAGACGTCCTCGGAACGCAAGTTCGCCGGCATCTCCCTGCCGGACGCGCTGCGGGTCGACCCGGAGACGGGCAAGCGCTTCGGCCTGCGCTCGGCGCTGCACGACGCGAAGGTGTCGCTGGAGATCAAGGCCAGGCACGAGAAGGAAGTCCTGCGCGAGGCCAAGGCGACGCTTAAGGCGCGGGCGCGGCAGGAGAAGCTGGCGCTGCGCGAGGCGAAGCGGGCGCTGGGCGAGCGGGCCCGCCGTCGCGGATGAGATAACATCTCGATCTCTTTTCCGCAATAGGACGCTTCACACAATCCAGGGTCGAGATCGCCAACCTACGCTCTCGTAACCTACGGTAGTGTAGCCGCCATGGCGATCTCGGATGTCAAGGAATACGCGCACCTCACCGCCGCGGATGTCGAAGCACTCGGTGCGGAGTTCGACTCGATCCGCCGCGAAATCGAATCTTCGCGAGGGGCCGCCGACGCGCGATATATCCGCAATGTCATCCGGCTACAGCGGGCGCTGGAGATCAGCGGCCGCACGGTCCTGTTCGCCAGCTTCCTGCCGCCCGCCTGGCTTGCCGGCGTCGCCCTGCTCGGCACTGCCAAGATCATCGAGAACATGGAGATCGGGCACAACGTCATGCACGGGCAGTGGGACTGGATGAACGATCCGGAAGTCCACTCCACCTCGTGGGAATGGGACAACGCGGGCCCGTCGGCGCACTGGAAGATCACCCACAACTTCCTGCACCACAAGTACACCAACGTCCTGGGCATGGACGACGACATCGGCTACGGCCTGCTGCGCGTCACCCGTGACCAGCGCTGGATGCCGTTCTACCTGGGCAACCCGATCTACAACCTGCTGCTGCAGATGCTGTTCGAGTACGGCGTCGCCATCCAGCATCTGGAACTGGGCAAGGTCGCCAAGAAGAAGTGGGACAAGGACTCGCCCGAGTGGCGGCAGTTCGACGCCGACCGCAAGCTGGTGCTCAAGAAGATCGGCAAGCAGGCCGCCAAGGACTATCTGATCTTCCCGCTGCTCACCGGCCCGTCGTTCCTCACCACCCTCACGGCCAACATGGCCGCCAACGTGGTGCGCAATGTGTGGACCAACGCGGTGATCTTCTGCGGGCACTTCCCCGACGGCGCAGAGAAGTTCACCAAGGCCGACATCGAGAACGAGACGCAGGGTGAGTGGTACCTGCGCCAGATGCTGGGCAGCGCCAACATCAGCGGCGGCCCGGTCATGCACTTCATGACCGGCAACCTCAGCCACCAGATCGAGCACCACCTGTTCCCCGACCTGCCGAGCAACCGCTACGCCGACATCGCCGTGCGGGTGCGGGAACTGGCCGACAAGTACGACCTGCCGTACACCACCGGTTCGATGCCGGTGCAGTACTTCAAGTCGTGGCGCACGATCCTCAAGCTGGCGCTGCCGAACAAGTACCTGCGCCACACCACCGACGACGCGCCGGAGACCAAGTCCGAGCGGCTCTTCGCCGGCAACGCGGTCCCCACCATCGACCCGGTGACCGGTCGTCGCCGTGGCCTGCGCACCGCGCTCGCCGCCGGGCGCAAGCTGGCCCGCCGCTCGATGGCCTGACGGACTGAGGTTGACTGGTCGGCGTGTATGCCGACCAGTTGAGCGTCTACGACGCGATCCGCCTGCGCCGTGATGTGCGCGCCGAATTCACCGGCGAGCTCGTCGACGACGACACTCTCTTGCGGATTCTGGACGCGGCCCATCGCGCGCCCAGCGTCGGCAACTCCCAGCCGTGGGACTTCGTCGTGGTCCGGCAGGCGGACACCCTGCGCCGCTTCGCCGACCATGTCGCGGACAAGCGGGTCGAGTTCAGGGACGCGCTGCCCGCCGACCGGGCCGAGACCTTCGAGCCGATCAAGATCGACGGGATCGTCGAGAGCGGCACCGGCATCGTGGTCACCCATGACGACCGGCGCGGCGGACCGCAGATCCTGGGCCGGGCGACCGTGCCCGAGACCGGGGTGTACTCGACGGTGCTGGCGATCCAGAACCTGTGGCTCGCGGCGACCGCGGAACAGGTCGGCGTCGGCTGGGTGTCGTTCTACGATCCGGACTTCCTGCGCGAGCTGGTCGACCTGCCCGCAGGCATCAAGCCGGTGGCCTGGCTGTGTGTCGGCCCGGTGCGCGAGTTCCAGCAGGTGCCCGATCTGGAACGGTTCGGGTGGCGCTCGGGTCGCTCGCTCACCGAGGCCGTGCATCACGAAACCTTCGGGGGCTGAACGTGATCCGGGCACCCGCTGATAGCGGGTGCCCGGAGGTGTGACGGTGTCAGGCCAGTCTGATCAGGCCGTAGTCGAATGCGTGTCTGCGGTAGACCACCGAAGGCCGGTCGCTCTCGCGGTCGTGGAACAGGAAGAAGTCGTGTCCGACCAGTTCCATCTGGTAGAGCGCGTCGTCCACCGACATCGGTGTCGCGTTGTGCACCTTGGTGCGCACGATGTGGCCGGGACCGCCTTCGTCTTCGGCTTCCTCGGCATGGGCGTGCGCGGCAGCGCCGTTCGCCTGGGTGAACAGGGATTCGTCGACCAGTGTGGCAGTGGCCCGTGCGACCGAGACGGGCGTCTTGTCGCCGTAGTGCACGACGCGCCGCTTGTCCTTGGACCGGCGCAGTCTGGTCTCGATCTTCTGGGTCGCCGAGTCGAGCGCGGCATAGAAGCTGTCTGCGCAGGCTTCCGCGCGCACGATCGGTCCACGGCCGCGCGCGGTGATCTCCACACGCTGACAGGCCTTGCGTTGACGACGGTTGCGTTCGTGGAACAGTTCCACATCGAAGAGGAAAATCGACGGATCGAAGCGCTCGAGCCGAGCCAGCTTCTCCGCGACATGGATTCGATAGTGGTCGGGGACTTCGACATTCCGACCGGAGACCACCACTTCGGCGTTCGGGCTCTCGGTCGTGTCGGCGGCACTGTCGGCCAGCGCCGAAGGGTCAGCATCTCGCACTGATGCCCGTGAAGAAGTCGTCACGCGTACCTCCCGGATTTGGCCGCACACGATGAAGCGAGTGCGGCGGGATTGAGCTGTGCCGATCGGAATCGCTCGGCACCAGATGTCCGCGGCTCCACCTCCCAAACTTGTCGTTCGGTGTGTGTCCGCGACGCTAGTCCGCCACGGGCAAGCGCGCCACTGTTCACGCAAATTTCGCGGAGTCAAGCCGCGCAGGTCACCAAAACAGCACGCGGACGTACGCCGATTCCACTAAGAACGCGCACCGATTCGGTGACAGTCGCCCCTGTCGTGAGCACATCGTCTACGACAACGACCTCGGTGTTCGGCGCGAGACCAGCGGGTTCGAGCACCCCGCCGACGGTGATGATCTTGTCGCGCAGATTGTGCGCGCGTTCAGCGGGCGTCAAGCCCACCGAATCGCGCACGCCGGGCCGCATCCGCAGCAGCGGCACGGTCCGGCAATCGATCAGCCACTGCGCCGCGGCCACCGCCGACCGCGTCACCGGGTCGCCGCCACGGCGCCGGGCGGCCGCCGCGCGAGTGGGCGCGGGAACGAGAACCAGCGGCCGATCTGGCGCCCGCAAACGGGCCAGAGCGACGGCCAGCGCCAGGCCGAGCGGTGCGGCCAGATCGCGCCTGCCGCGTTCCTTGGCGGCCAGCACAGCGCGTCGGCCCGGACCGCGATAGGGGCCGAGCGCCCAGCACGGGACGCCGGGATCGGTGCGTGGCCTGACCCGCACCGGATCCAGGCTCAGCTCGGCCGCGCAGCAGGCGCACCAGACCGCGCCCGCCGTTCCGCAGCCGCCGCAGTGGACCGGAACCACCAGATCGAGCAGGGCTCTCATAGCGCACGAGTATCACACCGCGCACCGACAGCTCAGCTGGGCAGCACCGGGACGACCCGCTCGCCGGTCAGCCCCGGCACCTCGCGCCAGAAGCGGTCGTTGCGGGCCGGGTCGGCGGTCTGCAACTGCAGCACGGCGCGGGAATCGGCGACGTACTGGGTGGCGGGTGCCGCGGTCACCACGCGCACCGGCGGGGTCAGGTTCTGCGAGGTCACCGGGGTGAACTGGGAACCGTCGATGGACACGGTGAAGACCGGGTCGACGTTGCCCTCGCGCGCCACCATGATGGTGTCGCCGGTGACCCAGCTCAGCGACACCGCGCGGCTGCTCAGGCCGAGGGCCAGCGGCAGCGGGGAGGTGAGCGCGTACTTGCCGTCAGGGCGGCGCTCGATCACCGCGACGTAGACCTTCCCGTCGGCGATCAGCGCCGCGCGCGCGCCGGTGCGCGACACCATGATCTCGCTGATCGGCGGCCGCGGCGAACCCGATCCCTCGAACAGCGCGGTGGTGTCGACGTCCTGCACCGAGACGTTGCCGGTGGCGCGATCGGTGACCGCGCGGATGACACGGTCGCCGTCGATGACGGTCCATGCCGCGCCGCCGTCGGCGGTCCACGAGGGACGGGCGATGCTCGCGCCCTCGGCGACCGCGAACGCCTTGGCCCCGTAGTTGCCGATCAGCAGGGTCCGGCCGGGTTCGGGTGCGGGTCTGCCGGTGTCGGCGACCGCGGCGACGAACTGGCCGTCGGCGGAGATCCCCACCGACTGCAGGTTGGTCGCGTCGCCGAAGGATCCGTTGGGCGTGACGATGCCGTCCGGGGTCACCTGGACCAGCGTGCCGTCGCGCAGGGCGTGCAGGCCGATCCGGTTCTGGCCGGGCGCGGACGCGCTGTACTGGTCGAGGTCGGCGACCGACCAGCCGTTGGCGTAGCGCTCGTCGAGCGGTTTGCCGTCGGCGAGCAGCACGTACGGGCCGAGGAGGTCGGCGCCTGCCAGCGTCATCACCACCTGCGCGGCGAGCAGTTCGCGTTCGCGCGGTCCGAGGGCGCCGACTCCGCCGAAGTCGATGCGGACACCGCCGATGCCGATGCCGACCTCGCCGGGTTCGTTGTTGGCCTTGGTGATCGGGCCGCGCACGGTGATCGGCGGGGCGAGCTGGTTGCGCACCACCGGGGCGATCGTGGACTGCGGGCCGGCTCCGAGCATGCCGATCAGCCGCTCGGTCAGCTGGGCGCGCGGGACCGAGACCCAGCGGGGGTCGGGCACGAGCACGGAGCTGCTTGCGTCGATGTACTGCAGAACGTAGCGGCGGTAGGACTTGTCGAACGCGCTGGAGTCGATGACGACGCCCTCGGGCAGCTCGGTGATCCGCCACTCGCCGTCGATCTTGCTCATCTCGATCTTATTCTCGAGCGTGCCCTCGACGGCCCGGTAACTGCCGTCGCTCGCGAGCTCGCCGACCTTGCGGGAGCGGATGACGTAGCTGGCCTTGTCGCCCGAGCGCGACTCGCGCAGGGTGTCGGGCCGGTCGACGATGGTGATGCTGGCCTCGTCGTTCCATTCGCCCGCGGTGTCGGCGGCGATGTACTGCCTGGCCGCCGCGTGCCGGTTGGCCGGGTCGGCGCTGGCGGTGAGGAAATCGCTCACCAGCAGGTCGGGGTCGCGGCCGGAGATCGGCGGTGGCGGGCCCTCCGAGGTCGGAGCGCGGTTGATGGTGCCGAGCGCCTGGGGCGCCGAGGACTCCGGCAGGCTGGCGCAGCCGGTGAGGACCAGCATGCCGGCCAGGACGGCCGCCAGCAGCGCGGCGCCACGCCGCGGCAGGCGATCACCACCCGCGTTCGTCATGACTGTCGGTCTCCGGTCTCGGTGGACATCGGCTCCTCGTCGTCGGCTTCGGTCACCACGCGCCCGTTGGTCTCGGGGAGCGCACCGGGCTCCGTGGCCGACTCGGCACCGGATTCCGGTGCGGGCGCGTCGGACAGCTCGCCCGACTCCGGGTCGACCACCACCTCCGGCTCGTCGCCCGGGTCTGTCTCGGGCAGTGCGGGCACCTTGCGCAACATCGGCTCCAGCGCGAGCGGGCTCGCGCCCAGCTTGCGGCCGCGCACCATCGGCAGCAGCAGCCGGAAGCTGGCGCCGACGCCGGGATCGCCCCAGGCCTCGAGCCTACCCTCGTGCAGGTTGGCGTCCTCGACGCTGATCGACAGGCCGAGGCCGGTACCGCCCGATCGGCGCACCCGGGACGGGTCGGAGCGCCAGAACCGGTTGAACACCAGCTTCTCCTCGCCCGGCCGCAGCCCGACGCCCTGGTCGCGCACGACCGTCGCGACCGCGTTGGCATCGGCGTCGCCGCGCATCCGGATCAGCACCGGCTTGCCCTCGCTGTGGTCGATGGCGTTGGCGAGCAGGTTGCGCAGCACCCGCTCGACCCGACGCGGGTCCACCTCGGCGACGACCGGTTCCTCCGGCAGGTCGATGACCAACTCGACTCCGGCTTCCTTGGCGAGGTGGCGCACCGTGGAGATCGCGGCCCGCGCGCACATCCGCACGTCCAGCGATTCCACCTGCAGCTCGGCCACACCGGCGTCGTGGCGGGAGATCTCGAGCAGGTCGTTGAGCAGGCCCTCGAACCGGTCCAGTTCGTTGACCAGCAGTTCGGAGCTGCGGGCCAGCGCCGGATCGAGATCGTCGCTCGAGCCGTGGATGAGGTCGGCCGCCATCCGCACCGTGGTGAGCGGGGTACGCAGCTCGTGGCTGACGTCGGAGGTGAACCGGCGTTGCAGGTTGCCGAACTCCTCGAGCTGGGTGATCTGGTTCGACAGGCTCTCGGCCATCTCGTTGAACGCCTGCGCGAGCCGGGCCATGTCGTCCTCGCCACGCACGAGCATGCGTTCCTTGAGCCTGCCGTCGGCGAACCGGCCCGCGATCCGCGCCGCCGACCGGATCGGCAGCACCACCTGCCTGGTGACCAGTGCGGTGATCGCGGCGAGCAGCACCAGCAGCACGACGCCACCGATGAGCATCGTGCCGCGCATCAGCGACAGGCTCGCTTCCTCGCTGGCCAGCGGGAAGATCAGGTAGATCTCCAGTGTCGCGATCTCGGCGCTCGGGCTGCCGATGATCAGCGCGCGCCCGCGATAGCCGTCCGGGTCGGCGACCGTCGTGAACTGGTAGGAGACCTGGTTGCGCTGGACGAATCGGCGCAGCTCGGGCGGCACCTCGGAGATGGGACCGGCGGTGATCTCCTGCGGCGGCGTCCCGCCGACCATCGCCAGCGCCGAGTCGAAACTACCGGCGGCACCCGTGGACTGGCCGGTGCCGCCACGGCTGGACAGCGCGGCGCGCGCCTCGGCGAGCTGCTGCTGCTGACTGTTCGCGTCGTGCGCGCCGGAGAGAATGTTCTCGATCGTGCTGCGGGCACGATCCATCTCCTCGACCGCCGCGTTGATCTTGGCCTCGAGCAGCCGGTCGGTGATCTGACCGGTCAGCACGACACCGAGGATCGTGATCACGATGAGCGAGAGGGTCAGCGTGGACACGATGACACGCAGCTGCAGCGACCGGCGCCACAGATGGCCCAGCGCGGTCCCGACAGCCTGGAACCAGGCCATGACCGGGTCCGCCCATCGCCGCACCTGCGTGATGAAGGTGTGCGCACGTCCGTCGTGCGCTGGAGGCGCTGACGCTGGACCGGCAGGTCGACCGTCGGTCACAGCGGCGCCTCACAGGTACCGATCACGGCGGTCCGGCCTTGTAGCCGACACCGCGGACGGTCAGCACGATCTCCGGGTTCTCCGGATCCTTCTCGACCTTGGCGCGTAGTCGCTGCACGTGCACGTTGACCAGGCGGGTATCGGCGGCGTGCCGGTAACCCCAGACCTGCTCGAGCAGCACCTCGCGGGTGAACACCTGCCGCGGCTTGCGCGCGAGTGCGACCAGCAGGTCGAACTCCAGCGGGGTGAGCGAGATCTGCGCACCGCCACGCGTCACCTTGTGCGCGGGCACGTCGATGACGATGTCGGCGATGGAGAGCAGCTCGGCGGGCTCGTCCTCGGTACGGCGCAACCGAGCACGCACGCGGGCGACGAGTTCTTTCGGCTTGAACGGCTTGACGATGTAATCGTCCGCGCCGGACTCCAGACCGAGCACCACATCGACCGTGTCGGTCTTGGCGGTGAGCATCACGATCGGGACGCCGGAATCGGCCCGCAGCACACGGCATACATCGATGCCGTTCATGCCGGGCAGCATCAGGTCCAGCAACACCAGGTCGGGGCGGATCTCCCGCACCGCCGACAGGGCCTGCGTGCCGTCGCCGACCACGTGCGGGTCGAACCCTTCCCCGCGCAAGACGATGGTCAGCATCTCAGCGAGTGCCATATCGTCGTCGACGACCAGAATCTTGGGCTTCATAGTCCTATGTTGTCATCTCCCAGGCCAGGATCGGGCCGCCACGCCATTAATGGTGTGAACCCGTCGCGTATCCAACCTTATCCGGCAAAGATTTCCGAGCAGAGGGTGAGTAGGGCAGGCCTATCGTCATCGGATCGGTATGTCCACCATCGACCGAACCAGTCGCGGTCGGCCAGCTCACGATAGACCTCGCCGGTGCGCCGCTGCAGACCGCCGTCGCGCTCGTACGCGTCGAGGGCGCGGGACTCGTCGAGTTCACCACGGCGACGGGCACGTTCGGCCGCGACCTCGGTGGGAATGTCGATCAGCACGGTCAGTTCGGGGGCGGGCAACCCCAGCCTGCCGAACTCCAGATCGCCCACCCAGGCGACGATTTCGCCATCGGCGTCCTGTTCGGCGCGGGCCGCCGAGTACGCGGCGTTGGAGGCCACCCAGCGGTCCAGGATGACGATATCGTTGGCGTCCAACAGGTTCGACAGCTCGGCGCTCGCCTCGGCCCGGTCGAGGGCGAACATGATCGCCATCGCGTTGATCGAGCCGGCCAGGTCGCCGTGCGCGCCGCGCAGCGCCTCGGCGGCCAGATCCGCGTGGATCGATCGGCCGTATTGCGGAAAGGCCAAACTACCCGCCCGCAATCCCTTGGCGGACAATTCGGCGATCAATCCGTCGATCAACGTCCGTTTACCGGCGCCGTCGAGGCCTTCCACCGCAATCAGTACGCCCATGAGCGGTGAGATTACCCGGCGGGATTCGGCGGGCGTCCAGCGAGCCGCGCGCCCGAGCACTGTGTCGTCCGACGCGCCGGGCATGCGGGGACCGGATTACCCGTTTCACCCACTCGACCCGGTGTGAAGTGTTCTCATTCCAAAGTCCTCGGCGGATCGGCTCCGTCCGGGCTACCGAGGCACATCACCCCCGCGCCCGCGCCGCCGGGCCGCTCGACCCAGGAGTCACCATGCTCAACCGAACCGTTCTCCGCGCCGCCGTGGCCGCCGCCGCGCTCGGCATCGCCCTCGCGGGCTCCGGCTTCGCGGCCGCCGCTCCGACGGCCGACCCCATCGGCCGCGGCGACCACCCGCGCAGCGGCTCGGCCGCGCTGCTCAGCGGCTCGGCCGAGGCCGGTTCCGCCGCCGCGGGCTCCGCGGCCGAACTCGCCGCCTGCGCGCTCCTGGAAGCCGTCATCCCCCTGCCGGTCTGCCTGCTGCTGGTCTGATCGCCGGATTCCTCGCGGCCGTCGATGCCCCGAAATCTCGCGGCTGCTGCCGAGCCCTATCAGCGGGCAAAGTGTGCGTCTGGCACTTCTTCCCGCGGCGGCCCGGCTGGTGCGGGTCCGACGTCCTGTGCTGATTCGCGGCCCTCCTGACGCACAACCGGGGGCCACTGTCCTACGTACCAAATCAGGAGCACCAATGCATCGCAAGTCTCTGCGCACCGCCGTCGCCGCCCTCACCGTCGGTCTCGCCCTCGCAGGCGCCGCCGCCACGGCGACCGCCGAGCCGCGACCGCTCGAGCCCCACTCGCCCGCTCCCGCCCAGGTGGCTGATTCCGGGAGCAGCATCAGCCCCGTGACGATCACCTCGCTGCTTCGCTCGCTCGCCGTCGCAGTCGGAAGCGCCGAGCCGTGCGACTACACCAAGTTCCCGTCCAACTGCGCCTTCTGATCCGGGCAGGCTGTCCCTGCTGCGCGACAGCGGCCTGCCGATCACCGATCGGCAGGCCGCTGTCATGCCGTCTCGTATCGCACGTGCCGAACGAACGCCGGCTCGCCGATCTCCGCGATCGGCGAGCCGGGTGGCACGAACTACCCCCGCTGCCTCAGTAGCGGTAGTGGTCGGGCTTGTACGGGCCCTCCACATCCACACCGATGTACTCGGCCTGATCCTTGGTGAGCTTGGTCAACGTGCCACCCAGAGCCTCGACATGGATCTTGGCGACCTTCTCATCGAGATGCTTGGGCAGGCGGTAGACCTCGTTGTCGTACTCCTGCGGCTTGGTCCACAACTCGATCTGCGCGATCACCTGGTTGGAGAAACTGTTCGACATCACGAACGAGGGGTGACCGGTCGCGTTGCCCAGATTCAGCAGACGACCCTCCGACAACACGATGATCGCCTTACCCGAATCGAAGGTCCACAAATCGACCTGAGGCTTGATGTTCAAACGCGTCGCACCCGAGGTCTCCAGGGCAGCCATATCGATCTCGTTGTCGAAGTGACCGATATTGCCCAAGATGGCCTGGTCCT
>NZ_JBHVHX010000015.1:85348-160061 GCF_042799895.1 Nocardia sp. NPDC057663 | reverse complement strand
TGATCGCCTCGATCGACAGGTACGCCCGGACGGGGTGCCCTTCCTCGCCGATCTGATACGACTGATCGGCCTTGTGCCGGTGCTGGGAATTGCGATCCGCATATGGGAACACCGCGACCGTGCCGACACCGAGTTCGTATGCCGCGCGAAAGGCGCGAATCGCGATCTCGCCGCGATTGGCTACCAGGACTTGGGAAAACATCTTCTCGGTCGACCTTGTCGAGTCAGGGCGCGAGGGGTGGTGCGCCGGAACGAGACGGCGGCCCGCACAGTGGTGCGAGCCGCCGACGAAGGACTATCTGCGAGCTAGGCCACGACCGCCCGTTGCGGCACCCCGATGTACTCGCTCAGGGGCCGGATCAGGGCATTGGATTCGCCCTGCTCGATGATGTGCGCGGTCCAGCCGGTGATCCGGCTCATCACGAAGATCGGGGTGAACACCTCGATATCGAATCCGAGCAGGTAGTAGGCGGGGCCGGTCGGGAAGTCGAGGTTGGGCTTGATGCCGGTGGCCTCGTCCATGGTGCGTTCGAGCGTCTCGTACATCTGCACCCACGTGCCGCCGTCGGTCGCGGCGGCGATGTCGAGGAACGCCTTCTTCATCGTGGGCACCCGGGAATCACCGTTCTTGTAGACCCGGTGGCCGAAGCCCATCACCTTTTCCTTGTGCGCCAGCTTGGTGCGCAACCACTCCTCGGCCCGGACGGGATCACCGATCTCGAGCATGTCGTGCATGACCGCCTCGTTGGCACCGCCGTGCAGCGGGCCCTTCAACGCGCCGATGGCGGCGGTGACCGCGCTGTAGATATCGGACAGGGTCGAGGTGACGACTCGCGCGGCGAAAGTGGAGGCGTTGAAACTGTGCTCGGCGTAGAGGATCAGGGAGACCTCGAACGCCTTGACCAGCTCCCGCGACGGGATCGTGCCGAAGCACATATTCAGGAAGTTCTCCGCGTATCCCAGATGCGAGTGCGGCGGAATCGGATCCAGGCCGTGGCGGCGACGGTGGTCGGCGGCCACGATGGTCGGCAGCACGGCGAACATCCGAAGTGCCTTGGCGCGGTTGGCCTGTGCCGCGTTGTCGTCCTCGGCCGGGTCTTCGGCGCCGAGGTAGCTGATCGCGGTGCGGACGATGTCCATCGGATGGCAGTTGTCGGGCATCTTCGCCACCAGCGACAGCAGCGACCGGTCCGCGCGCCGGGACGCGCGTTCCTGCTGGCAGAACCGTTCCAGTTCGACGTGATCGGGCAGCTCACCACGCCAGAGCAGGTAGGCCACCTCCTCGAAGGAGCAGTGCGCGGCCAGGTCCTGCACGGCGTAGCCGCGGTAGGTCAGCGAGTTCGTTTCCGGGACCACCTTCGAGATCGCGGTGGTGTCGACGACGACACCGGCGAGTCCCTTGTAGATGGTCGGTACGGCGATGTCCGTCATCACTGGTCCCTTCCCAGAGCGAAATTGAAGATGTCGGAATCGAATTCGTTGTAGCGCTCGTACTGCAGCAGTTCGTAGAGGCGGCTGCGGTGCTGCATCCGGTCGAGCAGACCGGATTGGGTGCCCTGTTCGTAGATCTCGCGCAGCCCGGCCTCGGCGGCGAACATCGCCAGCCGCAGGGTGGAGACCGGGTAGATGACGGCGTTGTAGCCGATGGACTCCAGCGTCTGGGCCGAGATCAGTTCGGACTTGCCGAATTCGGTCATGTTGGCCAGTAACGGCGTCGCGACCGCGGCACGGAACTTCTCGAACTCGGCGACCCCGGTGAGGGCCTCGGTGAAGATCAGGTCCGCACCGGCCTCGGCGTAGGCCTCGGCACGTTCGATCGCCGCGTCGATGCCTTCGATGCCCGCGGCGTCGGTGCGCGCGCAGATGACGAAGTTCGGGTCGCGGCGTGCGGACACCGCTGCCCGCAGCCTGCGGACCATTTCTTCGACGGGGACCACGGCCTTGCCGTCGAGGTGGCCGCACCGCTTCGGGTTGACCTGATCCTCGAAGTGCGCGCCGGCGATCCCGGCGTCTTCGAGGAAGCTGACGGTGCGGGCCGCGCTCATCGGCTCACCGAAGCCGGTGTCGGCGTCGATGAGGACCGGCAGGTCGGTGACCCGGGCGATCTGCTGACCACGTGCGGCGACCTCGGTCAGCGTGGTGAGCCCGATATCGGGCAGCGCGAGATCGGCGGAGACCACCGCGCCGGAGACGTAGACGCCCTCGAAGCCGATCTCCTGGATCAGCTTGGCCACCAGCGGATTGAACGCGCCGGGGAACCGCTGGATCCGCTCGGATGCCAGACCGGCCCGGAACGCGAGGCGCTTGTCGGCGGCCGAGGTCGCCGAGGCCAGCAGGCCGGTCATCAGAACAGCCCCTTCGGCAGCTTCGGCGCGCGGGCGAGCACCTCGTCGGAGACGGTGAAGTTCAGCTGGCCCAGCTCCGCGGCGGTCAGTTCGGGGGTGCGCTGGGCGACGTCGAGGAAACGATCCTGCTCGGCCGGGTCGATGACGCCCTCGGCGAGCGTGCGGAACTTCGCGATGTACTGGTCGCGGGCGAAGGGGCGGGCGCCGAGCGGGTGGGCGTCGGCGACGGCCAGCTCGTCGACGATCACCTCGCCGCTCTTCAAGGTGATCTCGGCGCGGGCGCCGAAGGCCTTCTCGTTCGGGTCGGTGGAGTGGTAGCGCCGGGTCCATTCCGGGTCCTCGGCGGTGGAGATCTTGCGCCACAGCTCGACGGTGTCGGGGCGCTGCGCGCGCTCGGGGGCGTAGGAGCGTTCGTGGTGCCAGGTGCCGTCCTGCAGGGCGACCGCGAAGATGTACATCACCGAGTGGTCGAGGGTTTCCCGCGACGCCGTCGGATCGAACTTCTGCGGGTCGTTGGATCCGGTGCCGATGACGTAGTGGGTGTGGTGGCTGGTGTGCAGCACGATCGTGGCGATCTGGTCGAGATCGCCGATGCGGTCGCGCATCCGGCGAGCCAGGTCGATCGGGGCCTGGCTCTGGTACTCGGCCGAGTGCTCCTTGGTGTAGGTGTCGAGGATGCCGCGCTTGGGCTCGCCGGGACCGGGCAGCGGCACCGAGTACTCCGCGTTCGGCCCGCCGAGCAGCCAGGCGATGACACCGTCCTCGCCCTCCCAGATCGGGGCCGGGGCGCCCTCACCGCGCAGGGCGCGATCGACCGCTTCGACCGCCATCTTCCCGGCGAAGGCCGGTGCGTAGGCCTTCCAGCTCGAGATCTCGCCCTTGCGGGACTGGCGGGTGGCGGTCGTGGTGTGCAGGGCCTGCCCGATCGCCTGGTAGATCGTCTCGGTGTCCAGGCCGAGCAGGGTGCCGATGCCGGCCGCGGCCGAGGGGCCGAGGTGGGCGACGTGGTCGATCTTGTGCTCGTGCAGGCAGATCGCGCGGACCAGGTCGACCTGGATCTCGTAACCGGTGGCCAGACCACGGATCAGATCGGCGCCGCTGCGGCCGGTGTGCTGGGCGACGGCGAGGATCGACGGGATGTTGTCACCCGGGTGCGAGTACTCGGCGGCCAGGAACGTGTCGTGGAAGTCCAGCTCCCGCACCGCGACACCGTTGGCCCACGCCGCCCACTCCGGGGAGAACCGGCCGGGCACACCGAATACCGCGGCGCCGGGCCCGTAGGGATGCGCCAGCGCCTGGGCGCGCGCGTTGGCCACCGGACGGCGAGTGATCGAGGCCGCCGCCACCGACGCGTTGTCGATGATCCGGTTCACGATCATCTCCTCGGTCTCCGCGGCCACCGGCACCGCGTCGGTGGCAACCTCGGCGATCCGCCAGGCGAGGTGTTCTTCCCGCGGGAAGTCCTCGGCGGAACGGTGCGTGCGGACGAGATGGTTCTTCACGGTTGCGGCCTCCAGGAGCGGGGAATTTCTGCTGCTTGTTTCGCACGTTACACACGCTGCGTTTACCGCGAAATACACCGCAAATGCCAAATCTTGTGGACGAGAATCGGCAAATTTGCGTAAGTTGTGAAACCCACTGCTGCTACATTGGCGCTATGCAGAAGATGTACGCGGGCGCGCGGCTGCGGACGCTGCGTGAACAGCGGGGACTGTCCCAATCGGGGATGGCGAAGGTGCTCGGGCTATCGGTGAGTTACGTCAACCAGCTCGAGAACGACCAGCGACCGCTGACCGTACAGGTTCTGCTGCGGCTCAATGCCACCTTCGACCTGGACATGGGTTTCTTCGCCGCCGACACCGATGCCCGGCTGCTGGCCGACCTGCAGGACGTGTTCGCCGACGACCCCGACGGGTCCTCGGTCACCAACGCCGAACTCGACGACCTGATGACCCGGGCACCCGGCGCGGCCAGGCTGTTGGTCAGCCTGCATCGGCGCCTGCGCGGAGCCACCGAGCAGATGGAGCAGTTCTCCGCCGGCATCGAGGGCTCGGCCGTGGAACCCGGTACGGCGATGCCGTACGAAGACGTCCGCGACTTCTTCTACGATCGGCGCAATCACATCCCTGAACTCGACCACGCCGCCGAGCAGCTCTTCACCCGGAACCGGCTCAGCATCGGCGGCCTGGACCTGCAGCTGACCCGGCTGCTGCACGAACGCCACGACATCACCGTCACCATCCGGTCCGACAACCCCACCGACCCCGGCCCCAAACGGATCTACGATCCGCAGGCCCGCCAGATCACCCTCGCCCGCAGGCTCTCCCCCGGACAGCGGGCCTTCCAGCTCGCCACCCAGCTGGCGTTCCTCACCCACGCCGACACCATCGACACGCTCACCGCGTCGGTGGAGACGATGCCCGCCGGCTCCCGTGAGCTGTTGCGGATCGGTCTGGCGAACTACTTCGCGGGCGCATTGATCCTGCCGTACACCAGGTTTCGCAACGCCGCCGAAGAACTGCGCTACGACATCGATCTGTTGTCGTCGATGTTCGAGGTCGGTTTCGAGACCGTCTGCCACCGGCTCTCGACGTTGCAGCGCCCGAACCAGCGCGGGGTACCGTTCTTCTTCGTCCGCACCGACCGCGCGGGCAATATCTCCAAACGGCAGTCCGCCACCGCCTTCCACTTCTCCCGGGTCGGCGGCAGCTGCCCGCTGTGGGTGGTGCACGAGGCATTCACCACCCCGGGTCGGATCCGCACCCAGATCGCCGAGATGCCCGACGGGCGCAAGTACCTGTGGCTGGCCCGCACGACCGACGAGAGCACACCCGGATACCTCTCTCCCAAAAGGGATTTCGCGATCGGCCTCGGCTGCGACCTCGCCTACGCCGAGAAGCTCGTCTACTCCCACGGGCTGCCGATCCACGACGAGACCACCGCGGTGCCGATCGGCGCAGGCTGCAAGATCTGCGAACGCCCCGACTGCGCCCAGCGCGCCTTCCCACAACTGGGCCGGGCGATCCGCGTCGACCAGAACCGGGCCGCCAATATCCCCTACACCCCGGCCGACCGAGAACATGCGCCTGGTCCTGGTCGACCCGCGTAACTCCGAACTCGACGGCCGGCAAGCCGAAGACCTGCTCGGCTGATTCCCCCAGCCTTCCAATCGGAAGGTTGTCGAACACGCGAAGGCGACCCGGTGCGGGCTACTCTCGTGGAGTGCCCGACACCGAGGCCTCGCCGCCACCACGTAACGGCGCCGGACTCGCGTCGCTGGTGCTCGGCATCGTCGCCTGTGTGTTCTCGTTCATCCCGTTCGCCACGGAGTTCGTGGCGGTGCCGTCCTCCGTCGCCGCGGTGGCCGCGGCATTCATCGGCTGGGACAGGATCGAACGTGGGGTGGCCACCAACCGCGGCGACACCATCGCCGGTGGCGTTCTCGGCGCGTTCGCGCTCGCCACGAGTGTGCTCGTCTACCTCGCGACCCACAGCAGCGATTCCGTGTGACATCCGAACAGAATCATCCGGCCGGGAGTCCGTACTCCCGGCCGGATGTCTCCTCATGTCAGACCAATTCAGGCACGCGCAGGTGAGCGAATCCCAGCCGGAACTCCGCCACCTCGAGAATCTTGGCACCCGTGGTTTTGGTTGCCATCGCCCTGATCCGCTCCGCGTGCTCCCGGCTGCTGTCCAGCTCCTCGCGGCTCGCCCAGACAGTGGAGCCCACTCCGCGGCCGGTCGCCCGGTCGACGAACAGGCTGGCACTGCGGAATCCTTCGAGCTCCTCGAACTTCGGCAACAGCTGTGTTTTGAACGTGTCGATCGCTAGATCGACACCCGATGGATCGACCTGCACCCAGGTGCACCGGGTGCACGCGTTCGCGCCGGCCAGGTGATCGCGATGCATGACCGCGACTTCCCATTCTTCGACCTTCTGGACCGGCCCGCTCAGAGCCTGGGCGAGGCCTTCACGCATTGGTTGGACGCGCCGGCTGCTGGCATGCAGCGCATCCTGGGATTCCCACGCTGTTGTGGCGATGCAGCGCCCGGTCGACCTGTCCAACATCAGCGACATGCCGACCCAGCCTTCCAGCTCGGGCAGATTCGGCATCACCTCGTTGCGGAGGTATGCGAGCCCGCCGTCGATCGACGACGGCTGCGCCGCAATGGTGCTTGAACGTGCGTACACGAGCCACCTCCTACTCCCGTAAAGGCGACGCCCCGGTGGGCGCCACCGGACATACCCACTGTCCTCCACCGTTACCGTCCGCACAATGCCTCATATCGTGCGACGGATCGTCGGACGCGGGTCCCTACAACTTGTAGCCGATCTGACGCAGAAGCTGTCGACGGTCGGCCTGATCGTCGGCATTTTCCACGCCCAGTGGTGCGGACCCGTCGACCACTCCGACAATTCCGCGGCCCAGCTCGGTCTGGGCGATCAACACGTCCACGGGATTGGCGGTGGCACAATATATTCCGCAGACTTCCGGGACGTGCCGAATCGCATTGAGCACATTGACCGGGTATCCCTCGCGCAGGAAGACGATGAACGAGTGTCCCGCGCCGACGGCAAGTGCGTTCGTCGTGGCGAGCTCGGTCAGATCGTCGTCGTTGCCGGAGTGCCGGACCAGGCACGGCCCGGATGCCTCGCAGAATGCCAGCCCGAACCGCAGGTGGGAACTGACCCCGACCAGCGCCTCGTGCATGTCCTCGACGGTTTTGATGAAGTGCGCCTGCCCGATGACGACGTTGAGATCATCCGGCTTGTCGATACGCACGGCTGTCAGCTCCACACCCAGCATTTTGCGCCGCACCGATGCCGATGCACAGCACGTCTCGGCACCGATTTGCGCGCGCCGCCGCGATGGGCCGAAAAAGACCAGATTCAGGCGCCCACAGGTATTGACAGAACGAAAATCCGGAGAAGACTGTACATATACCGGAACACCGGAAATGAGCCACGCTGTCAGTGGAGACGTCTGTTGACTGCGGTGACAAATTTTCAGGATCTGGCCAGGCCCCCGGCAAGCCAATCGAATGCCAGAGTTGTCAGCGACGACTGAAGCTTATGGATTCGATGGAGACTACCGGGGACTGTTCTGTGTGGGGGCCTTCCTACTTGGCGTCCCCGTAACACTCCACTACAGCTGTGGTGAACGGGAACCGCACCGGTGTCGATCCGAAAGCGAGCCTGCCTGCCGTCTCGGCGGCGGCGGCGATCGCGGCGGTGACTGATGCCGCCTCCTCCACCGGACAGTGCACGATCACCTCGTCGTGCTGGAAGAAGACCAGTTCGCCGCGTTGACCGGCGATCGCATGGCGCACACCCGCCAAGACCAGCAGAGCCCAGTCGGCGGCGCTGCCCTGCACCACGAAGTTGCGGGTGAACCGGCCCCGGGCTCGGGCCGCGGAGCTGCTGCCGAATCCTCCCTGATTCTCCTGGGACGGATCGGGTTCCTCCGGTGACACGACCGACAGCGGCGGGCTGGTGCGCCCCAGCCACGTGCGCACCAGGCGCCCTTCCTCGCCTGCGCGCGCCGCGTCGTCGACGTAGGCGACCGCCGCCGGATACCGCCGACGGAGGCCGGCCAGGTGGATCAGGGCATCGCCGGAGGTCTGGCCGTAGATGGCGCCGAGCAGGGCGATCTTGGCCTGGGCGCGGTCGCCGCCGAATCCGCGGGCCGCCAGATCCGCGTACAGATCTTCGCCGCGACCAGCCACCTCCATCAACCCCGGGTCGCGCGACACGGCGGCAAGAACGCGCGGCTCCACCTGGTCGGCGTCGGCGACCACCAGACACCAGCCCGGATCGGCACGGATCGCTTGCCGGATCACCTTCGGGATCTGCAAGGCCCCACCACCATTGGTGGTCCAGCGGCCCGACACCGTACCGCCGGGCAGGTACTCGGGACGAAACCGGCCGCCGTGCACCCACTGTTCGAGCCAGGACCAGCCGTGCGCGGTGTACAGGCGGTACAGCGACTTGTAGGCCAGCAATGGCGCTACGGCGGGGTGGTCGACCTGCTGGAGTTCCCATTTTCGGGTGGAGGACAGCACGATCCCGGCGCGGGCGAAGGCCTTGACGATGTCGTTGGGCAGGTCGGGCCGGACCCGAACGGCGCCGCCGAACGCTCGCGACACCTCCTCGGCCAACTCCGCCATCCGGCGCGGTTCCGGTGCACCCGGAACGCGCTCACCCAGCATGGTGTCCAGCAACTCGCGGTGGACGTCCGCGCGCCACGGGATGCCGGACCGCGACATCTCCGTGGCCACGAGCATGCCCGCCGATTCGGCGGCGAGCAGCAGCCGCATTCGTTCCGGGTGCTCGGTCTGTGCCGTCCTGGCGACCTGACCCGCGTAGACCGCCAGCAGTGCGGTGAGCTCGTCCGTGCCGGGTGGTAGCGGCACCGGTGCGGACTCGAACAGCGACGGCTGGGTTTCGGCAGCCCGTGCGGGGGCATCCGGCGGGACCGGCAGGTTGTGCAGGCGCGCCCAGGCTGCCGCCAGGGAACGCGCCTGACCCGCCTGGCCCTCCTCGTGCCCGATCAGCAGGGCTTCCGCGGCCTGCACGTCGTAACAGCGCTCGACGCGCACGCCCGCCGCGAGCAGGGTCCGGTAGATCTCCGCGGTGGATCGCCACACCCACCGCTCGACCTCAGGACGCGAGCGCACCGCCTCGGCCAGCGACGGCTCGTAGATCACCGGTCCTGCCGGGCGACCGTCCCGCTCGAGAGGACACAAACGAGCACCTCCGTCACCCCACTCCGCCACCGCCCATCGCACGTGACCGAGTCTGGCACCGGGGTCCGACAACCCCGGTCGCGGCGCCTACCTCGGCACCGCTTCGGCGGCGTACCGTTGACTGTCCGGTTGCCGGGCCGCACAGTTGGTAGGGCAAACTGTGCGCGTGTCGTGGTGGTGTCCACAGGGTTGCCGCTGTTCACATGGGGTATCAGCGTGATTGATCGCAAACGGAGAGGATGCGATGACAATGCGCGGCCGACGGAATCGACGTGATCGGGAAATTCGCGAAGTACGAGAGATCCACGCCAGGCCACCCTATCAAGTCGCCAGATTCTTGCTGTCAACGCTGCTGCTGGTCTGGTTCGGGGCCGGAATGGTCGCGGCCATGCAGCGAAATTACTTCATCAATACGCCGATCGACTGCCGCGCCTGGGGCACGATCGCCGTCACGCTGGTGGCGGGCCCCCTCAACTACATGGGGGCGAACCCGAAGATCTCCGAGTGCCAGCTACCGGAGCCGAGCCGATGAACGGCTGTGGTGACCGGGCAGCAGTAGTGCCTTGACGTCTGCCCCGTCGAGCTGGACGTCGTGTGGCAGGCCGACGACACCGAGGCCGCCGCCGACGCGGGTCGCCCGCAGTGCCTGGCGGACCGGGTCGCCGGGGAACTAGCCGTTGATGTCGACGACCGGCGGGCCGGCCGTCCAGCCGCCGTCCACAGCCAGCTCGGCGCCGGTCGTATACGAGGCAGCGTCGCTGAGCAGGTAGGTGACCGCCCCGGCCAGTTCCTCGGGCCGCCCGACCCTGCCGAGCGGCGCGTTCGGAAAACCGCCCTCCGCCAGACTGATTCCGGTCGGCGCGGTCATCGGGGTGAGCACCATTCCGGGATGTACCGAGTTCACCCGGATCCGGTCGCGCGCGAGCTCGACCGCGGCGACCTTGGTGAGCCCGCGCACACCCCACTTGGCCGCGCCATAGGCACCGGTGTGCGCCAGGCCGACCAGCCCGGCGGCCGAGGAGATATTGACGATGGAACCACCACCGGCCGCCCGCAGGGCAGGCACCACCGCGTGGATGCCGATGTTCACCGATACCAGGTTGACCTGGATCACCCGCTGGAAGGTCTCGAGCGGCTCCTCGACCAACGGCACACCCGAGGCGGTCATCCCGGCGTTGTTCACCAGGCCGGTCAGTTTCCCGAAGGCACCGACAGCGGTGTCGACGGCGTGCTGCCACGACGCCGGGTCGGTGACATCGAGGTGCACGAACCGGGCACGCTCCCCCAGCTCGCCCGCCACGGCGGCGCCGTCCTCGTCCAAGAGGTCACCGATCACGACGCTGCCGCCGGCGGCGACGATCCCGTGGGCGAAGGCCGCGCCCAGACCGCGCGCTCCACCGGTGACCAGTACTACTTTGCCCGAAAGCTCCATCCCAGATTCCTTTCTCATCGGACGCCGAAGACCGCGCCGCCACCGAAGGCCTCGCGATGCGACACCGGCTGTCCACCATCGATATCGGTGATCCCGTACTCGACGGCCGCCTCGGCGGTGATCACCGTGCTGCCACTGCGGGTGCCGATCTCGGGATCGGTGGCCAGCGCCAGGACAACCCGGCCGACGAATTCCGGCGTCTCCGCACCGGCGATCGGGAACCCCTCGATGTCCTCGACCCCCATGGCCAGCACCTGCTCGGTGCGCACGATCCCGGGCCACAGCGACACGGTGCTCACACCGGTGCCACGCAATTCCACGGCCATGTCGCAGGCCATCTTGTCCAGTCCCGCCTTCGACATCCCGTACAGCACCGAGTGCAGATAGCCGCGGGTACCGAACGAGGAGATAGTGGCGATGACGCCGCTGCCGCGCGCGACCATGAGCCGCGCCGCCGCCACGGAGGCGACATAGTGCGCGCGCAGGCCGACGCCGATCAATGTGTCCCAGTCACCGACGGGTCGCTGCCAGAACGGGTCGCTGAAGCCGGCGAAACCGTCGGGATTGGCCCAGACATTGTTGACCAGCAGGTCGAGTCCGTCCTGTTCGGCGGCGATGCGGGCGAATACCGCGGCGATCTGCGCGTCGTCGCGATGGTCGCAGTGCACGGCGATGCCGGTGCCGCCGCGGGCGCTCACTTCGGCGGCGGCCACCTCCAGCGGCCCACCGTCACCCGCGCTGCCACGTCCGGTCAGATACACGGTCCATCCCGCGGCGCCGAGTGCCAGGGCGATTCCCTTGCCGACGCCACGGCTGGCGCCGGTCACCAGAGCGATCTTCGACATGTCCGGCCCCTACTGCGCGATCCGGCAGGCGTCGTCGAGTGGCCTGGTGATCGCCCACAACCGGTGGAACGTGCACGTCGCGATCTTCCAGCGGCCGTCCTCCACCCGGTATTCGTCGGCGTATTCGCCGGTGGCGACGGTTTCGGTGCGCTCGATCAGGTTGACCTGGCGGAACCGCAGCGTCCACCGGCCGCTCGCGGTGCCGTCCGCGCGCACCGTGATGTCGGGGTGCACGCCGTGGTGCATGTCGAGGATCGCGTGCTTGCCGTCCACCTGCTGCAAGGCGATCGAGGCGAAGACGGCCGCCATGCCGTCGGCGTCCATCGCACCGAGCTCGCCGTAGTCCAGTGCCGAGCCGACCGCGACGAAACAGTCGCGGAACCCTTCGGGGTCCTTCGCGTCGCAGGCGCGGAAGTAGCGGTGCTTGAGCGCGGTGATCGACTCTATCGCCGCCAACCGCGCGAGGTGCGTCGCCAGGTCGTCGGGCTGGGGTGTTGCCGTCATGAGACTCACCGTATGACCGGGCTGACGTCGGCGCTTGCGCGTCTTCCCGCTCATCGGGAACGCACGCCGGTCACGACGGTTTCCCACCCACTGCCCGTGGGTAAAAAGATCTCGATACCCGTTCGCTGATCCGGTGACGGGACGCGAATTCCGCGACGTACACAACGGGAGAAACACAGTGCTGAGTTTGCTCGGAGTCAACCGCCGCAACGCGACGGCCGACAGTTGTCCTGGCGCGCACACCTCGGCCGGCCTGCTGAGATCGGGTGACGTCGTGCTCACCGCGCGTCGCAGCTATCGCGTGATCAGCACGAGCTTCGCCGGCGGCGCGCATCACGCCGGACGCGTGATCGCCGACACGGTCGACCTGGTGACCGGACGGCTGCGCGTGTTCGAATTCGCCAGCACCGACACGACGGTCACCGTCCGAGCGGCATAGGCCGCCTGTACCTGGTAGCCGCGCGGATTACCCTGCGCGAGAACTGGTCTCGCCCTCGGCGCGAAGGTTCTCCGGCTTGCCGAGTCCGCGATGCGCGCGGATCAGCAGCGCCGCGCGCAGGTAACACAGACCGGTGACGTCGTTCAGGTCGAAGCCGGTCAGCTGGCCGATGCGCTTCAATCGGTAGTCCACCGTATTCGTGTGGATGAACAACTCGCGTGCGGTGCGCGAGCGCTGCAAATTCGTCGACATGTAGACCTCGAGCGTCTGCAGCAGTTCCGGATGCGCTTCGAGGGAATCGACCACCGAACTCAGGTAGTCGCGGGCCGGGCCCTGCCTGGTCAGCTGATATTCGAAGGCCAGTTGATGCGGACGATATACCTTGCTCGGGCCACCGAGCCGATCCACTATTTCGACCAGTTCGTGGACCTGCTCGGCGGCACGCGGGATTTCCGCGGGTACCGCGGTCGTCGTCACAGCGCGCACCGGAACCTGGGCCGCCTCGGACAATCCGGCGATCAACTCGTCCAGTTCCGGTTCGGAGAACTCCGAGGTGGGTAGCAGCAGCGTGCCGCCGTCGACGCTCAACAGCGACAGCACCTTGCCCACGCACCGGTTCGCCAGCTCGGCCTGCACGCGACGCAGCTTGCGCCGGGCAACCACATTGCCGTCGAGGGACGGGATGAACTCCTCGACATGGGGCGGCAGCGCGAGCGCGACGACGTGATAGTTGTCGGCAACGGTGATGCCGCACTCCCTGGCCATCGTCGAGGTGTTCTGACCACCGAGCAATGCCGAGGTCAGCGTGTGTACGGCGGTGTGGTGCTCACTGACGACGGAGCGCAGTTCCCGGACATAGGCCGCGGATACCGCCGACGTGATCATGTTCTGGATGTCGGTCAGCCGCCGGGCCACCCCGACGACCGTCTCGTGGTCGTGGTTGGTCACTCCGGCGACGACGAGGTCGAAACCGAGCTTGAAGCCTTCGTGCACGGCATTGTGGATGGTATCGATCGGGATGCCCTCCCGCGCCCAGTCGGCGGCCGCGGATTGGATTCGCTCCAGCCGCCCCGGGAGGTCCCGGCCGTCGAGTACGCCCCTGGTCAGCTCCAGACACACCCGGGTCACCGCGGTGACATCACCGTCGAGTACTTCGCCGGGCAGTGTCGCGCACGGTACGACATTCTCGATGAAATGACCCACCATCTGACGGGATATCGTCCGCACATCCTTCAAAGGGTTCGATACCGGACGGCCCGCTGCGGTCAAGAACGGCGCAATGGATGGTGAGACAGCCATGATGAATCCTTCCCCACCCAGATCACTGGGCAAGGCCCCAATCTACCGCGAAGTAACAACCACCGTCCGGCCTTCGCTTGTGATAAACAGCAACGGAAATCCGGATCAATGATGGATTCCGACAACGCCTTCGGGCGGTTCGACCTACCCACCTGCCGTCCGGCGGTGGCGGATCCGGGGCAGAACCGCGCAATCCTGCTCACCGCGAACGGTATCCACCACCGCCGGAGGCACTTCAGCTAGCCGGTTACAGGCACAGGCTGATCTCGAGCGGGCCGACCGGGAGGGGCAGGCACACTTCCACCGAACCCGCGACGGGGGCCGGGGAAGCCGCGGTGGCGGTGCCGACACTCAGGGCGCACGCGGACAGCACCAACGCGGCGACGGCGAGCGGACGGGCAGTTCTGGAGTTCATACATTTCCTCGATTGCATTCTGTGAAACATCCCCATCTCGGGGACATCTCGATCAGATCACAGCCAACTCCGGAAACAGCCATAGTCCGCGCAGGTTTTGGCCTTCCTCTGCAGCATTCGGCGAATCATCAGAGATATCCACAAGATTGAGTGCCGGCATCTCGTCGCGTCGAGTCGAGCGCGGCCGATGCCTCAGCGGCTCGCGCTGAGGCCGACCGGCACGGCTGTCCGGCGAACTACAGTTGCGCCGCGCATGATCGGTGCCTGATCACCGCACCGGGGCGTCGACCGATCGCACGATGCCCTGGGCGATGGAGGCGGTGAGCCGCTTGGTCACCGGACCGGTCAGGCGCAGCAGCGGCCGCAGCGCCGGACCGCCTTCGACGGCGAATGTCCAGGTCAGCCGGGTGCCTGTGGTGGAGGGTGTGAGCTGGATGTCCTCGGCGAAACGACGCAGTCCGGGGATGGTGGCGGAATCGACGGTGAAGGTCATCCGGCGCTCGTCGTCCCAGCGGTAGAAGCGTTCGGTCAGTCCGGCGACACCGGCGAGGGTGACGACTCGGGTGGTACCGATGCCGAACGGGCGCGGCGAGGTCCAGCGCATGCCGGTCACGGCCGACGACCAGGACACCAAGGCGTCCTCGGCGGTCAGTGCGGCCCACACCGCGCTCGGCGGCGCGGCGATCTCGACGACATGGACATAGCGGTTCGGGGCGGTGGCAAGGAAGTGATCATCGGACTCGTGCAGGGCGTAGGTCGATGGCATGGGTGTCTTCGTCCGTTCTGACTGTCGCGGTGGGTGTTTCAGTGGGGCAGACCTGGTCCGCAGCCGGACAGCCCGTTCCAGCACAACGCGGTGGTGACCTCGACGGCGTCCTGCTTGGGGATCGGGCGGCCGGCGTCGAGCCAGTGGCGGGCGGCCAGGTGGCTGGTGCCCACCAGGCTCCAGGCGTACATGTCGGCGGGTGCGGCGGCCACACCGGCCGCGCGGAGTTCGGTGGCAACGAGATCCGCGCAGGCGCGCATGGCGCTGCGCACCCGCCATTCGATACTCGGTTCGCTGTGGACCGGCGATTCGAAGACCAGCACGTGACCGCCCGGGTCCTCGTCGACGAAGTCGAAATACGCCGATACCGCGCCGCGCACTCGGGACTGCGGCGTGGTGCCGGCGGCGGCCGCGGAGCGGACGCCCGCGACCATGCGGTCCAGATACTGTTGCAGCACAGCGAGATACAGGTCCAGCTTGTTCGCGAAGTGGTCGTACAGCACCGGTTTGCTGATCCCGGCGCGGGCGCTGATCTCCTCCATCCGCGCACCGTGATAGCCGCTGACGACGAACACGTCCCGCGCGGCGACCACGACGGCGCGCCTGCGGTGCGCTCGCCTGCCGTCGCCACGCACGCCGCGCGCGGAGGTGACCCCCGCCCCGGCGCCCGGCAGCAGCGGGCGCCGGGGAGTCGTGTCCGTCGTCATGCCACTCAGCCCAGCGTTTCCCCGGCGGCGGCCTTGGCCCGCAACGACTCCGGGACCTCGAACCGATCACCGTAGGCGGCGCGCAGTTCGTCGGCCCGCGCCACGAATCCGGCGAGCCCGCCCGCGTACTGGTTGATGTACTGGACGACACCACCGGTCCACGCCGGGAAACCGATACCGAAGATGGACCCGATGTTCGCGTCCGGCACGGTGCGCAGCACGTTCTCGTCGAAACACCGCACGGTGTCGAGTGATTCGGCGAACAGCATCCGTTCCTGCATGTCGATGAACGGAATGCCGTGGTCGGAGCGGGTGTACTTCTCCGCCAGCCCGGGCCACAGGCCCAGCTTCTTGCCGTCGGCGTCGTACTCGTAGAAGCCGCGGCCCTCGAGCCGGCCGGGCCGGTCGAAGTCGTCGACCATGGCGTCGACGAGCGGGTAGGCCTTCGAGTCGGTCCAGCGACGGCCTTCGGCGAGCAGGTTTTCCTTCAGGCTGCGCCGGATCTTCTGGGCCAGCTTCATATTGATCTCGTCGGCCAGCGCCAGCGCACCCACCGGGTACCCGGCCTGCGTGGCGGCCTGTTCGACCGAGGCCGGGTGCACGCCCTCGGCGACCAGCGCGATGGCCTCGTCCATGAACTGACCGATGACCCGGCTGGTGAAGAACCCGCGGCTGTCGTTCACGACGATCGGGGTCTTCTTGATGGCCAGGGTGTAGTCGACGGCGCGAGCGATCGCTTCGTCGCTGGTCTGCTCGCCGACGACGATCTCGACCAGCGGCATCTTGTCCACCGGCGAGAAGAAGTGCAGGCCGATGAAGTCGGCCTGGCGCTGCACGCCGGTGGACAGATCGGTGATCGGCAGCGTGGAGGTGTTGGATCCGAGCAGGGCATCCGGGTTCACCAGGTGCTCGATTTCACCGAACACCTTCTTCTTCAGACCCGGATCCTCGAACACGGCCTCGACCACGAAGTCGCAGCCCGCGGCATCGGCCGGATCGGCGGTCGGATGGATGCGGCCGAGGACCTCGTCGTACTTGTCCTGGGTGATCGCGCCCTTGCGCAGCGCCTTGTCGAGCAGCTTGCGCGAGTAGTCCTTACCGCGCTCGGCCGCCTCGATCGTGACGTCCTTCAGCACGACCTGCATGCCGGCGCGGGCCTGCACATAGGCGATGCCCGCGCCCATCATGCCCGCGCCGAGCACGAGGACCTTCTCCGGCGTGCGCACGGGGAAGCCTTCGGGGCGGCTGCCGCCCTTGTTGATCGTCCCCAGATCGAAGAACAGGGACTTGATCATGTTGGTCGAGACCTGGCCGCAGATCAGCTTGGTGCAGTAGCGCGTCTCGATGGCGAAGGCGGTGTCGATGTCGACCTGCGCGCCCTCGACCGCCGTGGCCAGCACCGCGATCGGTGCGGGCATCGGCGCGCCCTTGAGCTGCTTGCGGACATTGGCCGGGAAGGCGGGCAGGTTGGCCGCCAGGGCCGGGCTCGACGGGGTGCCGCCGGGGATCTTGTAGCCCTTCACATCCCACGGCTGGACCGCCTCGGGATTGGCCGCGATCCAGGCGCGAGCCTTGTCGAACATCTCCTCGCGGGTGGCGGCGACCTCGTGAATGATGCCGACCTGCAGCGCCTTCGCGGGCTTCATCCGCTGGCCCTGGCCGACGACGTTGAGCACCGCGTTGGTGATGCCGAGTAGCCGCACAGTGCGGGTGACACCACCGGCGCCGGGGAGCAGGCCGAAGGTGACCTCGGGCAGGCCGAGCAGGCTGCCCTTGGCGTCGAGGGCGATCCGGTGGTGGGTGGCGAGGGCGACCTCGAAGCCGCCGCCGAGCGCGGTGCCGTTGATCGCGGCGACCACCGGCTTGCCCAGCTGCTCGAGCCGGCGGAACGCGGCCTTGTAGGTGTCGAGGCCGAGCGCGATCTCCGGCGCGGTCTCCGGGGTCGCGTTCATCAGCAGGTTCAGGTCACCACCGGCGAAGAAGGTGTCCTTGCCCGAGGTGAGGATGACACCGTCATAGGTGTCCTTCTCGGCTTCGAGCCGGTCGACGGCGGCGGTGAGGTCGCGCGCGAACGCCTCGGTCATGGTGTTCGTCGACTGGTTCGGGTCGTCGATGGTGAGCACGAGCACCCGGTCGGCGCCGATCTCCCAGGCAATCATGGTGTCGGTCATGGTCAGATCCTCTCGATGATGGTGGCGATGCCCATACCGCCGCCGATGCACAGGGTGATCAGCGCGCGCCGCGCTCCCCTGCGCTCGAGCTCGTCGACCATGGTTCCGGTGATCATGGCGCCGGTGGCGCCCAGCGGATGACCCATGGCGATCGCGCCGCCGTTGACGTTGAGCTTCTCGTCCGGGATGGCCAGCTTCTTCTGGTAGTTGAGCACCACCGAGGCGAACGCCTCGTTGAGCTCGAACAGGTCGATGTCGTCGACGGTGAGCCCGGCCAGTGCCAGCACCTTCTCGGTCGCCGGGACCGGGCCGGTCAGCATGATCGTGGAGTCGCTGCCGCTCACCGCGGATGCCACGACCCGGGCACGCGGCGTGAGACCTGCCGCGACACCGGCGGATTCGCTGCCGATGAGCACCAGCGCCGAACCGTCGACGATCCCCGACGAGTTACCGGCATGATGGACGTGGTCGATCTTCTCGACGTGGTGGTAACGCTGCAGGGCGACAGCGTCGAACCCGCCCATCTCCCCCATCGCCGCGAACGACGGCGTCAGCCCGGCCAGGCTTTCCACCGTGGTGCCGGGACGCATGAATTCGTCGTGGTCGAGCAGCACGGCACCGTTGATGTCCTTGACCGGCACAACGGATTTGGCGAAATAGCCACCCGACCAGGCCGCCGCGGCCTTCTGCTGCGACCGCACCGCGAACGCGTCGACGTCCTCGCGGGTGAAGCCCTCGATGGTGGCGATCAGGTCGGCGCCGATGCCCTGCGGCACGAAGTAGGTCTGGTAGTTGGTGACCGGGTCCATCGCCCACGCGCCACCGTCGGAGCCCAGCGGGACGCGCGACATCGATTCCACGCCGCCGGCGATCACCAGCTGTTCCCAGCCCGAGCGCACCTTCTGCGCGGCGGTGTTGACCGCCTCCAGCCCGGAACCGCAGAACCGGTTGAGCTGCACACCGGCGACCGTGTCGGGCAGTCCGGCCGCGAGCGCGGCGGTCTTGGCGATATCGGCGCCCTGGTCGCCGACCGGGGAGACCACGCCGAGGACGATGTCATCGATCGCCGCCGGATCCAGCCCGGGATACCGGACCTTCAGCTCCTCGATGAGCCCGACCACCAGGTCGAGCGGTTTGACGCCGTGCAGGGCGCCGTTCTTCTTGCCGCGACCGCGCGGCGTGCGGATCGCGTCGTAGATGAATGCCTCGGTCATGGTTCCTCGAAACTGTGTCGTGTGATGACAGGTCAGCGATGGGTGAACTGCGCGGTGCGCTTGTCGACGAAGGCGCTCATGCCTTCCTTCTGGTCCTCGATCGCGAACAGCGAGTGGAAGACGCGGCGCTCGAAGCGGATTCCCTCGGCGAGGGTGGTCTCGAAGGACCGGTTCACCGCTTCCTTGGCGATCATGACGACCGGCAGTGACTTGGCCGCGATGGTCTCGGCGACCTCGGCGGCGACGTCGAGCAGGTCGTCGGCGGGCACGATGCGCGAGACGAGTCCGGCCCGTTCGGCTTCCTCGGCACCCATGTTCCGGCCGGTCAGCACCAGGTCCATCGCCTTGGCCTTGCCGACCGCGCGAGTGAGCCGCTGGGAACCGCCGATGCCGGGGATCACGCCGAGTTTGATCTCGGGCTGACCGAATTGCGCGGTGTCGGCGGCGATCAGGATGTCGCAGAGCATCGCGAGCTCGCAGCCACCGCCGAGCGCGTACCCCGCCACCGCGGCCACGGTGGGCTTGCGGAACTGCGCGAGCCGGTCCCAGCGGGCGAAGAAATCGTCCATGAACATGTCCATGTACGACTTGGGCTGCATCTCCTTGATGTCGGCGCCGGCCGCGAACGCCTTGGCGGAGCCGGTGATCACGACCGCGCCGACCTCGTCGTCACGCTCGAGTTCGTCCAGGGCGGCGACGATGTCGTCGAGCACCTGGGTGTTGAGCGCGTTGAGCGCCTTCGGCCGGTTGAGGGTGATCCAGCCGACGCGGTTCTTACGTTCGAGCAGGATCGTGTCGTACTCGGTCATTCGGATCCCTCCCCGGAGCGGTCCCGGATGTCGGTGACGATCGCGGAGAAGTCGCGACCCGCATCGGTCTGGTTGAACCGCTCGTAGATCGCGGCGGCCAGTGCGCCGAGCTGTCCGTCGATCCCGTTGGCGCGCAACGCGTTCGCGGCCAGGTTGAGATCCTTCGACATCAGCGCGGTGGCGAAGCCGGGCTGGTAGTCGTTGTTGGCCGGGCTCGCCGGCACCGGCCCGGGGACCGGGCAGTAGCTGGTGAGCGCCCAGCTCTGGCCGGAGGCGGTGGAGACCACATCGAAGAACGACTGGTGGCTCAGGCCGAGCTGCTCACCGAGCACCAGCGCCTCGGACAACCCGATCATGGAGATCCCGAGCAGCATGTTGTTGCAGATCTTGGCGGCCTGGCCGACACCGGCGTCACCGCAGTGCACGACCTTGCCGCCCATCACCTCGAGCACGTCGCGCACGTCGGCGAAGTCGGCGGGCGCGCCACCCACCATGAAGGTGAGGGTGCCCGCCGTCGCACCCGCCACCCCACCGGAGACCGGGGCGTCCAGCGGCCGGTGACCGGCCGCCACCGCCTGTGCGGCAGCGGCTTTCGCATCGGCGACGTCGATGGTCGAACAGTCGATGAACAGCGTTCCCGGCGCCGCGGCGGGCAGGAGCTCGGCATACACGTCGAGCACGAGCTTGCCGTTGGGCAACATGGTGATCACCACGTCCCGGTCGGCGGCGGCTTCGGCGGCGACGGCCACCACGGTCGCGCCGTCGGCGCGCGCCTGCTCCTGCGCGGCGGGCACCGGGTCGAAGGCGAGCACGTCGTAGCCCGCGCGCACCAGGTTCGCCGCCATGGGCGCGCCCATATGACCGAGCCCGAGGAATCCGATCTTCTTGGTCATCGCTGTGCCTCCTGTGTGGTCGCGCCGAGTTCCTTGTCGCCCAGCTCGGCGAAGTACGCCGACACCTGCGCGTCGGTGACCTCGGCCAGGTTCGCGGGCTCCCACCGCGGAGTGCGGTCCTTGTCGATGACCTGGGCGCGGATCCCCTCGACCAGATCGTGCGAGCCGAGCGCGGCGATCGATACCCGGTACTCCTGATCCAGCACCGCCTCGAGACTCGGCAGCTCCCGCGCGGCCCGCAGCGATCGCAACGTGACCTTCAGCGCGACCGGCGATGTGGCCAGCAGATCATCGGCGGCCTTGGTCGCCTCGGGAGAATCGGCGGTCTGCAGGCGGGCCGCGATCTCCTCGACGGTGTCGGCGCTGTAGCAGACATCGATCCAGCTCTGCTGGGCCAGCAGGTCCGAGGGTGGCGCCTGTTCGGCGACCGCCGCGATCGCCGTGTCGACGTCGGTGGTGCGCAGCGCGTCGAGCAGTGCCGGAATCGCCACGGACGGTACGTAGTGATCGGCGAATCCGGCCGCGATGGCATCGCCCGCACTCATCCGCGCGGTGGTCAGCGCGACGTGGGTGCCGAGCTCGCCCGGCGCGCGCGAGAGCAGGTAGGTGCCGCCGACGTCGGGCACGAAACCGATACCGACCTCGGGCATCCCGATCCGGGAGCGTTCGGTGACGATACGGTGGCTGCCGTGCCCGGACAGGCCGACCCCACCGCCCATCACGATCCCGTCCATGATCACCACATACGGCTTGGGGTAGCGGCCGATGAGCGCGTTGAGGATGTACTCGTCGCGCCAGAACACCCCGGTCGGCGAATCCGCGCCCGCCGTACCGCCTTTCGCGTCGGCGTGGATGGCGACGATGTCGCCGCCCGCGCACAGTCCGCGCTCGCCCGCGCCGCTGACGACGACCGCGCGCACCGCGTCGTCGTCCGCCCACGCGCGCAGCGCCTCGGTGATCGCCAGTGCCATCGCGTGATTGAGCGCGTTGATGGCCTTGGGCCGGTTCAGGACGATGAGGCCGAGACCGTCCTCGACGGCGATCAGCACTTCGGGTTCGTCGGTCATGCCGCTCCTGTCAGCGTGCGGGCGACGACCACCCGCATGATTTCGTTGGTGCCCTCGAGGATCTGATGCACCCGCAGATCGCGGACGATCTTCTCCAGGCCGTACTCGTGCAGGTAGCCGTAGCCGCCGTGCAACTGCAACGCCTTGTTGGCGACCTCGAACCCGGCGTCGGTGGCGAAACGCTTGGCCATCGCGCACAGTTCGACCTTGTCCGGCGCCCCGGCGTCGAGCGCCGCCGCGGCCCGCCACAGCAGGGTCCGCGCCGCTTCCAGCTCGGTGCGCATGTCGGCCAGGTCGAACTGCAGGGCCTCGTTGCGCGCCAGCGGCTTGCCGAAGGCGTGGCGTTCGGCCAGATACGGCACGGTCTTGTCCAGCGCCGCCTGCGCGCCGCCGATCGAGCAGGCCGCGATATTGAGCCTGCCGCCGTTGAGCCCGTTCATCGCGATCGCGAAACCGTCGCCCTCGGCGCCGAGCCGGTTGGCCACCGGTACCCGCGCGTCCTCCAGGATCACCTGGCGCGTGGGCTGCGCGTTCCAGCCCATCTTGCGCTCGTTCGGTCCTACCGTCAGGCCGGGAGTGTCGGCCGGGACGATCAGCGCCGAGATCCCGCGCGAACCTTCCTGACCGGTGCGCACCATCATCACGTACACGTCGTTGGCGCCGGCACCGGAGATGAACTGCTTGGCGCCGGTGAGGATGTAGTCGTCGCCGTCGCGCACGGCCTTGGTGCTCAAGGCCGCCGCGTCGGACCCGACACCCGGCTCGGTGAGGGCGTAACTGCCGAGCAGTTCCATCGACGCCATCCCCGGCACCCAGCGGTGACGCTGCTCTTCGGTGCCGAAAGCGTCGATCATCCAGGTCGCCATGTTGTGGATCGAGATGTAGGCCGCCACCGCGGGGCACCCGGTGGCCAGCTCTTCGAAGATCCGCACGGCGTCGAGCCTGCGCAGCTGCGAACCGCCGACGTCCTCGCGCACGTAGATGCCGCCCAAGCCGACCGGGCCCGCCTTGCGCAGCACGTCGACCGGGAAGTGTTTGCGCTCATCCCATTCCAGCGCGTTCGGCGCGAGGAATTCGTCGGCGAACTGACGCGCGGTCTCACCGATCGCGCGTTCGTCGTCGTTGAGAGTGAACACAGCCGGTCAGTCCATCGTCGGGATGACGAACGCGTTGGACTCCTTGAGCCCCGCGGGCCAGCGCTGGGTCACCGTCTTGGTCTTGGTGTAGAAGCGGATCGAGTCCGGGCCGTGCTGGTTGAGGTCGCCGAAGCCCGAACGCTTCCAGCCACCGAAGGTGTAGTAGGCGATCGGCACCGGGATCGGCACATTGATGCCGACCATGCCGACCTGCACGCGCGCGGCGAAGTCGCGGGCGGTGTCACCGTCGCGGGTGAAAATGGCCACGCCGTTGCCGTATTCGTGCTCGTTCGCCAGGCGCAGACCCTCTTCGTAGTCCTCGGCACGGACCACGGTCACGACGGGACCGAAGATCTCTTCCTGGTAGATCCGCATGTCGGCGGTGACCTTGTCGAACAGGCTCGCGCCGACGAAGTAGCCGTCCTCGGCGCCCTCGACGACCAGCCCACGGCCGTCGACCACGAGCTCGGCGCCCTCGTCGACACCGATCTGGACGTAGTCGTTGACCCGATCCACGCCGTCGCGCCCGACCAGCGGACCGAAGTCGGCGCCCGGATCATCGGACCGGCCGACATTGAGCTTGTGCACCCGCTCGGTCAGCTTGGCGACCAGCCGGTCGGCGGTCTCCTCCCCCACCGGCACGGCCACCGAGATCGCCATGCAGCGCTCGCCCGCGGAACCGTAGCCCGCGCCGATCAGCTGGTCGGCGACATCGTCGAGGTCGGCATCCGGCATCACGATCGCGTGGTTCTTGGCGCCACCGAAGCACTGAGCCCGCTTGCCGTTCGCGGTCGCGGTCTCGTAGATGTACTGCGCGATCGGGGTCGAGCCGACGAAGCCGACGGCCTTGATCCGCGGGTCGTGCAGGATCGTGTCGACCGCTTCCTTACCGCCGTTGACCACGTTGAACACCCCCGGCGGCAGACCCGCCTCGAGGAACAGCTCGGCCAGGCGCAGCGGCACCGACGGGTCGCGCTCGGACGGCTTGAGCACGAACGCGTTGCCACACGCCAGCGCCGGACCGGCCTTCCACAGCGGGATCATGGCCGGGAAGTTGAACGGGGTGATGCCGGCGACGACGCCGAGCGGCTGCCGCATCGAGTACACGTCGATGCCGGTGCCCGCGCTCTCGGTGTACTCGCCCTTGAGCAGGTGCGGGATGCCGACGGCGAACTCGATCACCTCGAGGCCGCGCTGGATGTCGCCCTTGGCGTCGGCGATGGTCTTGCCGTGCTCGGACGACAGCAGCGCCGCCAGGCTGTCGATCTCGTCGTTGACCAGGGTCAGGAACTTCATCAGGACCCTGGCCCGCTTCTGCGGGTTGAACGCCGCCCACACCGGCTGCGCGGCCGCCGCGTTGGCGATCACCGCCTCGACCTCGGCGGTGTTCGCCAACGGAACCCTGGCCTGCACCTGCCCGGTATTCGGATCGAACACCTCACCGAACGCGCCCGAGGCGCCCTTGACGTGCTGTCCGTCGATGAAGTGGGTGAGTTCGCGAACCATGCCAGTCCTTGTCGTGGGTCGGTGCGCCAGGGCGCAGGTGAATGGGGATCCAATAGTTGGATGTCCAATCAATTGATACCATGGCAGCACTATTGGCGGTTTGTCAACATCTTGCCGTTCTATTGACAGAATGCCAACAACTGCTCACTCTGGTGCGCAGTCCATCGACAACTGGGAGAGGAACCCGATGAGCACCGCCGACACCGACCGCGGCACCGACGCCGAGTCGGAGCTGCAAGGCCTGGCCGAACTGGCCCGCAACTTCTTCGCGAACACCGTCGCGCCGCACCGCGAGGAGTTCGCCGCGCAGGGCTTCCCGAGCCGGGAGGTCTACCGCCAGGCCGGCGAGCTCGGTCTGCTGTGCATGTCGATCCCCGAGGAGTACGGCGGCGGTGGCGGCACCTTCGCCCACGAGGCCGTGCTGTTCACCGAGCAGGTCAAGGGCGGCGATTCCGCGATGCAGCTCGGCGTGCACACCGGCATCGTGCCGCATTACATCCTGGCCTACGCCTCGGAGGAGAACAAGAAGCGCTGGCTGCCCAAGCTCGCGTCGGGCGAGTGGATCGGCGCCATCGCCATGACCGAGCCCGGCACCGGCTCCGACCTGCAGAACATCGCGACCAAGGCGGTCAAGGACGGCGACGACTATCTGATCACCGGAGCCAAGACCTTCATTTCCAACGGCCGCAACTGCGACCTGCTGATCATCGCGGTCAAGACCGATCCGACCCAGGGCGCCAAGGGCGTCTCGCTGGTGGTCGCCGAGGTTTCCGACGACACCCCCGGCTTCGAACGCGGCAGGCTGCTCAAGAAGATCGGCCAGAAGGGCCAGGACACCACCGAGCTGTTCTTCGACGGATTGCGTGTGCCGCAGGCGAACCTGCTCGGCGCCGCCGAGGGCGAAGGCTTCATCCAGTTGATGCAGCAGCTGCCCCAGGAGCGGCTGATCTGCGGCGTCGCGGCCGCGGCAGCGATCGAGGCGGCCGTCGCCGAGACGCTGGCGTATGTCAAGCAGCGCAACGCTTTCGGCAAGCCGCTGTTCGCGATGCAGAACACCAGGTTCGAGCTGGCCGAGTGCGCGACGATCGCCGAGGTGGTGCGCACATTCGTCGACTCCGCCGTCGACAAGCACCTGCGCGGCGCACTGGACGTCAAGACCGCGGCGATGGTCAAGTACTGGACCACCGATCAGCAGTCCCAGGTGATCGACCGCTGCGTTCAGCTACACGGCGGCTACGGCTACATGGAGGAGTATCCGATCGCCCGGATGTGGGCCGACGGCCGCATCTCGCGGATCTACGCCGGCGCCAACGAGGTCATGAAGGACCTCATCGCCCGCTTCCTCTGACGCGCGGCGCCCGCGCCTACTCGGTCACCTGGAGAGAATCGGGACGAGGCAGGCGCGGGCGAGCGGGTCCGGCAGGTCCTCAGGACCGAGGTGCCGTGGACTGGCTACCGTCGAGCTCGTCCAGAAATGCCCTCACCGCACGCCGGGAGCTCAACCGGACGAAGACGAGGTCCTGGTACGCCGGGTCCGCCGGCGTCGTCCAGACCGGCTGATGGTGGATGGCGTCCAGCTCGATGTACGGGATGTCGAGCTGCCGCGAAATCCGCCGTGCCAGTGTGCTCTTACCGGATCCCGACGTCCCCACCACCGAAATCCGCCGCGTCACAGCCATGACGGCATTATCCACCGCGAAGGATGGCGGCGGCGAGCTATGTCCCGGACAAACGGCAGGCAAGCCAGGCTTCGATATCCCGGACAGCGGTGGCGGCCATGCCGGTCGGACGGTGTGTGAATGCGTGCGTGGACTCCGGATACACCCGCAGGTCCACCTCGTTGCCCGCCGCGGCCAGCCGGGCGGCGATGGCCAGGTTGTCCTCGAGGAGGATATCGAGACGACCTACCACCACCAGCGCGGGCGGCAGCCCACCGAGATCGCCGTAGAGGGGAGAGATGTCGGGGTCGGTCCGATCGGCGACGTGGCCCGCGTACGCCTCGATGAAGAACTCGTCGGCGTACAGCCGACCGCCGGGAGATTGCCCGCTGAGGTCATAGGCACCGAACTGCAGGACGGCACCGGCGAATCGATCGGCCACGCCCCGATCTCGCAGGCGCAGCAGGGTGGCCATGGCCAGCGTGGATCCCGCCGACGCGCCGCCGATCGCCAATTGCGTTGTCCCGAACAAAGACTCCGCTCGGTCCAGCAGCCAGCGGGCAGCGGTCTCGCAGTCGTCGGGAGCCGCGGGCCATGGATGCTCGGGGGCCAGCCGATAGTCGACGCTGACCACGGCCACCCCGAGAGAGTCGGCCAGCAGAGCGTTGCGCGCATCCTCACCGGCCGCGGATCCGAGATAGAAGCCCCCAGCGTGGATGTCGAGATAGGCGCCCCTGATCTCGGCGTCCTGCGGAAGGGTGATCCGGACCGGGACTCGGCGCCCGCCGGCTTCGGCAGTCTGCTGGGTAGTCCGGTGATCCGATGGCGCGCGGATCATCGCCTTGCGGGCTCTGACCACCTGTAGCTCCTCGACCGTGGCCGGGCCCGCACCAGCTTTCGATGCCGCGTTGAACTGCCGGCTCTCCTCGACGTGAACGTCGAGTTTCTCGTCGATCAGCCACTTCAGTCCGATTTCCATGTGCCTCCGTTCGGAGAATGCGGTCAGGGAGACCCGAGTCAATCACTCATCACTCGAAACGGAGTACGACGACCTCGGATACTGGTCAGCGGATACGGGATCGGGTGGTGCGGGCGGGCTCGCTGCGATAGCGCGAGGCGTCGCCGTCGATGCGGCAGATCTTCCACAGCACGCGGGAGATCGGGTTCCCGATACCCCCATGGCTCGAATCCCTTGGGCTGGAGCACACAACGACCACGCCGCCGGACTGGAAGTAGAACCCCGGCGGCAAGTTGAGGTTGTCGGTACCGCCGTTACCGGATAACGTTGACGTTGTCAGTGCACAATTGTTCACTCAACAGTCCAGCGGGGTGGCGGCGATGAGGTTGCTGGTGTCAGCGATGGTAGACGCCTGGGTCGAGAAGACCGCAGACGATCGGCAGGCGATCGGCGAGTTCGCGCGGGAAGTGCGGGCCGCGATGATCGCCCATCAGCGGGAGCTCGGGCGGGCGGCGACCGCCTCGGGCCGCGAATTGATCCGGGAAGGGCGATCACTGGCCTTCGACATCGCCGATCTGGCGGACGCGGCCAGGCGGGCGCGGTCCGACCGGCTTCGCGCGGACCGGCGCCGGTCTGCCGGGAGGAAGTGGTGATCGGCACGGCAGTGGCGGTGATTGTCGGACTCTGCGCGCTCGCTGTGTGCTCGCTGCTGGCCGGGTACGCCGTCGTGGTCGTCGTCTACTGGCTCGAACTGCGTCAGGATTCCGTGGCGAGGCGTACACCGAACCCGACGAGTACCAGTCCGGTGATCGCGTCGATGCGGCGGCGGATGCGCGCGGTCTGCATCCACGTCGAGATCGAGCCCGACGCCACGACGAGCGCCGCGCAGTAGAGCGCGGTCAAGGCGATGTAGACGGCTCCACCTGGTGCGGCGGCGGCGTTCGCGGCGGAACAGGCACAATGGACTCGATGAAACCTTGGCAACCGGATCAGCTCACCATCGACGACGGCCCGCCCGGCAACGGGGAGCGGGTCGGGATCGACGACCTCCGGGTGCTGCGGGAACAGTTCGTCGACTTCATGCTCGGCTACAAGTTCGCGATCGACGAGGTCACCACCAAGATCGATATCTTGCGTGAGGACTTCAACAACGCGCACGAGTACAACCCCATCGAGCATGTGCGATCGCGGCTGAAGTCGCCCGAGAGCGTGCTGGAGAAGGTCCGGCGCAAGAACTACGCGATGAATCTCGCCGCGATCCGGGAGAACGTGCTCGATATCGCTGGTGTGCGGGTGGTGTGCAGCTTCATCTCCGATATCGACACGATCAGGGCCATGCTGGTCGGCCAGGAGGACATCACCGTCCTGGAGGAGCGCGACTACATCACCCACCGCAAGCCGAACGGCTATCAAAGCCTGCATCTGATCGTGTCGATTCCGGTGTTCCGCTCCGATCGCACCGAACGGATCCCGGTCGAGATCCAGATCCGCACGATCGCGATGGACTTCTGGGCCAGCCTCGAGCACAAGATCTACTACAAGTACCGCGGCGAGGTTCCCCCGAATCTGCGCAGCGACCTCGCCCAGGCGGCCGAGGTGGCCACCCAGCTCGACGAGAAGATGGAAGCCCTGCATCGGCAGGTCGATCGCGGCGGCCTGCAGCCCAAGCGGGGCGCGGTCGATTCGCTCGACCTCAGCGTGCTGTACAACAGCCTCACCGCGGCCCATCCCGTCGACCTGCGGCCGGGCGATCCACCCACCTGACCAGGCCCGTAGAGACCGTGAATTCGCGAGCGTGCGGCCACCATTCGGCGACTGCCTGATCCACCACCCAGGGGTGGCGTGAATCTTGTACTGTCGCAACAGATCAGGTGCTGTCCCGTCGACGGTTCCTTCCCCGGGACGGGCACCGCTGTCACACTTGCAGAGGAGCGAGGCGCATGGCCGACGTGCACACCCCGGTGATCCGGACCGACATTCCGCATTCGGCGCGGATCTGGAACTACTGGATGGGCGGCAAGGACCACTACGAGATCGACAAGATCGCCGGTGACGCGGGCCTGGCCGTCGACCCGGACATCTCCACCATGGCCGTGCAGTCGCGGCAGTTCCTGATCAGGGCCGTCCGGTTCCTGGCGCGGGAGCGGGGTATTCGGCAGTTCCTCGACATCGGCACCGGGCTGCCGACGATGCAGAACACCCACGAGGTCGCCCAGGGCGTCACGCCCGATGCCCGCGTGGTGTACGTGGACAACGATCCGCTGGTGCTCACCCATGCGCGGGCGCTGCTGACCAGCACCACCCCCGAGGGCGTCACCACCTACATCGATGCCGATTTCCACGATCCCGAGCAGATCATCGCCGACGCGCGCAACGTCTTGAACTTCAACGAGCCGATCGCGGTGATGTTCATGGGCGTGCTCGGTCACGCCAGGACCTATGACGATCTGCTGCGAATCGTCCGGACGGTGGTCGGGGCGGTGCCGTCGGGCAGCCACCTGATCATGTGGGACGGCACCGACGACAGCCAGGCCTACGTCACGCTGTGCGAGAACTACACCGGCACCGGTGGCACACCGTACATCCCGCGGCCGCAGGCCCAGATCCGCGCCGTGTTCGACGGCTTGGAGCTGGTGGAGCCCGGCTTCACGTCCATCACCCAGTGGCAGGCGGCGGGGACCGAGGTGGGCGAGGTCCGTCCGATCTCGGCGTACGGCGCCGTCGCCCGCAAGCCCTGATCGGCGTGGTCAGCGCGGTGGCGACTGTTCGCGGTGCAGCAGCCACCACGCGACGACGAGATCGTCGGTGCGGTCGAGATCGAGGCCGGTGAGCTCGGCGAAGCGGGTGAGCCGATTGCGGACGGTGTTGCGGTGCAGGTACAGCGCGGCCGCGGTGTCGTCGATCCGCCGATCGCAGTCCAGATAGGTTTCGACGGTTCCGAGGATCTCCCCGGCGGCACCACCATGGCGGC
The DNA here is from genome assembly GCF_042799895.1 of Nocardia sp. NPDC057663. NCBI lineage: Bacteria > Bacillati > Actinomycetota > Actinomycetes > Mycobacteriales > Nocardiaceae > Nocardia > Nocardia sp. NPDC057663. The sequence continues at coordinate 130,179 of NZ_JBHVHX010000015.1, read as the reverse complement.
GCAGCGGCTCGAGGTGTTTCTCCTCGAGCAGCTGCGCGACGTCCTCGGCCGCCCCGAGCAGCGGTAGCGGGCCGAGGGATCCCAGGTCGACCAGACCACGGCGGCCATGGCGCACAGCCAGATCGAGCGCGCGCCGCGCCTGGCGATAGGACGCCGCGGCATCGCCGAGCAGCACAGCCGAGCCCAGGGCGACCACGCTGTCGTCCGGCAGCGAATCCGGGGTGCGTGGCAGCAGCGCGACCAGGTGCTGGTCGACCACCGTGTCCACGACCGGGAGTTTCGTCGTCGACCCCCGGGCCCGCAGGGCGGCGAGCAGGTCGGTGGTGGCGGCGGTCTCGTTCCATGCGGCGCAGGCGATCCGGTAACGATGCTCCGGGTCGAGGCGGTGGTCGTGGGCGTCGACGAGCAGCACCGCGGGCGAGAGCGTGCCGTCGACGAGGCTGCGCAGGAAATCGGCGCGACGGGCGGCCCCGGCCACGGCCCGCTCCTGCGCCACCACGTGCACGGCGGTGGCGGACGCGGTCGCCCATTCCCAGGTGAGGTCCTGCATTTCGTCGATCTCGGCGGCGGGGATGTCGCGGGTCGCGGCGCGGCGGCGGATCAGTTCGAAGATCCTGCGCGCGCCGATCTGCAGGCTGTGTGCCACCAGGTCGAGGGGTATCTGCTGGTCGGCCCAGGTCCTGGCGAGGGTGGTGAGTTCGTCGAAGCCCGCGTGCTGGGCTTGCTCGTCACCGAGTTGGGCGACGACGATGCGCAGCACCGCGCGGGTGTTGTTCTCGATCGAGCTCGCCTCGACCTGGTCGTAGACCGGGATGTGCTCGCGGTACAGCCGGGTCAGGTCCGCCGCGATCTCGTTCAGCTCGGGATCGACCTCGCCGATCATCGCCGCGATCTGGGCCGCGATCTTGCGCCGGTGCGGTCCCAGCCGCAGCGCGGGCACCGGCCTGCCGATGTGCATATGCACATCCAACTCGGTCACCGCGCCTATTTCAATGCCGCTGACCGTTGTCGAGAATTGCCTGTGCACAGCGGAGCGCGGCACAGGGCAGCGCTCGGTTTCCGGGAGGCACTATGGGCGATGGCGTTGGGTCAGGTTCGCGGATGGAGCCGGTTCGCTGGTCGCCGCCGACGGCGACACCACGGGCAGGCACGCGGCAGAGTTCCCCGCCGATGCCTGCCGTGCGCCGGGTCGAACTCCCCGGTGCCGGACCCGAGGACGTGGTCTTCGGCGCCGACGGTCTCGTCTACACCGGAATCGACGACGGCCGGATCCTGCGCGTCGACCTCCTCTCCGGGGCTGTCGAGACGGTCCTGAACACCGGCGGCCGTCCGCTGGGTCTGTGCGCGGGCAGTGATGGTTCGCTGCTCATCTGCGACGCGCACCGTGGCTTGCTGCGCTGGCCGGGCACCGGGACCGAGGCCGATGTTCTCGTCGACGCGATCGAGGGTGTGCCGCTGAACATGGCCAGCAATGTCGTGCGGGATCCCGGTGACGGCACCGTCTACTTCACCGCGTCGTCCCGCCGCTGGCCGCTGGATCAGTGGATGGGCGACCTGGACGAATCCGCCCTCGCGGTGACCCACGTCCCGGCGTGAGTGCCGCCGTTCCCCTTCACCGAAAGCAGAGATATGGACTTCGCCCCCAGTGCCCGCGCCGCGGATCTCATCGACCGAGTCCGCGGTTTCATCGCCGAGGAGATCACCCCGATCGAGGCGGACTACCACCGCAGCATCGCTGCACTGCGCGATTCCGGCGCCGACCCGTGGAATCCGCTGCCCGTGCTCACCGAGTTGCGGGCGAAGGCGCGCGCGGCGGGATTGTGGAATCTGTTCCTGCCCGCGGCGCACGCGGGCGAGTACGCCGCGCGGTTCGGCACCGACGGCGGCATCGGCTTGACCAATGTCGACTACGCGCCGATCGCCGAGGAGACCGGGCGCTCGTTCCTGGCGCCGCATGTCTTCAATTGCAACGCACCGGATTCCGGGAACATGGAGGTGCTGCTGCAGTTCGGTGATCCGGCCCAGCGTGCGCGGTGGCTGGAACCGTTGCTCGAAGGCACCATCCGTTCGGCCTTCGGCATGACCGAACCCGACGTCGCGTCCTCCGACGCGACGAATATGGCGGCGACCGCCGTGCTCGACGGCACGGACGTCGTGATCAACGGACGCAAGTGGTGGACCACCGGGATCGGCCATCGCGATTGCGCGGTCATCATCTTCATGGGTCTCACCTATCCCGAGGCCGAGAAGCATCGCCGGCACACGATGGTGCTCGTCCCCGTCGACACCCCCGGTGTGCGGATCGAGCGGATGCTGCCCGCGATGGGCCGCTACGACGAGCCGTTCGGGCACGGCGAGGTGTCGTTCACCGATGTGCGCGTGCCCGCCGAGAACATCGTGCTCGGGCCGGGTCGCGCGTTCGAGATCGCGCAGGGGCGTCTCGGGCCCGGCCGCGTCCATCACTGCATGCGGCTGATCGGGCTGGCCGAGGCCGCGCTCGCGGCGGCGTGTGCCCGCGGGGTGGAGCGCACGGCGTTCGGCAGGCCGCTGGCCCGGCTGGGTGGCAACCGGGAACGAATCGCCAAGGCGCGCATCGCGATCGACGCGGCGCGGCTGCTGGTGCTCAATGCGGCGTGGAAGCTCGACACCGTCGGCGCGTTCGGCGCGCTGAGCGAGATCAGCCAGATCAAGGCGCACGTGCCCATGATGGCGCAGGAGGTCATCGATTTCGCCATGCAGATCCACGGCGGTGCCGGCCTTTCCGATGACGTGCCGTTGTCGGCGGCGTGGACGACCGCACGGGCGGTGCGGCTGGCCGACGGGCCCGACGAGGTGCACCTGGATGTCGTCGGCCGGCTCGAGCTCGCCAAGTACGCGCAGGGGCGGTGACCATGGCCAGGGTTCTGATCACCGGTGGCGCGTCCGGTCTCGGTGCGGCACTGGCCCGGCGGTTCGCCGGGCGGGGTGACCGCGTCGTGGTCACCGATCTGGCCGAGGACGCCGCGGTCCCGGCGGGTGCGTCCTATCTCCGGCTGGACGTGACCTCCGAGGACGACTGGGTGCGGGCGCGCACCAGCGTGCAGGAGAGTTTGGGCGGGCTGGACATCCTCGTCAACAATGCGGGAATCGCCGCCGGTGGGCGAATCGACCGTGTCCCCCCGGACGAGTGGACGAGGGTCATGAACATCAATGTCCTCGGCGTCGCCACGGGCTGCCGGACGTTCACACCGATGTTCAAGGCGCAGCGCGCCGGTCATCTGGTCAATACCGCCTCCCTGGCCGGCCTCGTCCATCCGCCTGCCATGGCGTCCTACGCGGCGGCCAAGGCTGCTGTCGTGGCGCTCAGCGAGAGCTTGCGCTACGAGCTCGCCCCGCACGGCATCGACGTCTCGGTGGTGTGCCCGTCGTTCTTCCGCACCAATCTGGCGGCATCGCTGAGCGACGCCGATCCGCTGATGACCAGGGTCGCCCGGAGTCTGATCGACAGTGCGGCGCTGGATGCCGACGACATCGCGGCGGCCGCGCTGGCCGGGATCGACGCGCGCCGCTTCCTGGTGCTGACCGATCGCGCCGGGCGCCGGGCGTACTGGACGAAACGGCTGCTGCGCCCGCTCTACGACCAGCAGCTGTCAGGCATGGGCCGCCGTACCGCGGTGGCCGACGACAAGGAGATCGCCGAATGAGCACCATCGTCATCACCGGCGCCAGTTCGGGCCTCGGCGCGGAAATGGCGCGCCAATTCGCCGCTCGCGGTCACGATCTCGGGCTGTGCGCCCGGCGGGTGGATCTGCTCGAGACGCTGCGCGCCGAACTCCTCGCCGCCCATCCCGGGATCGTCGTGCGCACCGCGGCACTCGATGTCACCGACGATGCCGCTGTGCAGACGGTGTTCGAGAAGTTCCGGGCCGAATTCGGGACGCTGGACCGGGTCGTGGTCAATGCGGGCATCGGCCACGGTGCCGCGCTGGGCACCGGCGGGCACGCAGCCAACCGGCGGACCGCACTCACCAATTTCGTCGGAGCGGTGTCGCAGAGTGAGCACGCGCTGGCCGTGTTCCGGGCGCAGCGCCATGGGCACCTGGTGCTCATCTCCTCGTTCTCCGCACTGCGGGGCATGCGACGGTCGATGACCACGTATGCCGCGAGCAAGGCCGGTGTGGCCGCGCTCGCCGAGGGGTTGCGTTCGGAACGTATTCCCGGCGTGGATATCTCGCTGATCTGTCCCGGCTATATCCGGTCGGAGATGACGGCGGCGGAGGCCGATCGCACCAAGTTCATGGTGGACACCGAGACCGGGGTCGGGGCGATGGTTCGCGCGATCGAAGCGCGCAAGGCCGTCGCGTATGTCCCGGCGTGGCCGTGGGTTCCGCTCTCGGTCGCGATGAAGGTGCTGCCCCTGTCCATCCTGAGGAAGCTGACATGACCCACTCCCCCACTGCCTCGGACGCACGTGACGTGCGCGCCGAGGACGCCTTCGATGTCGCGGCCCTGTCGGCGTGGCTCGGCGCCGAGGTAGGCGACGAGTTACTCGCGGAAACTCCGCAGGTGCGCCAATTCTCCGGTGGCGCTTCGAATCTGACCTACCTGTTGCAGTACCCGGACCGCGATCTCATCCTGCGCAGACCACCCGGCGGACATCGAGCCGACGGCGCGCACGACATGGCTCGCGAGTACCGCGTGCAGACCGCCCTCGGCCCGGTGTTCGACTACGCGCCGCCGACGGTGGCGCTGTGCGAGGACGACAGCGTGCTCGGTGCGCCCTTCTACCTGATGGAACGGCTCGACGGCCTGATCCCCCGCAAGGAACTGCCGCCCGGGCTCGCCCTGACGACATCGCAGGTACGCACGCTGTGCACCAATGTCCTCGACGTTCTGGTCGACCTGCACACCATCGATCCCACCGCCGCCGGGCTGGATTGGATGTCGAAGGGCCCCGGCTACGTCGCCCGGCAGGTCTCCGGCTGGTCCGACCGCTACCGCCGGGCCCGAACCCGCACTGTCGGATCCTTCGAATCCGTCATGACCTGGCTGGCCGCCAACCAGCCCCCCGACCGCGCAGCGGTGTTGATCCACAACGACTTCCGCTTCGACAACATCGTCCTGGACCGCGCCGACCCGACCCGACCCATCGGGCTGCTCGACTGGGAGATGGCCACCATCGGCGACCCGCTGATGGACCTCGGCGGTGCCTTGGCCTACTGGGTCCAGGCCGACGACAATGCCGCATTCACATTCTTCCGCCGCCAGCCCACCCACACCCCCGGCATGCTCACCCGCGAGGAAGTGGTCGAATACTACTGCTGCCGAACAGGAACCGGCCTCACCGATCGCGAATGGGCCTTCTACGAGGTCTTCGGCCTGTTCCGGCTCGCCGTGATCTGCCAGCAGATCTACTACCGCTACTACCACCGCCAGACAACCAACCCCGCCTTCCGCTTCTTCGGCCTCGCCGTGGTCCTCCTGGAATGGCGCTGCCGCGGCATCATCCGCAGGAACAAGGGGCTCACCCCGTAGGTGGCAGAATCGTGCGATGACAGCTAGCAGGAGCGTCCACCACCGGAGACTCTCGGCTTTACTGGCCTCCCACAGCGACTTCGAGCTCGCCGCGCTCCTGGACAGGGGCCGGTCCGAGAGTGTGGGAGTGGGCGGGGGCTCGGCGGTCGTCGACGTCGACGGGGTGCCGGTGTTCGCCAAGCGCGTCCCGCTGACCGAGCGAGAGCTCGCCCACCGGGGCTCGACCGCGAATCTGTTCGACCTGCCGGTGTTCTGCCAGTACGGCATCGGCGGCCCTGGCTTCAACGCCTGGCGTGAGCTGGCCGCGAACATCGTTGTCACCGAGGGTGTTCTGGCCGGCGAGACACAGGCGTTCCCGATGCTCTACCACTGGCGGGTTCTGCCCGGCCGGGCGCCGATCGCCGACGAGTACGTAGTTCAGTGCGCCGCAGGTCGCATCCCAAACGACGTGTCACAGGATGTAGCCGCGATCCTCGCCCGGCACGCACCTGCCGCCGCGAAGATGAACGCCTTCTACTGGAAATTGTTCGGCGGTGACATCCATGCGGAATATCAGTCGGCGACGTAGCGCAGCAGCACCGCCGTGTTGAAGTGCCTCGTCTCGGCCAATCGGAGCCCGACGCGCTGGTCCAGCGGCGGGAACATCGGTGTGCCCCCGCCGAGCACCACGGGACAGACGAACAGCTGGTACTCGTCGATGAGCCCGTGTGGCATCAGCGAGGCAGCGAGGCTCGCGCCGCCGACCTCCATGACACCATCGCCGCCGGCCTTGAGTCTGCGGACCTCCTCGACCGCGTTCTCACTCACCAGGGTGCTGTTCCACTGCACCTCGGTGAGCGTCCGGGAGAAGACGACCTTGGGCTTCTCCATCCAGAGCGCGCCGAACTCGCGCTCGATGCGCGGCGCGTCCTCGGGCACGTTCGGCCAGTACTCGGCCATCAGCTCGTACAGCCGGCGGCCGTGCAGCGAGATCTCGATCGCGCGGTACCTGTCGTTGTGGAACTGGTGCAGCTCCTCGTCCGGGTCGGTCCAGTCGATGTTGCCGTCGCGGTCGTTGACGTAGCCGTCCAGGGATACGCCGTACCCGTAGATCAGTTTCCTCATGACCGTGTAGACCTCCTACGCGCTCGAAACTCATCGGTGCAGACGGAGCCCGACTTCGGCGCAGCCGTCGCGCAGTGTGTCGAAGCCGAACGCTTCGACGGGGCCGAGGACGCCGGCGGTGACAGGCGGGGTGGTGGTGAGGTGGTGCGCGGCCCACGCCATGAGTTCCCCGGTGAGAGTGTAGGCGCTGGGGCCTTCGACATGGACCTCGACGGGCGGGACGTCGTGCGCGGTGGCGACCGCGACGACGTGGGTGCGGGTACGGGCGCGTTCGGCGGCGTCGGGGCCGCCGGGCGGTCCGATCATCGGGCGGGTGGCGATGTCGATGAGCCGGCGGCCGAGCGGGATTCGCGTCATTGCCGCGGTGAGGGCCGACATCGCCGCGACGGGGCGGCTGAGGGCGGGGAACCAGCCGTTGTAGACCGTGACGGAGTCGAGCGTAGGAATGTCCATGGGGAGGAACAGCACCTCGGTGCCGGAAACGAGCGTGGCGTTCCTGCGGCGGCCACGGACGTCGAAGCCACGGAATCTGGAGCCGGTGCGTTCCTGGACGAGCTGGTGGCCGTGCCAGCGTGGCGAGGGCAGGGTGAGGCCGTCGCGCAGGGTGGTGCGGGTGCCGTGGCTGAGGCCGCGCCGCAGGGATCCGATGGCGAAGTAGCCGATGTCGACGGAGCGTAGGGCAGCTCCTGTGTGTTGCGCGGCGAGCGTCGCGGCAAGGATGCCGGGAACGTAGTCGTAGCCGAAGGCGGGCAGCATCAGCGAGCCGGTTTCGCGGGCCCGGTCGTGCAGTTGCCTGCGCAGCTCCAGGACGAAGCCGACCTCGCCGGTGGAGTCGATGTAGTGCGCGCCGGACTCGGCGGCCGCGCGGGCGACGGCGTAGCCGAAGCGTTCGAACGGGCCCACAGTGCTGAGGAGAACGTCGCCGCGCTGCACCAGGTTCGCGACGGCGGCCGAGTCCGCGACATCGGCGAGGGCGTAGTCGAGACCGCCGGAACGCTCGGCGATCGCCGCCAAAGCTTCGGGATTGCGCCCTGCGACAACGGGTTTCAGTCCCCGGCGCAGGAGGGCATCGAGGACGAGACCACCCGTGTAGCCGGTGGCACCGAGTAGGACGATGCGTCCGGTCATAGAGATTCTCCTTCGGGATCGTGAATCAGCGCACCGACGCACGGGACGGCGCCGTCGACTGGTTCCGCTGCTTCGCGGCCAGCCATCGCGCATAGCGGCGCAGCGCACGAGTCTGCACGCGCTGATCGGCGAGCATCGCCAAGGTCGGGCTGACATTGAGCGCGGGATGGGAGCCGATCGCCATGCGCCGCATCTGGTAGCGGACCATCGCCATCTCGGTCGCCGAGGCGAGCGCCTTGTCCGTCCAGGTCACCGGCTTCATGGTCCTGGTCGCTTCGAGCTTCTCCCGCCAGCGGTGGGGCAGATCGGGGGTGACCGCCAGTGCGGTGGCCATGCCGATCAGTTCGACATTGTTGTCCAGGACGCGTTCGGCGGTTTCCCGCCGCGAGATGCCACCGGTCAGCATAAGCGGCAGCGCGCTGGTCTTGCCCAGTTCCGCGGCCAGTTCCAAGAAGTACGCCTCCCGCGCCGCGGTGCGGCCGTCGGTGGGGCGGCCGGACATGGCCGGGCTCTCGTAGCTGCCGCCGGACACTTCGACGAGGTCGACGCCGAGTGACGCGAGCATCCCGATCACCGTGTGCGCGTCCTCGGCATCGAAACCGCCGCGCTGGAAATCCGCGGAATTCAGCTTCACCGCGACAGCGAAATCAGGCGCCACCACGCCGCGAATGCCCCGCACGATCTCGATCAGCAGCCGCGCGCGGTTCTCGAGCGACCCACCCCACTCGTCGGTGCGATTGTTCACCAGCGGCGACAGGAACTGCGACAGCAGATACCCGTGCGCGGCATGGACTTCCACACCGTCGAAACCTGCCTGTTCAGCACGCTGAGCCGTGGTGACGAAACGACCGATGGTCTCGTGGATCTGCCACGGCGTCATCGCCACCGGCTGACCGAACCGCTTGGAGTGACGACCCAGCTCGACCGCGATATCCGACGGCCCCCAGACGACACCGGGCATGCGCGCCTGCACCTGGCGACCGGGGTGACTGATCTGCATCCACATGGTCGCACCGGCGGCCTTGCCCGCCTGAGCCCATGCCGCGAAGGGTTCCAACGGCGCGTCCGCATCGAGGACGATGCCGCCGGGCCCGGTCAGCGCTTCGGCATGCACCATCACGTTTCCGGTGATCAGCAGGCCCGCGCCGCCCGCTCCCCAGCGCCGATACAGCGCGACCAGGCGCTCATCGGGCAGCTGGGCGGTACCCGCCATGCCCTCCTCCATCGCCGCTTTGGCGATCCTGTTCTGCAGCACCTGACCGGATCGCAGCCGCAGGGGCGAGAACAATCCGACCGAGTCCGAACCGCTCGACATCGATGGCTCCTTTCCGGCACGCATATTAACACTGCTTACATTCGTGTGCGAGGACTAACAGTAGAGATATATGTAAGCAGTGTCAACACTTGCTAAATTTGTTCCATGTCACCGTCGAACACGTCGTATCACCACGGCGATCTCCCGAGCGCGCTGGTGCGCGCGGCCGTGGAGCTCCTCGAAGAGGACGGCGCGGCAGACCTCTCACTCCGGGCGGCCGCACGCCGCGCCGGGGTATCGACGGCCGCGCCGTACCGCCATTTCGCCGACCGCGACGCCCTCTTGTCCGCGGTCGCCGCCGTCGGCTATCGCGATCTGGCCGAACACCTGGTGGCCGCGAGCCCGGCACCGAGCACCGCCGACGACCTCGCCGCGGTCGCTGTCGCCTACGTTCGGTTCGCACTGGCCCGGCCCGCACTGTTCCGGGTGATGTTCTCCGATCCGTGCGATCCGACCAGCCCGGAACGGGTCGCCGCGACCACCGCGATCCACGAATACGTCAGATCGATTGTGCGGCAGGTATTTCCCGACGCCGATGAGGACTCGCTGGCGACGGCGATGTGGGCACTGGTCCACGGCCTGGCTTTTCTCTACCTCCACGGCAAGTTCGACACCGAGGACATCGACGAGCGGGTCCGCAGTACCGTTTTCGCGGTACTACAGCTGTCGGGCCCGCCCGCCTAGCGCGTCGACTCAGGGCTCACGGATGGTGAGCAGCACTTTGCCGACGGTCTCGGCGGAGTCCAGCAGCGGGTGCGCCTCGGCGACGTCGGCAATGGGGATTTCCGCGGAGACCACCGGTGTAACAGCGCCGTCGGCGATCAGCGGCCACAGCTTCTGCCGCAGTTCGGCGATGATCTCCGCCTTGGAGCCAGGGCCGCTGCGCGGACGGCGACGCAGGCCCGTCACGTGGATCGAAGCCCGCTTGAACAGCATGAGACCGAGGTCGAGTTCGGCGGCGGCACCGTCCTGCAGGCCGATGATGGCGAGGGCACCGTCTTCGGCGAGCGCTGCCACGTTCCGCCGCAGGTAGCCGGCGCCCATGATGTCGAGGATCACGTCGGCGCCGCCGTATTCCGCGGTCACGACCTTCACGAAATCGTCGTCGCGGTAGTTGATCAGGGTGTTCGCACCGAGTTCTGCGCAGCGGTCCAGCTTGTACTGCGATCCGGCGGTGACCGCCACGCGGGCGCCCAGCGCACGACCCACCTGGATCGCGTGCGTGCCGATGCCGCTGCCGCCGCCGTGGACCAGCAGGGTCTGCCCCTCTCGGAGCCCGCCTGCCATCACGATGTTCGACCAGACGGTGGCGGCAGCTTCGGGCAGCGCCGCGGCGGCGGTCAGGCTCACCCCGTCGGGGACGGGCAGCAGCTGAGTGGCCGGGACGTTGACGCGTTCGGCGTAGCCACCACCGGACAGCAGCGCGCACACCGCGTCGCCGGGTTGCCAGCCCTCCACGCCGGGACCGACGGCGGCGACGACGCCGGAAACCTCGAGGCCGAGGATGTCACTGGCGCCAGGAGGTGGCGGATAGAAGCCCTGCCGCTGCATGATGTCGGCGCGGTTGACTCCCGCGGCCACGACATCCACCGCCACCTCTCCCTCGGCGGGGGCGGGCAGGTCGTCCACCTGCGCCCATTTCATGACTTCCGGACCGCCATAGCCGTCTGGTGTCACCGCGAACATAGGAAACCTTTTCGCTCGGCAATAATGTAAGCACCAATAACATTACTCTCGGCCGAGGTCCCGTCAACCATTCGAGACCACCGTCACCGTCGCCGCGGCATCACCGCGCGCCGAGTCTCTTCATTCCCTTCAGCACGACAGTCAGGGTGGCGGCCCACGCGCTCTCGGAGAAACCTGCCGGTGCGCTGAAGCCCAGGACCCGCTGATGCGCAACCGTTTGCGCTTCGGTGTACTTCAGCATGCCGTCGGCGCCGTGGCGGCGACCGAGACCGGAATCACCCATGCCACCCATCGGCGAATCGACACTGCCCCAGGCGGCGGCGTAGGCGTCGTTGACGTTGACCGTGCCCGCGTGCACCCGGGCCGCGACCGCACGCCCCTTGGCGCCGTTGCGGGTCCAGACACTGGCGTTGAGGCCGTAGGCGGTGGCGTTGGCCCGTTCGATCGCCTCGTCGACATCACCGAAGGAGTAGATCGACACGACCGGACCGAAGGTCTCGTGGCCGTAGAGCGTCATGTCCGGAGTGACACCGGTGAGGATCGTCGGCTCGTAGAACAGCGGCCCGAGATCAGGGCGGGCACGACCCCCGGCCAGTACCGTGGCACCCTTGGCGACCGCGTCCTCGACGTGGGCGGTGACGGTGTCCAGCTGCGACTGGTTGGTCAGGCAGCCGACGTCGGTGCTGTAGTCGTAGACCGCACCGATGGTCAATGCCTCGGTGCGGGCGACGAACGCGGCCACGAACTCGTCGCGGATCGACTCGGCCACATACATCCGTTCGATGGACACGCACAGCTGCCCGGTCGAGGAAAAGCAGGCCGACACCGCGCCGGCGGCGGTGCGCTCGATATCGGCGTCGTCGAGGACGATCATCGGGTTCTTGCCGCCGAGTTCGAGGGAGGCGCCGATCAGGCGTTCACCGGCGTCGCGGGCGATCTGGCGGCCGCTGGCGGTGGACCCGGTGAACATCATGTAGTCCGCGTTGTCCATCAACGGCGTGCCGAGGGAACTGCCGCGGCCCACCACCATCTGCCACACCCCGCTCGGTAGACCGGCTTCGTGCATCAGATCCAATGCCCACAGCGCGGTCAGCGCGGTCTGGGTGTCGGGCTTCTGCACGACCGCATTCCCGGCCAGCAGCGCCGGAATCGCATCTCCCGCACCCATACTCAGTGGATAGTTCCACGGTGAGATGACCACGACGACACCCTTGGGGTGATGCAGTTCGGTGGTGTGGGTCAGCACCGGAATAGCGCCGCGGCGGCGTGTGGGCGCGAGCAGTTTGGCAGCGCTGCGCGCGTAGTACCGGGTCGCGATCGCGATGTCGGTGATCTCGAGAAAGGCGTCGCGACGGGCTTTGCCGTTCTCGGCCTGCATCAGGTCCAGTGCTTCGTGCTGCCGCTCGAGCACCAGGTCGTGAAAACGCAGCAGGATCGCCTTACGCGCGGCTACCGGCGTCGCGGCCCACGCGGCCTGGGCGTCACGGGCGCGGGCGAACGCCGCCTCGACATCGGCGGGTGTCGACACCGGCAGCGCGGCCAGCGGATCCCCCGTGAACGGGATCGTGGTCGTGACCTGCGCGGCGTCCGGCCCGGCCGCGACACGGGCGGCCAGTCGCCGGAGCAGCGCGGGACTCAGCGACGGCGGAAGACCGGCGCCGCGGACAGCGGCGGGCCGGGTGGCGTGGTCCAGTGACATAACGGGCTCCAAGATGTTCGACGAGAGAGGCGGGCGATCAGCGGCCCGCCGGAATCAGTGCAGCGCTGCGCGCAGGGTGTCCTGCGCCAGCTTGATGGCGGCGTTCGCTGCCTGGGTCGAGCGCATCGAATTGATCATCACGAAGTCGTGGATGATCCCGCCGAAGCGCACCTGGGTCACCGGCACACCCGCCGCACGGAGCTTGGCCGCATAGGCTTCGCCCTCGTCACGCAGCACGTCGGCTTCGCCGGTGATCACCAATGCCGGTGGCAGACCACGTAACTGGTCGACCGAAGCACGCAGCGGGGAGGCGTAGATCTCGTCGCGCTGCGCGTCGTTGTCGGTGTACTGGTCCCAGAACCACTTCATGCCCTCGCGGGCGAGGAAATAGTGCTCGGCGAACTGGCGATAGGACGCGGTATCGAAATCGGCGTCCGTCACGGGATAGAACAGCACCTGCTGCGAGATGTGGACATCACCACGATCTTTGGCCATCAAGGTGAGGACGGCGGTCATATTGCCACCCACCGAGTCACCCACGGCCGCGAAACGGGAAGCATCCAGGCCCTTTTCGGCGCCGTGCGCGAAGACCCATTGCGCGGCCGCATAGTTCTGTTCGATCGCGGTCGGATACTTCGCCTCAGGAGAAAGGTCGTATTCGGGGAACACGACAGCCGCGTCGGCGCCGACCGCCAGTTCACGGACCAGCCGGTCGTGGGTGTGCGCATTACCGAAAACCCAACCGGCGCCGTGGATATAGAAGACGACCGGGAGGGTTCCGGTGGATCCGGCGGGTTTGACGATGCGGACTTTCACCGAACCGGTCGGCCCACCCTCGACGGTGATCCACTCCTCGTCGATCGCGGGTTTACCCTCGTCGCTCGCCTGGACCTCGTCGACCACCTTGCGCCCTTCGGCAGGTGGCATCTGGAACAGGAAAGGCGGGGCATCGGTGGCTTCCGCGAACTCCGCCGCTTCGGGCTCGAGAACCGGCTTGATTTCCGTCATCGCGCTCTCCTTCTGGTCGGGTCCTGCTCTCAGCGGTGTGCTGGGTCTAGTTCCGGCTCGGGACCGAGGTCGGAACCGGCATATGCAGTGCCAGTTGGCCTTCCGTTGTCACGTCGAGACGAACGGTCTTGAACGGCGAGAGCGATCGCAAGTCCTCGGACAGGCGGCCACGCCCCGTCCGCAGATCGACATCGCGGGGAAACAGTGCGCTACCCGCCGACAGGATGTTGGTCTGGCTCAGCGTCGAATGCCAGCCGCCCTTGATCGAGGTGTACGAGGTGAGCGTCGACACACGGTCGCCGCTGCGGTATCGGGTCTGCGAGGGCGTCGCGACCGACAGCGACAGGTCGGTCTCGCCACCGTCGTCGACGACCCGGGCAGTGGTTCGCGTGGCATCGATATCGACGTCGAGCTCGGTGACCCACTTGGGGAATCCGTAGCCGTCGTGCCCACGCACCTGGGCGATATCGGAACTCACCGGCAGCGACAGCACATACGATTCGAGGTGGTCGTTGCCGAGGCCGGCGAGCAGGTCGACGAAGCCGAGTGTGCCGTGCCGGGCCGGGCGGACGGCGATTCCGACCGCCGCTTCGGTGTAGAAGTCGATGTCGCACACGTCGTAGCGGAAGAACATCACCGAGACCAGCCCGATCCCCGGTGCCACCTCGAGCGGCGCCAGCTCGCCCGGCAGGCGGGAACGGATCGCGCGCGATCGGGCGAGCATCGTGAGCCGGGCGCTCGACATGCGGTAATAGAAATTCGGGGTGTAGGTCTCCCCGATCGGTGAGTCGACTTTGGTCTTGGGCAGTGTCCGGAAGAAATCGACACCGCTGACCCGGGGATCGCGAGCGATCTCGTCGACATCGGTGTTCATTCGGTAGCGGTCATAGAGGCCGCCCTTCGGGACGGTGACCAGATGGCCACCCAGATCTACCTCGACCGTGCTCTGGTGAGTCGTTGACATCGGCGCAGCTCCCTTGCTCGCATTTCGTAAGCAATTGCGACGCTAACCGCGAATGTAAGCAGTGTCAACACTCGATGCGTGTGGTGCTTGCGAGCATCGTCACGTCGACGGCCGAGCGGCACCGACGTCGGCGATGAGCCGATCGGCCAGCTTTTCCGAAGATTGCGGGTTCTGCCCGGTGTAGAGATTTCCGTCGACCACCACGTGCGGCCGCAACGGGATCGCACTCATGGAATAGTCGACGCCCAGCTCCGTGAGCCTGTCCTCGAGCAGCCACGGCGCTTTCCAGGCGAAGCGGTTGAGCAGCTCCTCACGATTGGACAGCCCGGTCATCCGGCGGCCGGCGAACGGGTTCTTCCCATCGGTCCCGGTCGCCGCCGTGATCGCCGCGGGAGCGTGACACAACAGCGCAAGGGGCCTACCGGAGGCCAGCCGATCGGCGAGCAGCGCACCGGAGGTCTGGTCGTAGGCCAGATCTTCCATCGGACCGTGGCCACCGGGGTAGAAAACGACGTCGAACGCGTCGGCATCGACGGTATCGAGGGCCACCGGTGTGGCGAGCTCGTCCTGAATGCTGTCCAGGTAGGACTGCACCGCGCGACGTTTCCCCGGCATTCCACCGGCGATACCGAGACTGAGCCGATCGAGTGTCGGCGCCTTTCCGCCCGGGGTGGCGATGGTGATATCCCAACCGGCCTTGGTGAACGCCCGGTGCGGAAACGCGACCTCCTCGGCCCAATAGCCGACGGATGCACCGTGCCGTCTTTCAGAGTCCAGCGGTCCGCGGCCGTGAGCACCATCAGAACCTTCGTCACCATCAATACCTCCTGATGCGGTAGCACTAGAAACGGATGCGGCACCAGGCGGTCAAGTCCATGCGACATCATGCGCACGCCGACTACCTCGACACAGGAGGCCGAGATCACGGACCCGCTGCCAGATGTTTTCGCCGCTTACATTAGCCTGGGTGTTGCCCACCGTCAATGAATGCCGGGCACCGACTCGGCATCGAAGGAGCACCAATGACCAGGTCGAGCGACCAGAACTCGGGCAGCACCGAGCCGGCGGATTCGCCCATCGTCTTGATCGCACCCGCCATGGCGATCGGCTCCCGTTTCTACGCGCCGCTCGTCGCGGCGTTCACCGCTCGTGGATGGAGCGCTCGCGCGCTGCCGCGACGTGGATTCGAGCGAGGTGAGGCTCCGGCCTCTCGTGGCAACGACTGGTCCTATCAAGACGAAATCGATGGCATCGCACAGGCTGTCGCCGAAGCCCGCGACCGGGCACCCGATCGGCCGGTCATCGTTCTCGGTCACAGCCTCGGCGCCCAGCTCGCCGCGGGCCATGAGCTCACCCACCCCGGCGCCGACGGGCTGGTCACCGTCGGCGGTTCGCTGCCCTACCACCGCCACTTCCCGAACTTCGGCCTGCCGGTCGCCGTCATGGCTTCGCTTGTGCCCGTGCTGACTTCCGTTTTCGGCCATCTGCCCAAGCCGGCGTTCGGCGCGCCCGGGGCACGCACGATGATGCGCGAATGGGCAAAGATGGTGTTGACCGGCCGCACGCCGTACCCCGCTCCGGAGGCGATCGCCACTCCGGCGCTGGTGATTTCGCTCGAGGACGATGCCCTGTCACCCCGACGCGCCATCGACGCCTTCGCGCGTGATCTTTTCGCCCCGGGGCAAGTCACCCGGTGGGACTACCGCACCGCCCATGTCCCGGCCGGCGCGAGCAACGACCACATCAAGTGGGTCCGGAATCCCGGCCCCGTGGTCGACCGTGTCGTCGACTGGTGGCAGGAGGTGTCGCCGAAGCCGGTCTGAGGATGGTCGAACACGGCTGTCTACGGAGCTATCCTCGATAGTGGCGACCGCAGCAGCGCACCGCCAGGAGGGCGTTACCGAATCGAGCCGACATGGCCGACATCCTGCCGACACAGCGCAGCTCCGCTTCGGGAATCGTGGCGGAGCTGGCCGCCGAGGGCTTCGAAGAGGCCGAGGAGATCGGCCGCGGCGGTTTCGGCGTCGTGTATCGCTGCACGCAGCCCGATCTGGATCGCGTCGTCGCAGTGAAGGTGCTGACCGCCGAGCTCGATCCCGACGGTCTGCAACGGTTCGTGCGCGAGCAGCAGGCGATGGGCAGGCTGTCCGGTCATCCGAATATCGTCGCGGTCTTCCAATCGGGCACCACGCATGGCGGACACCCCTATCTGGTGATGCCCTATCACGCCCGCGGCTCGCTCGAGCAGCGCATCCACACCATCGGCCCGCTCGACTGGACGGCAATCCTGCGGCTGGGCGTCAAGATGGCGGGCGCGCTCGAGACCGCGCATCGGGCGGGCATCCTGCATCGCGACGTGAAACCGTCCAACATCCTGCTCAGCGACTACAACGAACCGGAACTCACCGACTTCGGGATCGCCAGGATCCTGGGCGGGTTCCGCACGACCACCGGCGTCGTCACCGGCTCCCCCGCGTTCGCCGCGCCGGAGGTGCTGCGTGGTGCGCCCGCGACCACGGCCGCCGATCTGTACGGCCTCGGCGCCACGCTGTTCTGCGCGCTCACCGGGCATGTCGCCTACGAGCGGCGGGTCGGTGAGCAGGTGCTGTCGCAGTTCCTGCGGGTGTCCGCGCGGCCGGGTCCCGATCTCACCGAACAGGATGTGCCCGACGAGGTGCGTGCCGTCATCGAGCACACGATGGCCACCGAACCGGGTGACCGGCCGGAGAGCGCCGCCGCGCTCGGCGCGGAACTGGTTGCGGCCCAGCGCAGTACCGGCGCACCGGTCGACGTGCTGCGCGTCCCGAGCACACAACGTCCGGCCGCGGCGCCGGCCGCGGCGCCACCGCGGCCACACGAACGGACCACCGCCCCGCCGACTCCCGCCACGAAGTACCGTCCACCGACACCGGCCAGGGCCACCCTCGCCAGGAAACGGCTGCTCGAGCACTTGCGCACGAGCGAGCGCACCCGGCTCACGGCCATCCACGCGCCCAGCGGATTCGGCAAGACCACATTGGCCGCGCAATGGCGCGACGAGCTGGTCGAACACGGCGCCGCGGTGGCGTGGCTGACCGTCGACGAGGACGACGACAATGTCGCCTGGTTCCTCACCCACCTCGTCGAAGCGCTCCGCCCCACCGTCCCCGCACTCGCGGAGGAACTCGACCGGCTCCTGCAGGCCGACCCCGACGACCCGACCCGCGCCGTGCTCACCGCGCTCGTCGACGGATTGCACACCAGCGATCAGCGCGTGACATTGGTGCTCGACGACTGGCAGCGGGTCACCCGGCCCACGTCGGTGGCGGCGCTGCGGTTCCTGCTCGAGCACGGCTGCCACCACCTGCCGCTGGTCGTCACGAGCACCGCGCGGCTCGAGCTGCCGCTGAGCAGGTTGCGTATCCACGGTGAGCTCACCGAGATCGATGCCGCCACTTTGCGTTTCGATCCCGACGAGGTGCGGGCGTTCCTCGCCGAAGCAGGTGGGGTGCATATGTCGGCCGACGAGATCGCCGCGCTCACCCGGGCCACCGACGGCTGGGTCGCGGCGCTGCAGCTGACCGTGCTCTCGCTGCGTGCCGGCGAGGATGCGGCCCATCTGCTCGACAGCCTCGCCGTCCACCCTGACATCGGCGCGTTCCTGGCCGAGAACGTGCTCGACGGGCTGGCTCCCGACACCCTCGATTTCCTCATGACGACCTCGATCTGCGAGCGCATCTGTGGCGGGCTGGCCGCCGCGCTGACCGGGCGCACCGACGCCGCCGACCTGCTCGCCGAGATCGCCGACCACGGTCTGTTCCTGCTACCCGACAGCCCGGACCGGAACTGGTACCACTATCACCAGTTGTTCGCCGGATACCTGTGCCGCAGGCTGGCCCAGGACCGGCCCGCGGAGATCGCCCCGCTCCGCCTCCGGGCGGCGGACTGGTTCGCCCAGCACCATCTGCTCAACGAGGCGGTCGAGCAAGCGCTGGCCGCGGGCGATCCTGATCAGGCGGCCGCGCTCGTCGAAGAGGGCGCGGGCTACCTGCTGGAACGGTCGAATGTGATGATGCTGCAAGGCATCCTGGCCAAGCTGCCCGCCGGCGTGTGCCAGGCCAGGCCGCGCATTCATCTGTTCGGCGTCTGGGTCGATCTGGTCTTGCGCAGACCTGCTGCCACCGTGGCCTCCCTCGCCCGCTTCGAGGCCGCGCTGGCCGCGGCCGCGCCGGCCGAACCCGAACAACTCGAGCTGCGCACCGAAGCCGACGCCGCGATCAGTGTCCGCGAGATGTTCGCCGACCGGGTGTCCGGCCTGGACGGTCTGATCAGTGAAGCGCTGGCGCGGCCCGATGCCTTCTCGCCGCGAATCCCGGGCGTAGCGGCCAATATCGCCACCTACGCGGCGATCCAGCGCTTCGACTTCGCCGAGGCGCGGCGGTGGCAGCTCTGGGCGGCGCCCTATCACGAGGCGACCGGCCCGTTCCTGTCCGTGTACGGGCGCTGCTTCGCCGGGCTGGCGGCCAGGGAACAGCTCGACATCGCGGGCGCGGAGGACCTGTTCACCGGCGCGCTCGACAGCGCCTGCGCCACGATGGGTTCCGCCGCCCACGCGACCCGCCTCGCCTGCGCCATGCTCGGTGAATTGCGCTACGAGACAGGCGACCTCGACGCCGCCGCGGATCTGCTCACGCAGAGCAGGGAGCTGTCCGCCGAGGGCGGTGGCGGTGTCGATTTCATGCTGGCGACCTACGCCGTCGGCGCGCGGGTGCGCATGCTGCGCGGCGACCGCGACGGCGCGCGAGAACTCCTCGACGAGGGGATGGCGCACGCCGAGCGCCTCGACCTGCCTCGCCTGGCCGCTCGGATACACAACGAACGAGTGCGGCTCGGCTTCGCGCTGGATCCCAGCCTGACCGCGGCGATCCTGCGACCGCGCCAGATCCGTCGCGACGACGGCATCGTCACCGCCGTCGACGAACTCGACGAGGACTCCGCGATCCGGCTGCTGCTGGCCGAGCCCGACCCCGATCGGCACCGGCTCGCGATCGAGCGTGCCGAAATCCTGGTCGCCGGGATCGACGCCGAGCACAGGCCGATGGCCGCGATGCGCGCGGGGTTCCTGCTCGGGAGCGCGCTGCGGCAGGCAGGCCGCTCCGCCGAGGCCGACGGCATCCTCACACCGTTGGTCCGGCGATGCGATCACCTCGGCCTGGTACGCCTGCCCACCGATGCCGTGTACGCCGGCTGACGATGGTGCTCGGCAGCGGCCTACCCCTGCGATGATCAACAGCTGATGCCGCTGCTCGGGGCACTGCGCGGCCTTCGGTCAGGGCTGACCGAGGGGAATCCCTGAACCGGAGTTCCGGGTCGGGACCGGATGTGCCGGAGCCAGGGCAGCACCACCATTGCAGTATGAAAAGCGTTGACGATCAGGCAGTTTCAGGGCGGAGCGGACATGCACGGCGCTGCGGTGCGGCGATCCTGGCATCGGTCACGGCCGCGGGATTGTTCGGACTCTCGGCAGGCACCGCGTCCGCCGACACCGGCGGGACCTGCCTGTGGGCCGGAGCGCCCCACGCTCAGGGAACCACCGTCGTGGCCGGTGGCTGGAACTTCACCTGCGGCAGCGCAGTGGACGGGAGCGCGCGCTGGAATCGCGGATCATCGGCGAACCGGGCAGGCACCGTCGCCAATCCCGGCGCGGCGGCCGATCCCACCGGGCGCTTCAGCGCCGGGGCGATCCAGCCGGGCACCGAGTACACCGACTACTGCGTGGGTGAGCAGTTGGTCAGCGGGAGTGACGCCGTCTACGAGGTCGTGGCGGACGGCGCCGGCCTGCGCTGGCGAGCGGTGGGGCCGATCGCGCACTGGCGTTTCGATCCGGGCGAGGGCCACATCCCGACCGCACAGTCCGCGAGCCGGTGCCGGATGGATCCCCAGTACTGAGTCCGGTTTGCCCCGGCGCTCACCGGGCACGCGCTTGTTGTCCGAATGGTGCGAGTCGCCGTGCGACCCGCCCACCGCCATGAAAGGACAACGCCATGTCCACTCCCGTCGGCAACATGCAGGCCGCGCGGACGCCGATTCAGCTCGCCGCCCTGGTCGTGGGTGCGGTCTTCCTGCTGGTGGGCGTCCTCGGATTCATCCCCGGCATCACCACCGACTACAGCAGTCTCGAATGGGCGGGCCACCACTCCGACGCTCAGTTGTTCGGCATCTTCACGGTGTCGGTGCTGCACAACATCGTGCACCTGGTCTTCGGGTTCGCCGGTGTGCTCGCCGCGGTCGGCGCGGCACAGTCACGGACGTATCTGATCGGCGGCGGGCTGATCTATCTGGTCCTGTGGGTGTACGGGCTGCTCGTCGACCAGGACAGTGCCGCCAATTTCGTGCCGATCAACACCGCCGACAACTGGCTGCACTTCACCCTCGGCCTCGGCATGATCGCCCTCGGCGTGATTCTGTCCCGCGGGGTGCGCATCGCGCGATAGTGCGCGCCCCAGCCCCGCCGACGCGAGCGTACCGCGGCGGGCTGCCGCGGCTGGCAGGATCGAACCGTGCCTACCGCGAACCTGACCCGTTCCGAGACCGCCGCGCGATCAGCGGCGGTCACCGTCCACGACTACCGCGTCGAACTCGACCTCTCGGGCGCCCGAGAGCAGGATCGGGCCGGGTTCGCCACCACGACGACCGTGACCTTCGACGCCACCACCGCGCAGACGTGGCTCGACTTCCTCGGGCTCTCGGTCGAGTCGGTGACGGTGAACGGCCGGGAGGTGGACGTCGAGTACGACGGAGCCCGGCTCACGGTCGGCGACTTGGCGGCGACGAATGTGGTCGTCGTGCGGGCCACCGGCGAGTACAGCCGCTCGGGTGAGGGCCTGCACCGGTTCCTCGATCCGGTCGACGGCGCGACCTACCTCTACACCCAATACGAGCCTGCCGACGCGCGCCGGGTCTTCGCGTGCTTCGAGCAGCCGGACATGAAGGCGCCGTTCACCTTTGTGGTGACGGCGCCGTCCGGATGGGAGGTCGTGTCGAACCGGCCCGTCGCGGCGGTCGAGGACGACGGCGCGCATCGCACGGTCGAGTTCTCCCCCACGCTGCCGATCTCCACCTACATCACCGCGGTGGCGGCGGGCCCGTACCACCGGGTCGAATCCTCCTGGACGCGAGGCGAACTCACCATTCCGCTCGGTATCCTGTGCCGCGCTTCCCTGGCCGGGTACCTGGACGCGGACACCCTCTTCGAGGTGACGAAGCAGGGTCTGGACTTCTTCGCCGAGCATTTCGACTACCCGTATCCGTGGGGCAAGTACGACCAGGTGTTTGTTCCCGAGTACAACCTGGGCGCGATGGAGAACCCCGGCCTGGTCACGTTCACCGAGGCGTATGTGTTCCGTGGCGCGGCCACCGCCGCGCAGTACGAGGGCCGGGCGAACACGATCCTGCACGAGATGGCCCACATGTGGTTCGGCGATCTGGTCACGATGGTGTGGTGGGACGATCTGTGGCTCAAGGAGTCCTTCGCCGACTTCATGGGCGCCCTGGCCAGCGTCGAGGCCACGGAGTGGACCGACGCCTGGGTGGCGTTCGCGAACCGGCGTAAGGCCTGGGCGTATCTGCAGGACCAGCTGCCCACGACGCACCCGATCGTCGCGGACATCCCCGATCTCGAGGCCGCCAAACTCAATTTCGACGGCATCACCTACGCCAAGGGTGCCAGCGTGCTCAAACAGCTGGTCGCCTATGTCGGCCGGGCGGAGTTCTTCACGGGTGTGCGCCGGTATTTCCGGACACACGCGTTCGGCAACACGACGCTGGCGGATCTGCTGACCGAGTTGTCCGCGGACTCCGGGCGTGACCTGGCGGGCTGGGCGCGGGCCTGGCTGCAGACGTCCGGAATGTCCACGCTGACACTCGACGGCGGTGCGATCGTGCAGACCGACCCGCGGCCGCACCGGCTGGCCGTCGGGCTCTACGACTTCGATGCCGCGGGCGACCTCGTGCGACGTGAACGCGTAGAGCTCGACATCGTCGACGAACGGACCCCGGTCGCGCTCGCGCCCGCCCCGCTGCGCCTGCTCAACGACGGGGACCTCACCTATGCGAAGGTCCGCCTCGACGCGGATTCCCTTGCCACCGTCGAACGTTCGCTGGATCGGGTCACCGACCCGCTGGCGCGCGGATTGATCTGGTCGGCGCTGTGGAACGCCGCACGCGACGGTGAGCTCGAGGTCGACCGCTATCTGGCGATGGCCCGCGACTTCGCGCCCGCCGAAACGAACATGGCGCTGCTGACCGCCGTGCTGTCGAACGCGTCCTTCGCCGTCAATCACTATCTGCCCGACAGCGCCCGGGACGGATGGCGCGGATGGCGCGGTGAATGGCTCGAATCCAGCTGGGCGACACTGTATTCATCGGAACCGGGATCCGGCGCGCAGCTGGCCTGGGCACGGGCGACGGCCACCGCCGCCACCTTCGACCCGCGCCGCGCCACGGACATCCGCTCGATACTCCTCGGCGATACCCCCGTACCGGAGGGACTTCCCCTCGATCCCGATCTGCGCTGGGCGCTGTGGACCGCGCTGGCCGCGACCGGCGCGGCGACCGCCGCCGATCTGAATGCCGAACTCGCACACGACGACACGGCGTCGGGCCGCACCGCGCACCGGCGGGCACTGGCGGCGCGACCCGACGCGGAGGTGAAGGCCGCGGCATGGGCCTCGGCACTGGGCGACACCACCCTGACCAACGACCACCTCGACGCGGTCATCACCGGTTTCCGTGCGGGTGGACGCCGCGATCTGATCGCCCGCTACGACGACGAGTACTTCGCGGCGCTGCGCACGGTATGGGAACAGCGCAGCATCGAGATCGCCCGCCGCATCGTCAACGGGTTGTTCCCCGCCGGTGATTCGCTCGATCGCGTCGATACCTGGCTCGCCGACCACGCCGACGCACCAGGCGCACTGCGCCGCCTGGTCATCGAACAGCGCGACCACCTCGCCCGCGACCTGCGGGTCCGCGCCGGGGTCCGGTGAGCCGCTAGCCCGATCCGACATGGAACTGCCCACCCCGGATCATCCGGGGTGGGCAGCTCAGCTCACCAGCTTCCGACGGCTACCGAGGCAAGCGGGTCTCGATGGCGTCGATGATCCGGGGACGCAGTTCGGCGACGCTGACGATGGCGTCGACCGAGCCGACCTCGACGGCGCGCTGGATGTTGTGGACGCGGTCGAACTCCGCGGCCACATCGCCCAGCTTCTCCGCGCGGACCGAGGAACGGACCTCGTCGAGTTCCGCGGTCAGGGTCGCGCGGTCGGTGCCGAACGCGTTGGCGGCCTGGGTTTCCAGGTCGCGGACGCGCGGGTCGGCCGCAGTCCGGCTGTTGACCTCGCCGGCGAACACCACCGCGGCGGCCGGTGCGCCACCGAGGACCGACGCGAACGAGCCTTCCAGCGCGAGCACGGTCATGTTCGGGTTCAGCGCCTTGGAGAACACCACGAACGCGCCGCCGTGATAGCGCGAGATCACGCAGAACACGATGGGGCCCTGGAAGTTCACGATGGCGCGGCCGATCTCGGCGCCGTACTCGAGCTGCAGCTTGCGCATCGACTCCGGGGAACCGTCGAAGCCGGACAGGTTCGCCAGCACCACCAGCGGCCGGTTGCCGCTGGCCGCGTTGATGGCCCTGGCGGCCTTCTTCGACGACTGCGGGAACAGCGTGCCCGCGGTGTAGGTGTCGGGCCCGTCGGTCGACGGGTAACCGCGCCGCGGCACGTTGCGTGACTCGATGCCCAGCAGGCACACCGGGATTCCGCCCAGATGCGCGTCCTGCACCACCGCGGTCTCGGCGTCGGCCATCCCGGCCCAGCGCTCCAGCACCGGGTGGTCCTGGTCGGCCAGCGCCCGCATCACGGTCCGGATGTCGAAGGGCTTCTTGCGATCCGGGTTGGCGGCGGCGGAGAAGATCTCGCCGACGGTGGCGAAGGTGCTGTCGGCCAGCACGTGCGGGTAGCCGGAGATGTCGCGATCGATCGGGTCGACCGTCTGCGACCGGCGCGGCGCCTGCTCGCCCGGGGCGACGTAGGTGTGGTCGTAGTGCGCCATCAGCACGTCGCGGGCGGCGGGCAGGTTCGGCGCCCAGTACTGCGCCTGGCCGTTGGGGCCCATCACCCGGTCGTAGCCGCCGATACCGAAGTTGTCCTCGGCCGACACGCCACCGGAGAAGTCCAGCGACTGCTTGCCGGTGAGCACCATCGCCGACTCCGGCGTCATCACCAGCACACCCTTGGTGTGCATCAGCATGGTGGCCTCGGCATTCCAGTACGGCTGCGCGCCGACGTTGATGCCGGCGACGACGATGTTGATCTCGCCGCCGTCCTGGGTGAACTCGACGATGCGCTTGAGCGCGGCCGCGACCCAGTCCATGTTCTCGGTGCCGGATCCCATCGAGATCCGGGCGCCGGAGGACAGCGCGTACCACTCGAGCGGAACCTGCAGGCGTTCGGCGAGATCGAGCGCGGCGATCACCCGGCGGCACTCGGGTTCCGACAGCGCACCCAGCGACTTGGTCGGGTCGCCGAGCAGCAGCACGCGGGTGACACCTTCGGGATACTGGGTGGTCGGCGTGGTGACGACACCGGCGACGATCGCCGCGATATTGCGGCCCTTCGGCCGGTCGACGGGCACCAGCGTATGGTCGGCGTCGAGGTCGTACTCGGCGAAATCGCCGAGCAGACCGGTCAATTCGTACGGGTACACGGTGTTGCGCGCCGCGGCCCGCAGCACCTTCTGCCGGTACTCGTCGACGGGCTCGACCGGCTCGTCGGACAGGTCGCCGACCGTCACCTCGGAGCCACCGGTGGCGTCGAAGGAGATGCGCACACCGACCTTCGTCAGCTCACCGGTCTTCGCGTCGCGCTGCCGCGCGATGAGCAGGATCTCCTCCAGCCCGGCGCCCGCCGCCGTCGGCAGCACGTGCCCGCCGATGGTCCGCAGTTCGTCCCTCGTGACGTCCATCGGCGGCCAGATGTACATCACGATGCGGTTGGTGTTGAGGCGCTTGGCCGACGGCCGCCGGGACTGGGCCCGCCGGATCGAGTCGACACAGGTGGCGATGGTGGCCTCGGCCGTGGGCAGGGCGAGCAGCCTGCCGTCCTGGTCGCGCAGCGCGGCCAGGTCGCGGACCTGGGCGAAGGCGATGAGGCGGTCGTCGGACGGATTGCCCTTCGCCACACACCGGAACAGGTAGACCTCCTCGTCGTCCGAGGACGGCAGCCGGGTGAGGTCGAACTTGCGCAGCCGCTCCATCTGCATCCGCTGCGCGATGTAGGGGTGCAGGCCGCGGATCAAGCGCTCCTCCGCCATCCCGGTGGCCGAGGGCCGGAAGGTGAAGTGGTGGTGCATGACCGCGCCGTTGCTGCCCGCGACCGTGGCGGTGATGCGGTGCACCTGCGGGGGCAGCTGGTGCGCGGCGAGAACTTCCTGCAGTGCCGCCGCCATCGCGTCGGAGTCCTCGGGCTGAGCTACCCAGCTCAGGTAGATGTCGGCGTCGACCGAGGCCGCGCCGCTCGCCAGCTCGCCGAGCCCGCTCAGCGCGGTGCCGAGCGCGTCGAAACTCACCGCGGCCGAGGCCAGGCTCGCGCCGTCACGCTCGGCGACGACGAAGGCGCAGCCACCGACGTGCTCGGTGTGGACGCCGGTGACACCCTTGTTGCCGTAGTAGCGGCGGGTCAGCACCTCGAGCATCGGTGTGTGGTCCGGCTTGTTGCGCTCGAGCCGCTGGCCGAGCAGCCGCACCAGCGGTTCGGTGCTGCGCACCATGTCGGCGATGCGATCGGCGCGATCGGCCGTGTCCGGATGCGCGTCCAGATGCGTCAGGTGCCTGCGGACATTGGTGTAGACGCGGGCACGGTTGCGGCGCAGCAGCGGCTGGCCGTACCAGCCGTACACCAGGCCGCGGCACAGGTCGGCGATCACCGGGAAACGCACCTGGGTGGCCACGACCAGTCGTTCCAGCGCCAGGCCGACGGGTTCGCGCAGCACCTGGTCCGGCATCGGCTCGCGCAGCCACTCCCGCAGCAGCGTCGTGATGACCTCGACGGTGTCGGCGGGCCGCTGCTGGGCGAGGAAGATCCGGAAGACCGCGGATTCCAGGTCGGGCGTGCGGTCCAGCTCGGTGACGCCGTACTGGCCGAGCGCCTGCGCGAGC
Source organism: Nocardia sp. NPDC057663 (assembly GCF_042799895.1). NCBI lineage: Bacteria > Bacillati > Actinomycetota > Actinomycetes > Mycobacteriales > Nocardiaceae > Nocardia > Nocardia sp. NPDC057663. Next base: position 103,562 of record NZ_JBHVHX010000015.1, on the reverse strand, counting down.
TTGGCGCGGTAGGACTCCGGCAGACCGGCCCGATCGGCATCGAGGCTCTGCAGGTAGGTGTGGAAGTACTCGCGGTCGCTGTGCACGTGGCTCTGGTCGGGTTCGTCGTCGGCCGAGCGGTTGTGGCTCAGCGCGGCGAGATCGGCGAACACCTCGACGAGTTCGAGTTCCTCGGCCAGCGGCCGGTGGTTGGCCGCGACGGATTCGCGGCGGGCCGCGAGGTAGTCGGCGAGGACGCGGCGGTCGTCGTGCGGATCGACGTCGAAGCCGAGCAGCAGACTCCGCAGGTCCTGCAGGCCGCGGGCGAGCCGCTCGTCTGTCTGACGCGGTGCGGGCTCACTGGGCAGGTCGAGCTCGACCGTGCCTGCCGTTTCGGTCTCGGTGGCCTCGTCGTCGTCGGCGAGCGGTTCCAGTCGCAGCAGCGGTGCGCCGGTCTCGACCTGGGTGCCGACCGAGACCGCGCATTCCTTCAGCCGGGCGCGGAACGGCGCGCGCAGCACCGTCTCCATCTTCATGCTCTCCAGCACGAGCACCGCGGCGCCCGCCTCGACCTCGGCGCCGACCTCGACCGGGGTGCCGACGACCAGCGCGGGTGCGGGCGAGCGGACGACGCCGCCCTCGTCGCGGCTGATCCGGTGGGTGACGCCATCGACGTCGATCACATGGGTCGGACCGTGGGTGCCGGTGACCAAGCGGTAGCGGGAACCGTTGACGACGATCTGGCCGGTGTGCAGATCGAACCGCTCGAGGTCGACGTCGGCGGTGACCAGCTCGGTCCCTGCCTCGATGCCGACGCGGAACCGGTGCGCGCCGATGCGGGCCACGCGGACCCGGTAGCTCGCGCCACGCAGCTTGAGATCGAGCGGGCGCCCGCTCTCGTGCTGCACCTGCGGACGCCCACCGGACGCGGTCGAGATCAGCCGGTGCCGTTCGACCCGCTCGTCGTCCTCGTAAGCGTCGATCGCGGCGGCCGCGAGCGCGATGGCGGAGTGGCGATGCGTCACCAGGCGGCCCTCGCTGCGCACCCGGTCGATCCAGCCGGTGTCGGCGCTGGCGTCGATCACTTCGGGCTGGTCGAGCAGGTCGAGGACGAAGCTCTTGTTCGTCGCGCCGCCTTCGATGACGACCCTGGTCTGCGCCATCGCCCGGCGCAGCCTGCCCAGCGCCTCGTCCCGGTCGCGGCCGTAGGCGATGATCTTGGCGATCATCGAGTCGAAGTCGGCGGGAATGGTGTCGCCCTCGCTGACACCGGTGTCGACGCGGATGCCGGGGCCTGCGGGCAGGTCGAGGCGCACGATGCGGCCCGGCGCGGGCGCGAAGTCACGGTCGGGGTCCTCGGCGTTGAGTCGCGCCTCGATAGCGTGGCCACGCTCGACGGGCGGCTCACCCTCGAGCCGGTTGCCGGAGGCCACCGACAGCTGGGCCTGGACAAGATCGAAACCGGTGGTGCACTCGGTGATCGGGTGTTCGACCTGGAGGCGGGTGTTGACCTCGAGGAACGCGAAGAGCTGCTCGCCCGGGTGGTAGAGGAATTCCACGGTCGCGGCGCCGCAGTAGCCGACCGCGACGGCGAGCCGCTCGGCCGACGCCTTCAGTTCGGCGGTCTGCTCGGGGCTCAGCACCGGCGACGCCGACTCCTCGATGACCTTCTGGTTGCGCCGCTGCACCGAGCAGTCGCGGACGCCGAGCGCCCACGCCGTGCCCTGGCCGTCGGCGATCACCTGCACCTCGACGTGCCGGGCGCCGGTGACCAGGCGCTCCAGGAACACGACGCCGCTGCCGAACGCCCGCGCGGCTTCCTGGCGGGTGCGCTCGTAGGCGTCGACGAGTTCGGCTTCGTTGGTGATCATGCGGATACCGCGGCCACCGCCGCCCGCGGTCGCCTTCAGCATCAGCGGGTAGCCGATCTCGGCGGCTGCCGTGATGGCGTCCTCGACCGTGTCGACCCCGCCCCGGCTCCACGGCGCGACGGGTACGCCGACCTCTTCGGCGAGCAGCTTGGCGCCGATCTTGTCGCCCAGCTTGCGCATGGCGTCCGCGCTCGGGCCGATGAAGGTGACGCCGATGTGCTCGCACAGTTCGGCGAAGGCCGGGTCCTCGGCCACGAAGCCCCAGCCGACCCAGGCCGCGTCGGCCTTGGTCGCGACCAGTGCCTTCTCGAGCACCTTGAGATCCAGGTACGGGCGCGCCGAGGCCGGACCGAGGTCGTAGGCGATATCGGCCGACCGGACGAACGTGGCGTTGCGGTCGACGTCGGTGTACAGGGCGACCGTTTCGATCGGTAGCCCGGTCGCCGCTGCCAGATCACGGACGGCATGGATGAGCCGCATAGCGGCCTCTCCCCTGTTGACGATGGCGATGCGGCTGAACACTCGCCGACTCCTTTCCAATACCTAGGACGTTGCCCGGGACGGGTGCGAATTCGAACTCCGGTTCAAGGGCAGTGTGCACCTCTACTCCTTATATGTGAACAGCGTGCGAGGGTTACCGGCACGTATAGATGGAAGATCGCATCATCCGGCCGGTCAGCGCTATCGCTGCTGCTCGTCGGCCGTCCTCCTGGACGGCCGACCAATGGCTCCGGACGACTTGCCTTGACGTCGAGGTCAATCCCTACCGTCACCTCATCGGGGCAATTTCCGGGCCCCGGCCACCGAGGAGAGACCATGACCGAGACCGTCGCCACCGTGACCGATGTAACCTTCGCTCGCGAGGTGCTCGATGCCGACCTGCCGGTGCTCGTCGAGTTCACCGCCACCTGGTGCCCACCGTGCAAGATGATCGAGCCGGTGCTGGACGAGCTGGCCCGCGAGGAAGCGGGCCGGATGACGATCGTCAAGCTCGACGTGGACGCCAATCCGCAGACCACCGCGGACTACGCCGTGCTGTCGATGCCGACCATGATGCTGTTCCGCGACGGCATCCCGGTGCGGACCGTCGTCGGCGCCAGGTCCAAGCGGCGGCTGCTCGACGACCTGGCCGGCGCGCTCAGAACAGCGCGCCCATGAGCCGTCGGCAGCGGGCGATCATCGCGTCCGCGCTTTCGTCCGGATGCCGCAGCCACCAGTTCACCATGGCCGACACCACGCCCATCCAGACGTCGGTGAGTGCGGACAGGTCGGCGGCGTCGGTGATTCCGCGCTCCGCGAGCAAGGCGGCGGCGCCGCGCTGGGCCTGATCGGCGATGCGCCGCCGGGCCCGGTACGCGGCGTCGGCGGCGACACCGTCGGCCGGATGCGAGGTGTCGAGCAGCACGTTCCAATCGTGCGGTCGCCGCGCGAGGACACCGATGACGACCTCGAGCGTGCGTTCGGCCATCGCGATCCCGGGCGAGCCGTCGAACACCGACTCGATGGCCCCGCACACCGTGTCGGCCGCCCGCTCGACGCACGCGGCATACAGGCCTTCCTTGCTGTGAAAGTAGTGGAATACCAAGGGTTTCGACACCCCGACCGCGGCCGCGACGGCACCCGGGGACAGGCCCGCGTAGCCCGCGCGGCTGATCTGCTCGCCGGCGATATCGAGGAGCTGTCGTTCCCGCTCGGCTCGTGGCACACCTTTCGTCCCGGCAGTGCCCATCACCGTCTCCCTTCCGCCACCGCGTTGACCCACCGAGGCTGATCGGAAATTTACCGTGCCCACGCTGCTGGTCAATTGAGGATGCGGGATCTTCGTGCCCACCGGATCGATGGTTGACACCGGAATTGACCAACTAGTAATTTTCCACATGGTCAGCACGAGTGCCGCGCTCGTCCCTTCCGCGAAAGGCGCCGATCCACCATGGCGATATCCACTCCCCTGCTCCACGGCCTGCAGCGCACCGTCTCGGGCTCGCGCGCACTGAGCGGCACTCCCTTCGACCCGAGCACGCCCTTCCATCCGCCGCGCGGGCGCCATCGCACCGTCCACTACGGACTCATGTTCCCCGGTCTGCCCGCACCGCTGAATTTCCTGGACTTCATCACCGTGATCGGGCAGCCGAAGGTCAAGGCCTTCCGCAACGCGCAGCTGATCGAGACCTCCGACGCCGATACTGCCAACCTGCTGGCAGGCACCGCGGTCCGGTTTCCCGGCCAGTTCCGCGGCTTTCAGGTCGAGCGCGACCTGGAGCTGGCGCCCGATGCGAGCGTGATCCGTTTCGGTACGGACTTCGCGCTACAGGGCACCTACCCCGATTTCACTGTCACCTACCGCAATCCGGAATTCCTGGCGGATCTGCGGGTCCACGCCACCGACAAGGTCGCGCATTTCGCGAAGCTCCGCGGTGGGCTGTACGACCATTGGTCGCTGCTGTGCGAGTACGAGGGCACCGTCGAGCATCACGGCACTCGCTACGACCTGTCCGGACTCAGCACGCTCGAATACGCCCGTGCCGTCGCGGTGGACCTGCCCATCGGCTTCTTCACCTACCAGATCATCAACATCGACGCCGACACCCAGGTGCTGATGGTGGAAGTCCGTGGGCCGCTGGGTGTTCCCCTGCAGCAGGCCGTCTACGTCCGGTCCCGCGACGACCACGGCGGGGTCTACGAGGACGGCTACCACTACCGGATCACCGAGCGCGAATCCACGCCCCGCCACACCCCGGCAGGCCGGGATATGACCCTGGGCACCGCGTTCACCTGGGCTGTCGACGACGAGAACGGCAGACCGCTGATCCACATCGACGCGGTCGCCAACGACGACTACGTCTACGGCATGACCGGCGGCTACGTCGGCAGCTACCGCTACACCGGGACGTTCCGCGGCCGGGCGATCAGCGGCACCGGCTACGTCGAACAGATCGGCGACGCGTAACCACCGCTGCGGATCACGTTGCTGTCGACCGGAATCCTCGGAAGCCTTCTGTCTGTTCCAGTCCCAGTAGTCCGGAGCGGTCCCAGCTGCCCGGGTGGCTGGGACCGTCCGCGACAGGTCAGCGGGCCGGGAAGCGGAGGATGCGGTCGTCGCCGTCGCGGATGTCGCCGCGGCCGTCGGTATTCGAGGTGGTGAGCCAGAGGGCGCCGTCCGGTGCCACGGCGACGGTGCGCAGTCTGCCGTAGGAATCACGGAGAACATCGCGCGGATTCGACGCCGCACCGTTGGATACTGTTGCGGTCCACAGCCTTTCACCGCGCAGGGCGGCTACGTAGAGCGTGTCGCCCGCGATCGCGATGCCGGAGGGCGAGGCTTCCGCGGTCGACCAGGTGAGCAGGGGGTCGGTAAAACCGCTGTTCGCGCCGCCGGATCCCTCGACCGCGGGCCAGCCGTAGTTGCGGCCCGGCTCGATCAGGTTGATCTCGTCCACCCGGTTCTGGCCGAACTCGGCGGCATAGAGCGCGCCCGTGCCGTCCCAGGCGAGACCTTGCACATTGCGGTGGCCGAGACTGAAAACCGGCGAGCCCGGGGTCGGATTGCCCGGCGCGGGTGCGCCGTCGGGGGTGATCCGCAGGATCTTGCCGTTGGGGCTCGCGGCGTCCTGGGAGCGCGCGCTCCGGCCCGCGTCACCGGTGCCGACATAGAGCATGCCGTCGGGTCCGAAGGCGATGCGGCCGCCATTGTGGTTGCCCGCCTTCGCGATGCCGTCGAAGACGACCGCTGCCGGTTCTCCCGGCCGGAATCGCACGATCCGGTTGTCGTCCTCGGCGGTGAAATACGCGTAGACGTACCGGGTTCGGTCATAGTCAGGGGCGATGGCGAGGCCGAGCAGTCCACCCTCGCCGCCCGCGACCACGCCAGGCAGCTCGGCGAAGAGCTCCGGTTCGCGGCCCGGCGCCACGCGCAGGATTCGTCCGGAATCCCGTTCGGCCACCAGCGCCGTGCCGTCGGGCAGGAAGGCAAGGCCCCAGGGAACGTCGATCCCGCGTGCCACCTCCTCGGGAGCGCCCAGGTCGGGGACGCCGGAGGGCACGCTCGGCGCGGTGGCGGTGACGATCGCCGGCTGCGGCGCGCGCCCGGCGGGCTCGTCGCTCGTACAGGACGTCGCTGCGGAGGTGATCAGGATGACGCCCACGATGTTTCGCGCTCGCCGTCGCGACAACCACAACACGTCAGATCAGCTTGGCGAGCTGTTCGCGGTCCGTGGCGTCGAGTTTGATGCAGGCCCGGTAGATGTGGCCTTCGACAGTGCGTACGGAGACACAGAGGCGTTCGGCGATGGCGCGGTTGGACAGTCCACGACCGATGAGCGCGGCGATCTCGCGTTCCCGTTCGGTGATCGGGAGCGGACGCGCGGCGGCGGTGATGGCGGGAGTGCCGGCGCCGTCGCAGCGGGCGGCCAGGGCCGTGGCCCGGGCCGCGGCTTGGGCGCTGGGGCGTCGTTGGCCCGCGTGGTCGTAGATCGGGACGGCCTGCGCTGCCGCGTCGGCGGCGGCGAGCAGCAGGCCCGCGGTCTCGAATTCGAGGCTGACGGCGGCCAGCGCGCGCGGATCGGCATGGGCGAAGGCGGCGGCGTGGCGGGCGTAGATCCCCGCGGCGGGCCCCTGGACGTGGGCGGCGACGGTCGCCAGCCGGGTGGCGACGGTGCGGTCACCGAAGCGTGCGGCATGATGCAACGCCTCGGCCTCCAAGGCGAACTGGCCGGTGCGATGCGCGAGGTCGGCCGCCTTGCGCGCCAGTTCGACCGCCGCGTGCTGGCTGTGCTCGGCGGCGGCCACCCAGGCGCGGGCGATCAACCGCTGGGGCTCGTGCAGCGCCATGTGGGCGCCGCGGTGTTCCTCGGCGTCGGCGAGGACCCGTTCGGCCTGCTCGACCTCGCCCAGCGCCGCGTAGGCGCGGGCCAGCAGCAGCCGGGCGGGCAGTTTCCACGCCAGGGAGCTTTCGGCGTTGAGCGCCGCCAGTGCCTGTTCGAAGGCGGTGATCGCCGCCCGGAATCGGCCGCGATAGGTGGCGACGACGCCGACCGCGATTCTGGCGATCGCCCATCCGATGAACTGGCCTGCCGAGGAGAACTCACGGTATTCGGAGGCCCGCTGCTCGGCGCGGTCGAGCTCGCCGATGGTCGTCAGGGCCAGCACGTCCCCGTACCTGACCATCACCCGGACGATGCCGTCGGTCGACTTCTGCTCGGCCGTGATCCGGGCCGCGATCGGCGCGAAATCGGCGCCGCGTCCGGCCACCGGCATGGCCAGACCGAGCGCGAAGGCGGCGAAATCGACGGCCTGCCAGGGTGAATTCGGGTCGGCGATGACGCGCTCGGCGGTCTCGATACCGACGGCGATCCGGCTCTCGTGCACCGCCATCGCCGCGCCGAAGGCGTCGACCGTCAACCGCAGCGCGGGAAGTTCGACCCGGGCACCGAGCAGGTCGAGCAGGTCACGGGCACGCACGACGTTGCCCAGCGACCAGAACTGCAGGCCCGCCCTGAGCACGCCCCACTGCACGAGTTGCAGCGGATCGAGGCGGTCGGGGTCGAAGCGGGCCAGGATCTCGTCGGCTTCCTGCGGCCTGCCCTGCCACAGCAGTGCCCGCGACAGCAGTTCGGCCGCGCGCAGCCCGCCGCAGCGCTCGCACGCGGCGCGCGCGAGGCGTTCGGCCAGCGGCAGGTTGGACATGGCCACCGCGTCCTTGGCCGCGTTGATCAGCACGACGATGTCGATCGGCTGATCGCTGTCGACACACAGCTGCGCCAGCCGGATCCGATGCGCCGGCGTGCTCAGATCGCGGTCGCGCAGTGTTTCGACGATGCGGCCGCGCCACTTGCGGGCCGCGGCGGTGCCGACCCGGCGGCGGATCACCTCGCCGAGCAGCGGATGGCTGAACCGGACGTCCACCGCCGGGCCGTCGCGGCAGACCCGGATCATGCCGGTGAGCTCGGCCGTGTCGACGGCCTCCACACCGACCAGTTCGGTCAGGATGTCGATGTCGAGCGGCTCGTAGACGGCCAGCATCTTCAGCGCCTCCAGCACCGGCTCGCCCGCCCGGGTCAGCCGCTCGTCGAGCAGCTCGACCAGCCCCGACGGCACCGCGGTGGGCCCTCGCAGCTGCCAGACGCCGTTGGTGTCGGTCAGGGTGCTCGCCTCGACCGCGCCCTCGACCAAATTGCGCAGGAACAGCGGGTTGCCACCGGAGGATTCCCACATCACGTCGGCGCTGAGCCCCTCCAGGGTCCCGCCGAGGACGGTCTCGACCAGTGCGATGCACTGCTGTTTGGTCAGCGGCGTCAACTCGATGCGTTCGAGGTAGCCGTCCTTCCACAGTGAGGTGACCGCGTCGGGCACGGCTTCCCCGGTGCGGACCGTGGCGACGATACGGGCGCTGCGATCCACGGCGATCTGGTGCACCAGCGTCGCGGACAGTGTGTCGAGGAGATGGGCGTCGTCGACGCCGATCACGGTGCCGGGGTGGGCGAGCAGGTTCTCCCGCGCCGAGTGCAGCAGCGCGAGCGGGTCGCGCGAGGCCGACGCGGCGATCCAGGGCGCGAACGCGCCCAGCGGAATGGCCTGGGACGAGGCGGTACAGGCGGCCCAGCGCACAGGGTTCGACAGCACCGAGGTGACGAGCCGCGCCAGGGTGGTCTTGCCGATACCGGCGGCGCCGACGAGCACGACACCACCGGTGTTGCCGTCGGTCAATGCTGTACGAACGGCGTCGTATTCGACGGGGCGATGAAGCAGTTGCCACAGTTCGCCCATACGGCAAAATTCTAGTTCTCGTCCGGCCGTGTCACAACGAATCTGTGCAGGTGCAACTAATTTCCGGGGTGGATGGGAGGGGAGAGCAACGGTCATCGTGGCAGCTCGGTGGCGTCTCGTGGCTCGAGCCGGGGCGCGTTGTTGACGTCGTGGCGGAAGTTGCTCGACGCCTCGTACACGCGCTGCTTGAGCCGGTTGATCGACCCGAGCGGACGGTGCGCGTCGAGACCACGCCAGGAGTTGAACGACAGCACATCATCGCCGTAGGCACGCCGTTCGGGAGTGTAGGGATCCTGGATGTCGAAGCGGATGGTCGCGACGGTGCGGTGCGGCGATTCGTCTTCCGGCCACGGCACGGTCGCGTCCTCGATCGGCATGGTGGCGGTGTCGGTGCACAGTTGCGCGCGCAGCTCGTACGTGGCGCTGTGCGAGGCGAAGAAGTCGATGACGGAGTCCTGATGGACGTTCACTCCCGACTCTTCGTCCACCGGTTGCCCTTGCAGCGCAACGACTTCCGGCGACACGGGAACATAGAGCAGCTTGGCCACATAGTCGCCGTAGCGCACGGGCGCCGAGGTGTAGAACGTCTCGCCCAGAATGTGGGTGTTGGGCGCGATGAAGACGCCCAGATTCGGTGGCACCCCCCGTCCGATCCGCCGCAGCACGTGCCGGTCCAGGGCGGCGAGAAGGGTACTGCCGGTCTGCAATACCGGATCGGGCAACCGCGCCAGCATCCAGGCGGTGGGCATGCCCTTCGTGAGGTAGGCGTGCGCGTCGGCGAACAGGAATTCCCGGTGCGTGACCATGATGAGGTCCTGCGTGGTGGCGTCGTCGTCGGGCAACGCCCGTCGACCGTGCACGCCGAGCACTTTGATCCCCAGCCCGCGGACACCGCGCAACTGGTCGCTGCGGATCACCCCGGAGGTACTCGACAGCCGGGCGATCACCGGATAGGTGGCCGGGGTGGCGAAGAGGCCCTGTGCGAGTTCGGGCGGCAGGCCCGCGGGCACGATCAGCTCGCCGCGCAGGATGCCGTGGCTCTTGGCGTGCGCGTCGCGCAATCCGCGCTTGTACTTGCGGTACGCGCGTTCGTTGTTGTCGCGCAGGACCGCGATGATCTTGTCGATGATCTGCTCTTCGTCGGGCCGCGGGTGTTCCAGGTCGTCGCGGTAGCGCAGATAGGTCATCGGGGGCTCCTCCACGGCGCAAACGGATTCGCGACGCCGTCGAGTGCGGGCGCCAGCGTGGGAAAGTGGCGCAGCAGGACACTCCGCATCGTGTTGTCCCGTACCCAGGACATCCCCGCCTCGGTGTAGACCTCGGGCCGGAAGTCGGTGGTGAAGAACCGGTCCGCCGACAGCCGCCGCGACGCCATCAGCACGAAGACCCGGAACGCGGTGTCGCTGAAGCCGAAACCGGGCGGTTTGGGCTCGGCGTAGAGCCCGATCATGAGGTCGACGTCGTCCACGTCGCCGTAGATCCGCTCGAGTTCACGGGCCCACTGCGGATTGTCGGTCAGCTGGTCGAACGAGGTGACCGGCGCCAGTCGCAGGTGCTTGCGGAATTCGTTGTAGCGCGGCACGCCCCGCTCACGGACCCGCAGGATGTCGACGGTCGCCAGGTCGAGCAGCGGGCGCCCGGGTCGGGTGAGGTTCTGCAGGTGCCGCGGATAGTTGTGCAGGGTCAGCGCGCCGGGGTTGGCGCGGCCGAACGAGTAGAGCAGCGTGTCCATCGGAGTCTCGGCGAGGCGTTCGCGAATGTGGGCGACGCCCAGCTCCGGGAGCGGATACTCGGCCAGGACGCTGTCGTCGGCGAGGCTGCGGACCACGAGTTCGTCGGGGATGAGCGGATGCATCCGGTACACGGAGACGAACTCCTCGGTCAGCGAGTACGGCACGCCGTGGTCGTCGACCGAGGATCCCGGTATGCCGCACAGCACTTCGTTGCCGCCGAGCCTGCCGAACCGGCGGGCGACCCGCTCGCCGAGCACCCCGAACCAGTTGGCGCGCATGGCGGCGACGGTGGTGGGATGGGCGATGACGGCCGGGGTCCAGTCGACGGTGTGGATCTTCGCGATCAGCGCCGAGTTGACCAGACGTGCTGTGTCGTAGAGCTGCTGGTCGTCCAGGTCGGGGTAGCGCCGGCTCAGGCGACGGCAGATCGCGTTGTGCTCGCGCAGGAACAGCGAATGCAGCAGTGCGAGCCCGACCCAGGCGTTGGCCGCCGAATCCGACAGCGCGAGCAGACTTTCCGCGTCCAGCGGCGGCAGCCCCAGCTCGTCGATGACGAGTTCGCCACCCTTGCCGGATCGCATCGCTGAGGCGAATTCGGCTGTGCTGCCATAGATCTGGGAGGCATCCCACCAGTGGCTCTCCACGGTGGTGTACGTCGGCGGACGGCCTGGTTCGGGGCTGGGCACCGAGGCGGTGCGCGGGATCGTCATCGGCGGGTCCGGCCACGGATCCTGTGCGTCCAGAGTCACCGTGAACGGCTCGGTGTCGGCGTCGACGTGGTCGAACCAGTCGTGCACCTCGAACTGGATCCAAGCCGCCGCCAGCAGATTCAGGGTGGTGGCCGGCTGGAACCGGTCGCGGGTCAGCAGTTGCGTGCTGATCAGGCGCGGGTTGGGTTCCAGAATCCGCGTGGAGTCCTCCGGGTGGGTGTGCTCGAGCGGGAAATTGCGCCCGAACCGGCAGCCGACCGACCCGGTCATGGGGTCGGCGGGGCTGTTGTAGCTGCCGTCGACGGTGCGCGCGCCCTGGTGCTCGCCTGCCTCGTCCGGGGGCAGCGGTTCGCCCGGATGCGCGCCGGTGTCGAAGAGATTCTCCGCGCGGAGCCGGCTGCGCAGGCCGACCAGGACGGCCAGCCCCAGCGGCGTCGGCAAGCGGAACCAGCCGATGCGCCGATCTAGTGCTTCGGCGGCTCCGACCGCCCAGCGGGTGACAAACGGAGTCGTCTTGACCATCGAGAACCTCCACGTGGCTGGCTCGAACCGCGGCGTACGAGAACTGGTCGAAGATCAGTTTCCGGCACGGGCCGACCCCTGTCACGGGTAGTGGACTACTCGGTCGTCGGCGATGGCCGCACGCGGGTGATGTCCTGGATAACGATTTCGGCACCGCCCGCCCGTGGCCACCTTCCAGCAATCGAGTAGCGAATTACGCGCGCCGGGTGGCGGGTCGATGAGTCACGCTGCTCAGGTGACTACTCCGATCGAAATCAAGGTCAATCTCGACGGCGATCTCGTCGACGTACAAACCCGGCTGGGGTGTACGAACGCCGCCGCGATCAGCCGTGACGTGTGGTTGGCCGAACCCCGCCGCCCTGCTGTGGGCGATGCACCGGCGGCAGGCCGTATCGCCATCCGGCTGCGCAGTGGCGAGCACGACGACCTGACCGTCACGCTGCGGGCATGCGAGAAATCGCAGCTGGTGGGCCGCTGGGCGACATCGTTCACCGACGAGGAGGTGCGGTACCGCATCGAGCGCGACTGGTGCGGCGAAGGGCGGGTCCTGTCGGCCTCGCTGCTGAGCAAGCGCCCACCCGGCTCGCTGCGAGTGGCCGCGCTGCGCGGCGAGGACGTCACCGAGGCGCTCGACTCGGCTCAGCGCCAGTTCCTGGTGAGCTGCACTCCCCCCGGCGTCGCGGTCGATCACCTGCGGGCGATGGGTCCGGTCGCGTCGACGAAGTGGACGAAGGTGCATCTCGGCGGCCTCGAGGTCGACGCCGAACGCTGGACCGTCGACGACCTCGACCTGTTCGAGCTGGCACTGACCATCACCCCGTTACCCGGCGAATCACCGCCCGCGCTGCACGACCGCGCCGTCGAGGTGCAACGCAGGCTCCACGCCGCCGTCCGTGGATACGGCCTGTCGATCGCGACCGAGACGACCAAAACCGAACAGGTACTCACCGCGATGGCAGCGGCTGCATCGGTACACGGCGAGTAGTGGGCTACACCTGCTGCGCCGCGAAGCTCGGTGGCTTGCCGAATTCACCGTTCGACTCCGGCCCTGCTGCGGGTGTAGGCGACGGCTTACTCAGGAGTCCGGCGAACACCGGGTCGGTCAAGGCGCGTTCGGTCACCTCGTGGCCGAGCGCACGGTAGGCCTCGAAATCCCACTCGCCGTACAGCTGATCTCCGGTGGAGGTGTAGGGGAAGTCGGGATGGGCGATGCCGTAGTTCTCGAGATCCCAGCTCAGGCCGCCGACCAGCTGTGATCGCAGGTAGTAGATGTCGGTGGTGGTGCCGTCCAGATGCCGGGCGCTGCCACGCGCCCAGGCTTGCGGCGCGCGCTGACGATCGCCGCGCAACATCGGCCGCAGGTCGACCGTGATCTCCACACAGTGGTCCATCCTGGCCGTGGCGATGGCCTCGGCGAGTGCGCAGAACCGGTCGTCGGGGCTGCCGCTGGCATCGAGGACGAGCACAGCGGCAGGCCGCCGGCGCAGCGCCTCGACCAGCCCGAGGTTGTCGTAGTGCCCGCCGTCGGTGACATAGAGCCACCGGTCGTACAGCGACGGGTTGCCGAACGCCTCCCGCAGCAGCCGGTACGGTCCAGGTTTGTCGGCCCAGCTTCCCACCGCGGGAAACTTCGTACCGAGCCTGCCCTTCGGCACCGGCTGCCAGTACGGGTTCGGCAGCCACACCCCGAGGCGCGCGTTCAGCAGGGCGAGCAGAATTCGCACCGGCCGGGTGCGGGCGCTCACCCGGCCCGTCAGTGGGCTGAACGCGGCGCCGCTGATGGCCATCGCGGCGGGCACGGTGACGTCGCGGTACCGGTAATCCGCGTGCGGTTCGTAATACGCGGTCGGACGGAGGCCGTCCTGGGTGAGTGCCCGGTCGCCGACGACACCGATCATGTCCGGATCGAAGATGAACGGCACGCAGCCGCGTCGCGCCGGGACGAAGGCGTCGTCGTTGGCGTTGGCCGCTGCCGCGATGACGAGCCGCGGTCCGCCCTCGACCGGCTGACCGTAGACCGAGTACCGAAGGGCGGTGCTGTACGGCAGCGGAACCGCCTGCTTCGACCTCGGATCCGTCTCCACGAGAAAGGCTTTCGACAGTGCCTCGCGATAGTAGGTGTGCAGTGAGGTCCGGTTCGCATCGGTGAGCACCTTCACGGCCAACGCGATACCGATCATCCACCACGCCAGCGACCAGTTCGATTGGGCCTCCGCGTCGGTGGCGAATGCCGTCGTCCAGCGCAACAGCAGGACGACGACCACCGCGACGATGAGCGCGGTCCCCAGCCACGGGGCGAGCCTTTTCCGCACCACCCGGAGGACGCGCCCGTACCAGCCGGCCGACTCGGAACAGCCATGGAGGCCTTTCCACGCCGATCTCCCGAGGCCGATCACCGCGACGAGCGTCGCGCCGAATGTCAGCGCGCCTGCGCCGCCCGGGTCGACCAGCGCGGCCAACAGCCCAGCCGCCGTGCCGGGATGCCCCTCAGGCAGGTTGCTCAGCGCGTACAGGGCGATGGGGACACCGACGAGCAGTAAGCCCAGCGGAACACCGATGCCGAGCAGTAGCCGCGACGCCTGAGCGAAGACATTGCGCATCTGGTCCGGAACCATTGTCAGCCGATCCCACGACTTCTCCACGACGAATGCCGCCAGCGCCAAGGCGAACGGACCCAGCGCGATACCCAGATACCAGTAGCCGCCGACCGGGACCAGATGCAGTTGGAGGGTGTCCCCGGTTTGCACCAGGACGTCGATGTCGTCGAAGAGCCACCCCAGCCACCAGGCCGTGGCGAGCAAGGAGATCCCGATCAGCGTGGCGTTCACCACGATGCCGTACAGCAAGGAGAAGACGGCCCGGAACTTGTCGGTCCCGCGCGGCATGAGGTAGCGGGTCCGGCGGCGTAGATAGGCCAGCTCCGACGTCTCCAGCGCATACGGATCGTCGAAGTTGCGCTGCAGGATGTGCATGGCCGCGGCGATGTAGCCGCCGCCGCTGACCCCGACCACGGCCTCCGCGCTCTGGTAGCGACCATGGCGGCGCAGCACCTGCAATGCGCCGAGGCAGAACGACGCCGATCGGATGCCCCCGCCCGAGCAACAGATGATCAGTCCCCGGTGTTCTGTTGCGGCGGAACCGGTCTCGGCATACCGATGTTGTGACGGGTGCCTACCGGCGAGCCGGTTCTTGGTGCCGAGGTACCAGATGGTCGCGGTGACCAGCAGGGCAGGCAGGAGGAGGAAGATGTGCAGTCCCGCTTGCGCCCGCAGCACAGTCGCCGTGGTGCCGCCGCACGAGGGCGCCTCGGCGGTCAGCCGCACCGCGAGCAGCAGATCGGCCACCGCGTCGAGCGCGGACAATGCCAGCGTCCAGGCGAAGACCTGGCGAGCGAATCCGGCGTATTTCTTGTCCAGCTTCAGCGAATGGATATAGGCGTAGTACCGATAGGTCGCCGTCGGCACGGCGAGCGCCAGCATCGCGCCCACCAGCAACGCGAGCAGCCCGGCCGTGTGACATTCCTGCGGCGTGCGCGCCCCCAGGGGAAACGCCATTGTCGCCTGCACCGCCACGAGAAATACCACGATGCCGGTGGTGGACGCGAAGACCTTTCCTCGCCCGACCTGTTCGATCGTCGCCAGGCCCGACGTGACGTGGTCTCCGCTCGCCCGTACGGGCGATCCGGCATGGTGTTCGGCCGTGGTCATGGGTCGTACGTCAGTTCACGATGATGAAGTTGAACAGCACCCTGAGGTTGGTGTCCCAGCCGACGTGGTACCGCACCGTCGTGGTGCCGTCGGCGTGTGGGACGACATTGAGGACCTGCATCGTTGCACGTCCGAGGAACGGGATGCCGTTGACGTCCAGCTCGGTCAGGCTGACCGAGACCTGGCTGTCGGCCCAGACGGTGGCGCTCGGGAATCCGAACACCCAGGCGCCCGTCCCATGGGTACGGAGCACTTTCTGGGCCCAGAAGATGGAGGAGACATTCGTTCGGCCGATTCCCCTGATCCCGACGCCGTTGTCGCGATATTCGGCCGGCGATTTCGTCTCGTCGAACAATTCCTCTTCGGTGTCCGGGCTGGCCGCCAGGACCGCGTCTTCCATCTCCGAAGCAAACATCTCCCTTGTCCTTTCGCAACACGTGGAGAAACCTGCGGAGTTATCTTCTCGCGCGGACGGCCCCGTCCGAACGCGTAACGCACTACCCCAAAAGCCGCCGCCCAGCAGCACGGAGCGAGCCGATTCGGGTAGTGGCACACGGTGCCCAGACCAGCGAAGGGGACGACCGCCAGGACGAAACCCGGGTGGCGTTCGATCGGCGTAGCACGGGTGGTGCGGGGTACGGCGGCGCCGACCCCGCACCGTCGGTGTCAGGCGGACAGTTTCCGTCCGATCGTCGCCGCCACCGCGGCATGCGCGAGATATTCGGCGATATCGTGTGCCCGTTCCTTGGGGTTGTCGACCGGGAGATCCCTGAGGTCGTTGCCCCACGCGGGGCGCAGTGGGCAGCCGATGGCGACCGGATCACCGGCATACCAGGTGTTGAGCCACTCACCGACCCGTTCGGGCCTGCTCGCGCCGCCGCTGAGCAGCTTGGTGTGAACCCCGTCCAGGCCGAGCGGGCTGCCCGCGGTCACCAGCAGGCTCACGTCCAGCTCCCGCGGCAGCTGGGTGAGCAGGTCCATCGCGACGACGGTGCCCAGACTGTGACTGACCAGGACCACCTCACCACCGGCGGGCATGTCGGCGAGCACGGTGTCGAGCACGCTCTTGCGCACCCGCTCGTCGTCGAGATAGGCGGCGACGTCCTTGAAGATCGCGCCGATGAGCAGCGAATCGAGGCCGCTGCGCGCGGCGATCCAGCCGAGCTGGTCGCGCACCCGGCCCAGGACGACCGGGCCGAACCCGCCGAACCGTTCCTCCGCGATCGGATCGGTGGAGACGTCACCGGCGCTGGGCATGCCGGCATGCCGCGCCGCCTCGGCGACCAGGCTCTCGTAGAGCTCCGATCCGGTGTCGACGGCCGATTCGCGCGTGCCGAGGCTCGCGATGAGCTGGTCGCCGTAGAAGGGGAAGTACACGTCGGCGGGGTCGATCGGGCTGAGGTCGGCGAAGGTGAGGCCCTTGTTCAGTCCTGCTGTCCAGGCGCGACGCAGCTCAGCCGGGTCACGGCCCTGCTGACTGCGCCCGTGCAGAAACACCACACTGCGGCGCCCACCGAACGCGGTCGGCCTGCCCCGCGTGCCGCGCACCACCGCCTCGACCGCCGAAACATGCTGTGGCGCGGGCGTTGTCACGTCGGCGACCACCGCATCGGCCGACAAGCCTGCCGTGGGCCCGAGCTCGTCGAGGAGCTTTCGCTGTGCCGGATCGAACGACCGCTTGCCGAGATCCCGGAGCAGCACGCTCACCCGGACGCCCTCGTTGGCGATCCAGTGGATCGCGTCGTCACCGTCGCCGCTCTGCCACACCTTGCCGTCCTTGCGCAGCACCCGGCCCTGGTCGTCCTTCTTCGGGACACCCGCGTGGTGCAGCGCGACGATCTCCCACTGATCGTTGAAGACGGGTGAGCCGGAATTGCCCGGTTCGGTATCGGAGGTGTAGTGCAGGAAGTCGTCGAGTTGCAGGTCGAGCCGGTTGTCGCGGATCGAGATCTCCTTGAGCCTGCCCAGCGGATGACCGATGACGTTCATCGCCTCGCCGACCACGATCTTGCCGGTGTTGGCGATCAACCGGTTCCAGCCGAATGTCGCGCCGGGGGCGGCGCCAGGGGTGGCGCCGACGGGTCCCGGCGCCACCCGCACCAGGGTGTAGTCGAGATGTTTGTTCGTGACGAAGAAATCACCCGGCGCGAGCCGATACTTCGTCGTCGGGTTCTGCTGATTGTCGATGCCTGCCTCGGCCCCGAACTCGATGACGACCGACTCGGCCCTGTCCACCGTCGGCAGCACATGGTTGTTGGTGAGCAGCAATTGTGGTGACACCAGCGAACCGGTGCCCATCGGCACCTCACGGCCGTTGTGGGTCAAGGAGATCCGGGCGACCGCGGCCGCCGCGCGGGCACCGCGGGTCAGGAAGTTGACGGCCTGAAGGTCGTTGGTGAAGCCGATGATCCGTTCCAGCGCGCCGATACCGTCGAGCGGTTCCTCTCTGCCCAGTTCGACCGCCGCCTGGGCGGGCACTTCGCCGCTGGTGAACAGCCGCTCGGCGCGGGCGACGATCTGTTCGTCGGTGTCGACGACATCGGAGTCGGTCGCTTGGCGTTTGCGGGTCACCTCGTCGCGTTCCTCGGCGCTCTTGGCGAAACGCCGCGCTGCGGCGTCCATCTGTTCGCGCCATGCGGCGGTGCGTGTTGCGCTCTCGGTATCCATGGGTCACCTCGCCCGGAGAAGTGTGCAGCTGGCGTTCTCAGGGTGGGCGCGGTGCCCGGTGCCGGGCACGAGTAGTCGACCACTCGATTTCCCGTGACCGGCATCGGCGGCGGTGGCTACTGCTCCCACCAGGATGTGTAGACCCGGCCGTCGTTGCCGGTGGTGAACGCGTCCAGTTCGCCCGCGCTGCGGGCCACGGCTGCCACGGGCCCGCCGACGGGGAAGACCCCGCCGATATTGCGCCACCGGTTACCGATGCCCGT
>NZ_JBHVHX010000015.1:2820-85252 GCF_042799895.1 Nocardia sp. NPDC057663 | reverse complement strand
CCGACCAGTCCGAGCCCGCCTGCCACCACGAGGTGTAGACGCGGCCGTCGTTGCCGGTGATGAACAGATCGAGATTGTTCGATGTGCGCGCCACCGCGGCAACCGGCGCTCCGGGCGGGAAGACGCCGCCGATATTGCGCCACCGGTTACCGATGCCCGACCAGTCGCTGCCCTGCTGCCACCACGACGTGTAGACGCAGCCGTCGTTGCCCGTGATGAACAGATCGAGATTGTTCGACGTCCGCGCCACCACCGTCACCGGCGCGCCGACCGGGAAGATTCCGCCGATAGTGCGCCAGCGGTCTCCGATTCCGGACCAGTCCGAACCCGCCTGCCACCACGACGTGTACACCCGTCCGTCATTGCCGGTGATGAACAGATCGAGATTGTTCGACGTCCGCGCCACCGCGGACACCGCCGCGCTCGCCGGGAACACTCCGCCGATAGTGCGCCACCGGTCACCGATGCCTGACCAGTCGCCACCCTGCTGCCACCAGGACGTGTAGACCCGCCCGTCGTTGCCGGTGATGAACAGGTCGAGATTGTTCGATGTGCGCGCGACCGCGGAAACCTGTGCCGTGCGCGGGAATACGCCGCCGATATTGCGCCACCGATCACCGATCCCCGACCAGTCCGAGCCCGCCTGCCACCACGAGGTGTAGACGCGGCCGTCGTTGCCGACGGTGAACACATCGAGGTTGTTCGACGTGCGCGCCACCGAGGCCACCGCGGCGCCGGCCGGGAAGATCCCGCCGATAGTGCGCCACCGATCACCCAGGCCCGACCAGTCCGACCCCGCACGCCACCACGAGGTGTACACGCGGCCGTCGTTGCCGGTGATGAACAGGTCGAGCTGGTCGGCGCGCCGGGCAGTCGCGGAAACCCTTGCGGTGCGCGGGAATACGCCACCGATAGCGCGCCACCGATCACCCACGCCCGACCAGTCCGGATAGATGGTGTGCGCGGCCTGGACATCGCCCGCCGACAGCGCCGTGCGCTGCCCCATCGTCACCCCGGGTGGCAGGGTGACGCGCGGCACGATCGTCGCCTGCCCGTTGGTGCTGAAAGCTGTTGCCGGGTAATGCATGATCGAGCCGAAGTCGTAGCCGCCGATATCGTCGCCGTCGGTGATGTGCCGGGCGAAGTTGTGCCGGTCGGCCGCGCTCACATTGGCCAGCCGCACCTCGACGAACCCTTCCCGGTCCTCCCGGCTCTGTTCGTGCCACAGCCCGATCGCGTGCCCCATCTCGTGGATGACGGTCCCGGTCGGCGCGCCCGCGGTCAACTCGATCGTCTGCATGCCGCCCTGCCTGCCGACCGGCGAGCGGCTCGCCGCGCTCGGCACGAACCGCACGTAGTCGGCGTGGACGCCGGTGCGCGGGATGAACCGCAGTCTGGTGCGGGCATTCCAGTGCGCGACCGCGTCGGTGATCCGCTGCTGCCCCGGCAGTGCCGGATCGACCTCGAAGGGGACCACGGCATTCGGCCATCGGAAGTTCGTCCCGGAGATCGCGATACCCTCCGCCCCCTGGCGGGCGGCGATCTCGGCGAGCGTGCCCAAGACGATGTCGCCTTCGAAGATGGCGAGGTCGTCGACCGCCGCGTAGGGCACTTCGCGGAATCCGTGGTTGACGCTGGGAATCAGCGTCGAGCCCGCTTCGGGGCCGGAATGGAATTCGCCGGTGTCGTCCATGTCGGCGCTCGCCGGGACGGTGTCTTCGATGATCATGGGCCGCACTTCCTCTGGATCTCCCCTGGTCCGGACAGTGTCGGACCGACAGCACCCCGGTCTCACGCGTAGCGCGCTACCCGAACACGGCGGCTCAGACCAGGCACACGGGGATGATCACGTCCGATACCGACCCGCACGTGGCCACGGGAATCGCCTGTGTAGACACCAGATCCCCGGCGGCCAGCACACCGTCGCCCGCCCGGTCGATCTGGCAGGCGAGGCCCAGTGCGGTACCCGGTGGACTGACCGGGGCCGCGAGTTCGAACGGAATCCGCGCACCGGGTTCGATCGCGACACCGACAGCCGCGGTCTCGGCGACCAGCGGTGCCGAGTCGTCGGCATAGGTCACGTCACGCAGTTCGACGGCGATGCGTGCCGTCGTCACCGGAGCGTCCGGCGGCAGGACGACGTAGCCCCGGATCCAGCGAACGTCGGCGGCCATACCTCGAGGGTAGGCGGGCGGTCACCGCTCGAGCGGGATCGCGGTGTCGCGCCACGGACCGACACCGAAGCGCTGCTCGGCGACCTCCGCGGATTCGGTGCCGATCGCCTGCCCGATCGATTCCCAGGACGCCCCCGTCGACCGGACGAAGCGGACAGCCTCGACGAGCCGCTGCCGGGCGGACTCGGAATCCTGGAAGGCCAGCCGCACCGGCATCAGCGCCTGCATCTCGAAGTGGTGGCACTCCCACTCCTCGAGCACCAGCCGGGTGAGCACCGCGTCCAGGCGCCCGCCGGGGCAGTGCAGTCGCCGCTCGGCCGGGGCATGGTCGACGGCCCGCTCGGCCCGCTGCCATGGCCGCCCGTGCCATCGGCTGCACGAGCACATCGCCCGCCAGCCGATCATGTCGACGCCGTCCGCGACGACGTCGACGACCCATCCGTGGTGACTCTCGAACACAGCGCTCATACCGACTCCGATGCCGATTCCAGTAGAGGCGCGGTCTCGGTCACGATCAGACCGCATGGTGTGTGGGACTGGTATTCCCAATTACTTACCATGGGCCTCGGAGCGGGCGAGCGCAACCTCGCCCCAGCGTTTTTGGGAGCAGTCACACAACCGCGCGGCCGAGCATGGCGGGAACACCGAACGGCCCGCCCACCGCGGTGCTGCCGTGGCGGACGCGCCGTTCGGTGTGCGCTCTCAGCGCAGAGTCACCGTCGTCGGCAGCGAGGCGAAGCCGCGGTTGTTGGACGAGTGGATCCGCACCAGGTTGTCGGTGTCGATCTCGTAGTCGGCCACCGCGGCGACGATCTCCTGCAACGCCACCCGCAGCTCCAGCTGGGCCAGATTCATCCCGAGGCAGTGATGACGGCCCGCGCCGAAGGCCAGCGAGGCGCTGGTGTCGCGGTCCAGGTCGAAGACGTCCGGGTTCTCGAAGACGGCCTCGTCGCGGTGGGCCGACCCGGTGAGCAGCAGAACGCGGGCATCGGCCGGGATCTGCACGCCGTGCAGCTCGATCGGCACCGTCGTGGTGCGCAGCTGCCCCTGGGTCGCGGGGTCGTAGCGCATCGACTCCGCGATCCAGTCGTCGATCCGGCCGTCGAAGGCGGCGCGGCGCTGATCCGGGTGCAGTGCGGCGGTGTGCCACGCGTTGCCCAGGGTCAGCATGACCGTCTCGATACCGGCGCCGACGAGCAGGATCAGCACCCCGACGATCTCCTCGGGGGTGAGCCGGTCGTCACCGTCGGCCGCGTCGAGCAGACCCGACAGCAGATCGCCGGTCCGATTCTGGCTACGGGCGATGGTCAGCTCCGTGTAGTAGCCGACGAGCGCGCCGATCGCAGCCATCGCCTCGGGCCGCAGATCGGTCGACTCCGCGTCGGTGTACATGATCTCCATGCCGAGCTTGCGCAGCAGTTCCCGGTCCTCCTCCGGCACGCCGACCAGTTCGGAGATCACATCGGTCGGGAACGGGCCCGCGAAATCCGCGATCAGGTCGAAGCTGCCGCGCTCCAGCAGCGGTTCCAGTGTGCGGCGGGCGATTTCGCGCAGTCGCGGTTCGAGGCTCTGCACCCGGCGCTGGGTGAACGCGCGGACGACGAGCTCGCGCATCCTGGTGTGCTTGGGCGGGTCCATCGCCACGAAGGAGAAGAACTTCTCCGCCTGCGGTCCCCAGAACGCGGGCTCCATGCGCAGGCCGTTGGCGCTGGAGAAACGGTCGGAGTCGCGCAACGCCGCCCGGACGTCCGCGTGTCGCGACAACGCCCAGAAGTCGTCGGTCGCGTTGCGGTAGACGGGGGCCTCGGTACGCAACCTGGCATAGTACGGATACGGATCGGCATGGACAGCGAAGTCGTAGGGGCTGAACTGCAGGGGCATGGCCGTGCCTTTCGCGGCGACGTGACAACGCCACCACCGGTCTCGTGTCGGGCTGAACAGGGACGACCGTAGTCGAGAGAGAGGACGCGCGCCGTGGACTTCGAAGCCGCCGCAGATCGGGTGGATGTCACCAAGCCACACCCGGCCCGCCGGTACGACTACTGGCTGGGCGGCAGTGCCAACTTCGAAGCCGACCGCAAGTCGGCCGATGCGGTGGCCGAGGCGTTTCCGTCGATCCATTTCGCCGTCCTGGAGAACCGTAGCTTCCTCCGCCGGGCGATCCCCTATCTCGTGGAAACAGCGGGTATCCGGCAATTCCTCGACATCGGTACCGGGCTGCCGACCGCGGGCAACGTCCACGAGCTAGCCCAGGCGGTCGCGCCGGAGTCGCGGGTCGTCTACGTCGACAACGACCCGATCGTCCTCTATCACGCCCGGGACCTGCTCGACAGCTCCCCGAGCGGCGCGACCGCCTACATCGACGCCGACCTGCGCGACCCCGCCTCGATCCTCGAGCACCCGGCGCTGAGCGGCACACTCGACCTCGACCGGCCGGTGGCCCTCATGCTCTGCGCGGTGCTGCACTTCCTGACCGACGAGATGGAGCCCTACGACGTGGTCAGGCAGCTCTGCGCGGCACTGCCTTCGGGCAGCTACCTGACCATGACCCACGCCACCGACGACCACCTGTCCGCCGAGGACCTGCAAGCGACCATCGAGGCCAACGAGCGCAGCGGCGTCCCGTTCCGGCTCCGCTCGACCGCGGAGTTCACCCGCTTCTTCGACGGCCTCGACCTGGTCTCCCCCGGCATCACCTCGGTGATCGACTGGCGCCCCATCGAGTGGCGCCCGCATCCGCGCAAGGAAGCGGTGTCGATGCTCGGCGGGATGGCCCGCATCCCCTAGCGCTCGTCCCGCGAGAGCCGCGCGAGGAGACGCACGAAACACGTTGTGCCGCAGGCAGTTCGGCCACCACCACCGGCGAGCAGACAGGCTGAGGAGCCGGGCCACCGCGCCGACCGGGCCGCCCGGCGATCCTCGGCCGACGACCACGGTCGAGGTGGTCTCGCCGAGTAGAATCGGTGGCGGTGACCAGTGTCGGTCGTGCGGCCCGGCGTGGTCACGGGAGTGGCAGATGAGCGCTCGCGACGACACTGAATCGGGACAGCTGCCCCGAGGTCTTCGGCTGCTGCTGACGTCGGTCACGGTGTTCTTCGTGGTCATCCTGGTGGTGCCACGCCTGATCCACATCTATATCGACTGGCTGTGGTTCGGCGAGGTCGGTTACCGCAACGTCTGGTCGACCGTGCTGCTCACCAAGCTCACGCTGTTCGGTGTGATCACGGCGCTCGTCAGCGGCGTCGTCTTCACCGCGATGTGGCTGGCCTACCGGTCCCGTCCGGCCTTCCTGCCCGCGCGGTCCGAGGACCCGCTCGGCGAAGTGCGGCGTGTGGTGGCGCGGTGGCCGCTGCGATTCGGGGTGGGCATCGCCGTCGGCTTCGGGCTGCTCTGCGGTCTCATCGGGCAATCACGCTGGGAGACGGTGCAGGTGTTCCTGCGCGGCGGGTCGTTCGGCGTGCACGACCCCCAGTTCGGCCGCGACATCGGGTTCTATGTCTTCGATCTGCCGTTCTACCGGCTCGTCCTGAGCTGGTTCTTCGCCGTCGTGATCTTCGCGTTCCTGGCCGGCCTGGCCACCCACTACCTGTTCGGCGGACTGCGGATCACCGGCAAATCGTTCGGCATCACCGTGGCGGCCCGCGTCCAGCTGGCGGTGATCCTCGGGCTGTTCCTGCTCATGAAGGTGGCCGCGTACTGGCTCGACCGGTACATCCTGCTGTCGAGCAAGCACAGGGAGCCGACCTTCGCCGGCGCCGGATACACCGACATCAATGCCGTGCTTCCCGCCCGCCTCGTCCTGTTCGCGATCGCGCTGGTCTGCGCCATCGCGGTGTTCTCGGCCGTCGTGCTGCGCGACCTGCGGATCCCGGCGATGGCGGCCGCCCTGCTGCTGCTGTCCTCGATCGTGGCCGGTGGTGTCTGGCCGCTGGTGGTCGAACAGTTCTCGGTGCGCCCCAACGCCGCCGACATGGAGAGCCCGTACATCGAACGCAATATCGCGGCGACCCGCCAGGCGTACGGGATCGGGAGCGACCGGGTCGACTATCAGCCGTATCCGGGCGTCGGCTCCACGCAACCACCGCGGGTCGCCGCCGACGCGACCACCATCGCCGATATCCGGCTGCTCGATCCGCGTGTGCTCTCGCGGACCTTCACCCAGCAGCAGCAGCTGAAGAACTTCTACAGCTTCCCGGAGCACCTGGATCTGGACCGGTACAGCATCGATGGCCGCCTGCGCGACTACGTGGTCGCGGCCAGAGAACTGACGCCGGGGGCGCTCAGCGGCAACCAGTCGCACTGGGTCAACCGGCACACCGTCTACACCCATGGCGACGGGTTCGTCGCGGCGCCGGCGAACCGGGTCAACGCGGCGGTCCGGGATGCCGCCGCCGACAGCTCGGCGAGCAACAGCGGCTATCCGATCTACGCCGTCAGCGACATCGCCTCCCAGCAGACCGGGCATCAGATCATCCCG
The DNA here is from genome assembly GCF_042799895.1 of Nocardia sp. NPDC057663. NCBI lineage: Bacteria > Bacillati > Actinomycetota > Actinomycetes > Mycobacteriales > Nocardiaceae > Nocardia > Nocardia sp. NPDC057663. Next base: position 78,601 of record NZ_JBHVHX010000015.1, on the reverse strand, counting down.
GTCGAACAGCCGCGGATCTATTTCGGTGAGGTGATCGCCCGGACGGACCCGGACTACGCCATCGTCGGCGGCGGCACCGAGCCGCGCGAATACGACACCGACGCCACCAAATACACCTACGCCGGCGCGGGCGGCGTGCCGATCGGCAACTGGCTCAACCGGCTCGCCTTCGCCACCAATTACACCGAACGAAACATCCTCTTCGCCAAGGCGATCGGACCGGGGTCGAAGATCATCTTCCATCGGGACCCGAGGGAACGCGTCGAGCTGGTCGCACCGTGGCTCACCGTCGACAACAACCCGTACCCTGCGGTCGTGGACGGCCGGATCGTCTGGATCGTCGACGCGTACACCACGATCGACGGCTACCCGTACGCGGCGCACAGTTCCCTGGAAGCGCTCGAGCACGCGGACGGACCGCCACGCGACCCCGAAGAGATCTCCTACGTGCGGAATTCGGTCAAGGCCACCGTCGACGCCTACGACGGCACCGTGACCCTCTATCAGGTCGACGCGCAGGATCCGGTGCTGGCGACCTGGATGCGGGTCTTCCCCGGCACGGTCGAACCCGAGTCCTCGATCAGCCCCGACCTGCGCGCGCATTTCCGGTACCCCGAGGACCTGTTCGTCATCCAGCGCGACATGCTCGCCCGCTATCACGTGGACGAACCGCGAGAGTTCTTCACCAACAACGCTTTCTGGTCGGTGCCCAGCGATCCGACGGTGGAGGCCAACCCGCAACAGCCACCGTTCTACGTCCTGCTCGGCGATCCCGGCGACGCCGAGCCGTCGTTCCGGCTGGCCAGCGCGATGGTCGGGTTCAAGCGGGAGTTCCTGTCGGCCTATATCTCGGTGCGCTCGGACCCGGAGAACTACGGCAGGTTCCATGTTCTGCAGTTGCCCACCGACACGCTCACCCAAGGGCCACAACAGATCCAGAACTCGATGATCTCCGATACCCGGGTGGCGTCCGAGCGCACCCTGCTCGAGCGCTCGAACCAGATCCAATACGGCAACCTGATCACGCTGCCGATCGCCGACGGCGGGGTGCTCTATGTCGAACCGCTGTTCACCGAACGGATTTCGACAGCGCAGAACGGGTCCACCTTCCCGCAGCTGGCACGGATGCTGGTCAGTTACCGGGAGCCCGGCACCGGCGGTGTCCGGGTCGGGTACGCCCCGACTCTCGGGGAGGCACTCGACCAGGTCTTCGGCCCGGAGACCGGCAATATGGCGACCGCGCCCGGCGGCGGTCCCGGTGCGCCACCACCACCTGGCAGACCGGCGGCGCCACCACCCGGTCAGCCGCAGACCGCGCCCGTCGGGCCGCAGGTGGACGAGGCGGCGATCGCCCGGCTGGAGGCCGAGCTCGAAGCGGCCCGTGCCGCGCTGGAACGGCTCGAACAGCAACTCGACGAGATCCTGCGCCCGGACAAGTGACGGCGGCTACGGGCAGCCCTCGAGGGTCGCCTGCGCCAGTTCCGCCACCACGTCGGTGACGTCGTGCCGTGCCCGCATGGCCAGCACCTGCCGTTGTGCTCCGTTGCCGCGCTTGTTCACGGCGGCGATCGCGTCGGTGACGAAGGCGTAATCGCCGCTGTCGCGCAGCGCTGGTTCGATGCGGTCGACGAGCTCGGCGAGCAGGTCGCGGTACTGGACGACACTGCCCCGGACCGGGTGCAGGCCGTTGCCGTCCAATCCCGAGTGCGCGGCGCCCCAGTAGGCGGCGTGCAGGACCTCACCCGGCACGGGCGGCGCCGGCTTGTCCTGGGCGATCGACCGGAGCGCCGTGGTGACCATGCCCCTGGTCAGTGCGGCCAGCAGGGCGGATTCCTCCGCCGTGGCCGGGATGTCGCTCACCCGGATCTCGACGGTCGGAAACGACTCCGACAGGCGGATGTCCCAATAGACCATCTTCTTGTCCAGAATGCTGCCGCTGGCGTGCATCATGGCCACGAGCGACTCGTACTGGGTCAGTGAGGCGAAAAACGGCGGCGGGCCTGCGCTGGGCCAGCGCCGCCACAGGATGTTGCGCCAACTCGCGTACCCCGTCTCGCTGCCGCGGTAGATCGCCGAATTCGCGGTCAGGGCGAGCAGCAGCGGCAGCCAGGGACGCACGTGATTGCTGACCTGCACCGCGATGTTCCGGTCGGGCACCGCGACGTGGACGTGACAGCCGCACAGACCCTGCTCATGGGCGAGCCTGCCGTAGGTGTGCGCGATCCGCTGGTAGCGCGGGGTGTCGGTCACCGGATACCCCTGCGGCACGGTCGGCGGGACCGCCACCGCCAGCAGCCGGGCATCGTGCTCGGCCGCGCAGTCGGCGACCCCGCGCCGCGAGGTGCGCAGCTCGGCGAGCAGTTCGCCGATATCGGAATGCACCCCGGTGGTTGTCTCCACCTGGCAGCGGGTCAATTCCAGTTGCAGATCGATCCCCGCCCGCCGCGCTGTCTCAGCGACCTGGGCGTTCTTGGGTGCCGGCGCACCGGTCCCCGGGTCTGTCAGCAGGAATTCCTCTTCGACCCCCACCGTCGGCACATCCGCGAAGCCACCCACAGCCACCCTCCTCCACTCACTGAGCTCGCCTGGTGTCACCGGACGAACCCGGTCACACAACCAGCACGAGCTCGAGGCTGCTGCGCAATGCCCGAGCAGGGGTGTGGAGGTGCGTGAACGAGTCTGCTCGGACGCTACCCGCGTTCGGGACGAGCCGACAGCCCCGACACGGGAACCGAAGCTCAGGAGCGATCGTGCCGTGACTCGTAGGCGATACGTTCGGCTTCGATGCGGCGGCGCTCGTCGGCGTCGGCGAGCTCGGGGTCGAATCCGTGGCTGACCAGGCGGTGGCGCCGGTACACATAGACCAGCGCGACGGTGAAGTAGACCAGCGGCAGGTACAGCAGCGCCATCATCGACAACCCCATCCACAGCGGGCCGGGGACCAGCAGGAACAGGGACAGCACCGGCAGGACGGGCAGCAGGAAGCGCATCAGATAGCGGCGGGTCGCACCGGGGCCGGTCAGATCGTTCAGCACCCAGTCCGACATCGACGGCGGCAGTGTGGCCCCGCCGACGTAGCGCAGTCGCTGCCAGAGGTTCGGGGTCGAGCCGGTCATCATTGCTCCCTCGCTTCGGCTGCGCGCAGCGCGGCCGCGTTCACACGACCGAGGACATCACGCAGTTCTTCCAGATCGGCCAGGCTGACGCCGAGCCGCGCGACGACGGCGGGGGGAATCTGCTCGGCCTGCCTGCGCAGCGCCTGTCCGGCCTCGGTGAGGTCGATGAGCAACGTGCGTTCGTCGTGCGGATCGCGGCGGCGGGTGATGAGCCCGGCCGATTCGAGCCGCTTCAGCAACGGCGACAGCGTCGCCGAGTCGAGCTGAATCGCCTCGGCGACGGACTTCACCGACATCGGCGCCTCGCCCCAGAGGGCGAGCATCACCAGGTACTGCGGGTGCGTCAGCCCCATCGGCTCGAGCAGCGGCCGGTAGACCGCGAGCACCGAGCGATTGGCCACCGCCAGCGCGAAGCACACCTGCCGGTCCAGCCGCAGCGGGTCGTCGAGCTCCTGCATGGTTCCACCACCTTCCTTCGTCCACACAGTATTATGCCACTAATAGTTAGTGCAATAACTATTAGTGGCGTCACTATGCGGCCCGATTCGCAGCGGCAGTGGTTATCAGGCAAGCCGAACCAACCTACGCCTCCGGGTCGACCGCCAAACCGGAGATCAGCTGCTCGATCACCGAGCGAATGGCCGCGGTGTCCTCGACATCGTCGCTGTTCGCCAGATACTGCGCCGCCTCGTCGAGAGCGCCGACGACGACCAGCGCCAGCGGCCGCACCGGCTGCGCACGGACGCGGCCTGCCGCGATGGCCCCGGCCAGGGCGTTCTCCACCAGACCGATCGTGTGCCGGAGCTCGATCTCGCGCCACCGGCTCCAGCCGAGGACCGCCGGGGCGTCCAGCAGCGCGATCCGCCGCACCTCCGATGCGGTCGACGCCTGCAGCCACGCCAGACAGCCCACGATCAAACTCGCCACCGGATCATCCGACCGCGCCTCGGCGACCGCGGTGGCGATCACCTCGACCAGGCTGCGCTCGAGATCCTCGAACACCGCCTCGAACAGATCGCGCTTCTCGCTGAACTGGTGATAGAGCGCACCGCGGCTGACCCCCGCCGCCTCCGCGACCGCGATCGTGCTCACGGCGCCATACCCGTACTGCCCGAACAGTTCTCGCCCGGCGCGAACGACAGCGGAACGCGTCGAGGCCGAGCGTTCGGCTTGGGTCCGGCGGTCAGGGTTCATAGCGACGTCGAAGTCTAGGGCAGGACTGCGGTTGCGTCAGATCCGAGGCACTTCGGCCCTTGACCGGCGATACCGCCCTCCGGGAACATACAGTCATCCTGTTTGTATCTTAGAAGGGGCTTCAGACCATGTCCGATGCCACCAAGGATCTCTTCGAGCGTTATCACGCGTGCTGGGCCGACCGCGATCCCGATCGCATCGTCGAATTGCACACGCCCGATTCGATTTTCCACCTGCACTCCGGCGGCAAACCCGCACACGGCCGGGCCGAGATCCGCGCCGCCGCCGCGGAAACCTTCGCACTGGTCCCCGACCTGACGTTCACCTTGGTCGATCTCCGGGTCGGCGACGACTTCTGGGCGGTCCAGTGGAAGCTGTCCGGCACCTCGGTCACCGGCGGCGCCGTCGATGTCGACATCGCGGATGTGGTGCTGGTCGAGAACGGCGCGGTGCGGGAGAAGCACACCTACGTCGACGGTGTCGCGATGCAAGCCGCGCTGTCCGTTCCCGCCGAGACCGCCTGAACCACACCGGTTTCGACAGTGGGGCCCGCCGCCGACGGGCCCCACTGGATCAGTCCAGGCAGAACTCGTTGCCCTCGGGGTCGGCCAGCACGAGGAAGCCGTAGCTCATCGGCGGGTCGGGTTCGAACCGCTGCACCCGGGTCGCCCCGAGCGCGACGAGCCGTTCGCACTCCGCCTCCAGCGCTGCCATCCGCTCCTCCCCCGACAGGCCTGGCGCGGCCCGCACGTCGAGGTGGACGCGATTCTTGGCGACCTTGTCCTCGGGTACCCGCTGGAAGAACACGCGCGGGCCGTGCCCGTCCGGGTCCTCGATGGCCGACCTCGAATTGCGCTGATCCTCCGGCACGCCGATCCTGGCGAGGAACTCGTCCCACGCGGCCAGCGGATCGGCCCCGGCGGCCAGCTCCACCCCGGGCGGGCCGGGGTGCACGTACCCCAGCACCTCGCGCCAGAAGGTCGACAGCGCCCTCGGGTCGTGCGCGTCGAAGGTGACCTGGAGGTGGCGGCTCATCGTGTTCCCCCATTTGCATAGTCGATCGCGGAAAGGATGACAGCGGTGACTGTTTCGGGTGCTTCCACCATGACCAGGTGCCCGGCGTCGTCGACCTCGATTGCCCGCACCGGTTTCAGTGTCTTGTTCAGCGTGGCGCCCGCCCGTGCCGAGAGTACCTTGTTTCGCCTGCCCCAGATGGTCGTGATCGGCGGGAAACCGGCGGGCGGCTCGAAGGTGTCCAGTTGCGCGAGCCGGGGGATCTGACGGGAGATCGCGGCGGTCACCATCAGCCGGCGACGCTCGGTCCATCGGGTCCGCAGATGCGCGGCGGTCTCGTCGGTGTGTGGTCCGGCGGTGCCGATCTGCTCCGCGACGATCAGCCCGGCCACGGGGCCGGGAATCCGCACCATCGACAGCAGCGAGTCCACGTGCAGGTACCGGCCGAGGAGCGCGGCCAGCCCGGTGCGGGTCGGCCGCAGGGTGGCCGCGGTGAGCGGGCTGCTCAGCACCAGCGAGCGGACCAGTTCGGGGTGTTTCCGGGTGAGCAGCAGCGACAGCGCGCTGCCGAAACAGTGCCCGACCAGCGTCACTTCCCGCAGGTCACGGTCCGCGAAGAACGCCTCGAGCATGGCGAGGTAATTCTCGAGTGTGTAGCCGTCGTCGGGTGCGTCCGAGTCGCCGTACCCGATGAGGTCGATCGCGAGAACCCGGTGCGACTGCCGCAGCTCGTCGAATTGGGTACGCCAGATGGAGCGATCACCGCCGAGGTTGTGCAGGAAGACGACCGGTGGCCCTGACCCCGCCTCGTCGTAGGCGATCGAGGTTCCGCCGAAATCGAAAAATGGCATCGCTCGATGCCCCCTTCCCTCCACACCGTCGTGGTGACACCCACGCTAACCCACAGCGGTGACAGGTTTCCGGCGAACAGCCCTGTGGCGCGCGGCCCAGGGCGCGATCACGACCTGGGCAGTCCCAGCTGCGCGCAGGCCAGCAGCGCCACTTCGATGTCGAGCCTGCGTTCGGTGAGCGGATGGCCGAGCAGCTCTTCGGCCTTGCGTACCCGGTAGTGCACGGTGTTCTTGTGCACGTGCAGCCGGGCGGCGGCGTCGGTGTAGCTGCCGCGGGCGTCGAGGAACGCGCGGACCGTTTCGCGTAGGCGCGCGGCGGTGTCGTCCTCGGCCATCAGCCCGCCCAGCACCCTGCTCGCCCAGGCCTGTACCTCGGGCACGCGCTCGGTGAACAGGGCCGACAGCGCCACCTCACGGTATCCGGTGAGCCCGCGACCGCCGGTCGCCAGCGCGACGGTTCGCGCGCGCTGGGCGTCGCGGAAGGTGCGGCGGAAACCGTCCAGGCCGGTGGCCGGATCACCCAGGGCCAGACACAGATCCGGCTGGGCGCGCAGAGCCCGGACCAGTCCCTCGGTGTCGAGTGCGGGCCTCGACACCGAGGAAATCCACACCCACCGGCTGTGGTCGTCGGCTTCCACGGTCATCGGCGTCTTGCCGGTCGCGGCGGCCAGCAAGGCGGTGCCCGCGCGCAGCACCGCGCCGGGATCGCGGGTACCGGGCGGGGTCCACAGCATCGCGAACTGATGCCAGCCGCGCAGCGAGGTCGACAGCATCTGCTCGGCCGAGGACACGTCGAGATCGTCGGCGTCGAGCACCGCGCGGACCTGCGCGGCGCGGGCGGCGTCGGTGCGCGCGTCCCAGCGACGGCGTTCGCTCGCGTAGATGTCGATCAGGCCCTCGATCACCTGGTCGATATAGCTGTTGACCAGGTACGCGATCCGCGCCGCGGCAGCCAGGGCGATCTCGGTGGGCGGGTTCAGCTCGGTCAGCTGCGCCATCGTCCACTGTACGAACATGTTCTCGCCGAGCCGGTAGGCGCGCAGCAGCGCCTCGAGCGACAGGTCGTGCTGGGCGAAGCGGCGGGCGTATTCGGCGGCGGCGGGCGGCACGGTGATGTCGTCGAGGCCGATGGCCAGGGTCAGCATGTCCAGGATCGCGGCGAGGTTGGACTCGGTGCTGGCCACCATCAGCCTGCGCACCTCGTCGTCGTGCCGGAATTCGGGAATGACCTCGACGAACATCGAGGTCATCGTCGGTGCCAGCCGGTCCAGATCCGCCTTGATCCGGCCGGCCACCTCCCGCACGAGCGGATCGTTGTCGAGAGCCATGGCCGCAGACAGTACCCCCGGTCAGCAGGCACGCGTCGCTGTTTGTGCTCGTGGCACAACACCTCGCCGCAACGCTGGTCCGCGGGCCCGTAGTCGGCGCCGAAGCCGCACCCTACCTTGGGATATGTAATCCAGATCACAGATATCTCCGGTGAGGAATCATGCGACACATCGCCGCACTGCCCGACGTCAGAGCCACTGCCGACCCGCACGGGCACAGCGTGGCCGACGACACCATCGCGCTGTCCAACGCGCAGTTCCTGGCGCGGGTCGACGCTGCCGCCTCGGTCCTGCACCGGGCAGGTGTGCGGGACGGCGATGTCGTCGCGGTCGTGCTGCCCAACCGGGTGGAGTTGGTGGTGATCCTGTTCGCCGCCTGGCGGCTCGGCGCCGCGGTCACGCCGGTGAACCCAGGTCTCACCGACGACGATATCCGCTACCAGATCGAGGATTCGGGCGCCGAGGTCGTGATCGGCGAACCCGATCGGGCCGCGGTCACCCTCGATGTCGCCGCACTGGCCGAGTCCGCGGGACCGGTCACCGCCGCGCCGCCGTCCAACAGCCTGGCGCTGATCATCTACACCAGCGGCACCACGGGCAGGCCCAAGGGCGTGCTGCTCGGACACGAGAATCTCGCCGCCATGTGCTCGATGATCATCGACGCGCTCGGCCTGGACGACAGCGATCACAGCCTGCTGATCCTGCCGCTGTTCCACGTCAACGGCATCGTCGTCAGCGTGCTCTCCCCGCTGCTGGCAGGCGGGCGCACCACCGTCGCGGGCAAGTTCTCCGCCTCCGGGTTCTTCGACACCGTCGAGCGGGTCCGTCCCACCTATTTCTCGGCGGTGCCCGCCATCTACGCGATGCTGGTGGCCCAGGCCGACGGCGCGAGCCCCGACACGTCCTCGCTGCGACTGGCGATCTGCGGCGCGGCACCCATGCCCGCCGAGCTGATCGCCCGCTTCGAGCAGCGCTACGGTGTGCCGATCGTCGAGGGCTACGGACTGTCCGAGGGCACCTGCGCGTCCACCCTCAATCCGGTTGCGGGCCCGCGCAAACCGGGCACGGTCGGCGTGCCGCTGCCCGGCCAGACGGTGGCGATCATGGATCCGGACGGCGAGCCGGCGGCGGCTGGTGAACCCGGTGAAGTCGTGGTCCGCGGTCCGAACGTGATGCGCGGCTACCTCGGCAAACAGGCGGAAACGGCCAAGACCGTGGTGGCGGGCTGGCTGCACACCGGCGACGTCGGCTACTTCGACGCCGACGGCTACCTGGTCCTGGTCGACCGGATCAAGGACATGATCATCCGGGGCGGCGAGAACCTGTACCCCAAGGAGATCGAGAACGCGCTCTACCGGCATCCGGCGGTCCACGAAGCCGCCGTCGTCGGCGTGCCCGACGCCGTGCTGGGCGAGGTACCGGTCGCCCACGTGGTGGCCGCGCCGCACACCACGGTCACCGTCGAGGAGCTCACCGCGCACTGCCGTGCGGAGCTGGCCACGTTCAAAGTGCCTGCCGCGATCGTGCTGACCGCGGAGATGCCACGGAATCCGGTCGGCAAGATCGACAAGAAGCGGCTGCGGGTCATGTCCACGCGTATCTGAGAAAGACAGACTTTCGGTCGCGGTGGTCCGCGCCCGGATTCAGGGAAGAAAGGGATCGAGCCATGGGATTCAAGACGGGAGATTTCCCGCCGGTGGACACCGACACATTTCTGGATCTACCACTGCGCGAACGCATGCGGACGCTGGCATTGCATTGGGCGGAATACGGATTCGGCACGCCGAAGATGATCCACACCATCTATATCGCGAAATTGCTTGTGCTGTATATGTTCGGCGGTGTGCTGATCGCCACGGCCACCTCCGGCGCCGGCCCGTTCTGGGATGTGGCGCAGTGGTGGAACCAGCCGATCGTCTACCAGAAGCTGGTCCTGTGGACCGTGCTGCTCGAAGCGATCGGGATCGCCGGTTCATGGGGACCGCTGGCAGGCAAGTTCAAGCCGATGACCGGCGGCGTGGCGTATTTCGCCCGGCTGGGCAGCATCCGCCTGCGGCCGTGGCATCGGGTGCCGTTCACCGACGGTGACTCGCGCACCGTGCTGGATGTGGTGTTGTACCTGGGCTTCCTGATCTCCCTGGCGATCGCCCTGCTCGCGCCGGGCCGGACCACGGCTTCGCTGCTGGAAGCGTTGCCGGACAACACCTCCGGGTTGGTGCGCCCCGCGCTGCTGATCGCGCCGATCGCGCTGTATGTCCTGTGCGGTCTGCGTGACAAGACGATCTTCCTGGCCGCTCGCGGCGAGCAGTATCTGCCCGCGCTGCTGTTCTTCGCGGTGCTGCCGTTCACCGACATGATCATCGCGGCCAAGCTGCTGATCGTGATCGTGTGGGTCGGCGCCGGTGCCTCCAAGTTCGGCAAGCACTTCACCAATGTGGTGCCGCCGATGGTGTCCAACAGCCCGTCCATGCCGTTCCGGTCGATCAAGCGCGCCCACTACCGTGACTTCCCCCGTGATATCCGCCCGTCGGGGGTGGCCGCGTTCATGGCGCACGTCGGCGGGACCACCGTCGAGGTGATCACCCCGATCGTGCTGCTGTTCTCGACGAACTACTGGCTGACGCTGGCCGGTGTCGTGATGATGGTGGTCTTCCACCTGTTCATCACCTCCACCTTCCCGCTGGCGGTGCCGCTGGAGTGGAACATCCTGTTCGCCTACCTGACCGTCTTCCTGTTCCTCGGCTTCCCGAACTCGGCCGGCTACGGGGTGTTCGACATGTCCGCGCCGTGGCTGACGGTGGCGATCGCGGCCGGGCTCGCCTTCTTCCCTGTGCTGGGCAATCTGCGCCCTGACCTGGTGTCGTTCCTGCCGTCCATGCGCCAGTACGCGGGCAACTGGGCCTCCGCGCTGTGGGCCTTCGCGCCCGGTGCGGAGGCCAAGCTCAACACCATCGCGCACCGCCCCGCCGACAATCAGGTCGACCAGTTGCTGGCCATGGGATACCCCCCGGCGATCGCCGAGATCACCATGCAGCAGACCATCGCCTGGCGTTCCATGCACAGCCAGGGCCGCGGCCTGTTCTCCCTGCTGTACAAGCACATTCCCGAGATCGATCGCTGGACCGTGCGGGAGGCCGAGTTCGCCTGCAACTCGCTGATCGGCTTCAACTTCGGCGACGGTCACCTGCACAACCTCGACCTGATCCGCGCGGTGCAGGCGCGGGCCGGGTTCGCACCGGGAGAATGGATCGTGGTGTGGGTGGAGTCGCAACCGATCCACCAGGACACGCAGGAGTACATGGTGGTCGACGCGGCGCTCGGCGTGCTCGAACGCGGTACCTGGCAGGTCGCCGACGCGGTCGAAGCCATGCCGTGGCTGCCGGACGGGCCCATTCCGCACCAGGTGACCTGGCGGCGTGCGGACGTCACCGGCACGGTCACGCCGCACCAGGACACCGTGGCCCAGCCCGCGGAATAGACGAGCACGGACCGCCGAGAAACGAGAGGACGAGTCGATGACAACGGCGACAGTGGTCGGCAGCGGCCCCAACGGACTGGCCGCAGCCATCACCCTGGCCAGGGCGGGCGTGGAGGTGACGGTGCTCGAGGCCGCCGACACGATCGGCGGCGGCACCCGCTCGGGTGAGGCGATCGTGCCCGGTCTGCTGCACGACCACTGCTCGGCCATCCACCCGATGGCCGTGGGGTCGCCGTTCCTGCGGCGCGTCGATCTGGAACGGTACGGATTGCGGTGGGCGTGGCCGGAACTCGACTGCGTCCACCCGCTCGACGACGGCACCGCCGGTGTGCTGCACCGCTCGGTCACCGAGACCGCCGCGGGCCTCGGCGCCGACGAACGATTGTGGCGCACGCTGTTCGAGCGGCCGGTCGCCGGCTACGACGAAACCGGCGCCGACATCATGCGGCCATTGCTGCGGATTCCCCGGCATCCGATCCGGTTGGCGCGCTTCGGCATTCCCGCGACCGCGCCCGCCACCCTGCTGGCGCGGGCCTTCCGCACCGGACCGGGCCGGGCCCTGTTCGGCGGTGTGGCCGCGCACGCGTTCCACCCGCTCGACCGGCCGTTGAGCGCCAGCGTCGGGCTCGGCATCCTCACCGCGGGACACCGCTACGGCTGGGCGGTGGCGGTCGGTGGTTCCCAGCGGATCGCCGACAGCATGGCGGCGGTGCTGGCCGATCACGGCGGAAAGATCGAAACCGGTGTCCGGGTACGCGCTCTCGCCGACCTTCCGCCCTCGGACCTCACCCTCTGGGATGTCGCGCCGACCGCGGTCGCCGAGATCATCGGCGACCGCCTCCCGGCCCGAATCGCCCGCGCCTACCGGCGATTCCGCTACGGTCCCGGCGCCTTCAAAGTCGACTTCGCGGTCGAGGGCGGCGTCCCGTGGACCGCCGAGGCGGCTCGCCGCGCGGGCACGGTGCATCTGGGCGGCTCGTTCGCCGAGATCGCCGCGGGCGAACGCGACATCCACGCGGGCCGGATGCCCGATCGCCCGTTCGTCCTGGTCGGCCAGCAATACCTCGCCGACCCCCAGCGCTCGGTGGGCTCGGTGCACCCGGTGTGGACCTACGCCCACGTCCCCAACGGCTACACCGGCGACGCCACCGAGGCGATCATCGCCCAGCTCGAACGCTTCGCCCCCGGCTTCCGTGACCGGGTGGTCGGCCTGACCACCCGCACCACCACCGGCTTCGCCGACTACAACCCCAACTACATCGGCGGCAACATCATGACCGGCGCCAAGGACATCCCCCAGCTGATCTTCGGCCCCCGAAAGACCTTGCAGCCCTACGACATCGGCATCACGGGCCACTATCTCTGCTCGGCCGCCACCCCACCCGGCCCCGGCGCGCACGGCATGTGCGGCGCCAACGCCGCCGAGCGGGCACTCCGCCGGTGGCGCTGACCCCGCACCAACGCTGTCCGCGCCCCCGATGACTACCGAGACACCGCACCCCGTCGACCACCACGGCGATCCGGGGACCAGAGAGCCGCCGACAGCGCGCGGAAGCTGGCTGCTCGGGTCGACCATGGCGATGCTGCGCGACCCGCTCGCCTTGGGGTTGCGTGGATACGAGGAGTGCGGTGACGTGGTCCGCTACCGCCTCGGCCCGGTCGGGATGCGCCGGGAGATCTTCGCCGTCAACCATCCCGACGGCGCGGCGCAGGTACTCGACGCCGCAACGAGCCCGGACTATCGCAAGGACATGTGGTGTACCGGCCGGTCCGCGAGATGTTCGGCGACGGCCTGCTCACCAGCCAGGACGCGACCTGGCGACGGCAGCGGCGATTCCTGCAACCGCTGTTCGTCACCCGCAGCGTCGAAACGTATACCTCGGCCATGACCGAGGAAGTGGGTACGCGGGCCGCGCACTGGCGTGCGGGCGCCGATGCGGTGATCGACCTGCACGCCGAGATGGCGAGCCTGACCCTGCACATCGTCAGCCGGGTGCTCTTCGGCGAGGATGCGACGCGGATGGTGCCGATCCTGCGATCCGAATTTCCTGTCCTCGGCGCCGCAGTCCTGCGCCGCGGCATGGAGCCTCTCCCCCTGCCGCTGTGCTGGCCGACGGCCCGCGCGGCTGTATCGGCCACCGCTTCGCCATGCTCGAAGCCTGCCTCGCGCTCGCCCTGCTGGTGCGCGACTTCGAGTTCACCGCACAACCCGGCGACTTCCCCGTCACCACCGACATCGTCCTGCACTCGGTCGCCCCCGTCCTGTGCCACCGCACCACGCGAGCGTTCCCGCACTAGCCGATGCACCGGTGGTGGTAGTTTCGATTGCCGGTGTGTAGCTGGTTGCCGATCTCGCTCGGCCAGGAGGTGGTCTGCCGACATGTCCCGCAGAGTCGCCGCGCGCTGGGCGGCACAGCTGGTCGCGGCGCCCCCGGCGCAGCTCGTGGCCACGCTCGAGACCTGGACGGACCGGCTGCTCGCGACGCTGGCCACCGGGTCGCCTGATCCCGTCGTCGCCGAGCAGGCCGGGGCCGCCGTCTACGGCCTCGGCTGCACCGATCCGGTGGTGATCGCCCGGTCGATGCCGATTCTGCAGGAGCTGAGCGAGCACGCCGGCGCGGATACGGCGGCGTTCGGCGTTGTCGCCGGCGGTTTCGGCCACGGGTTCGCCCGCGCGCTGGCTGCGGCGGCACCGGCCACCGAGGGGCTCGAAGCGGCGTTCCGGCACGCGTCCATCGCCATCTCGATCGGCGATGCCCACGGCAACATCATCAACGCCAACCCGGCCTTCGAAAGACTGATGGGCAAGAGCTTGGCGGAGCTGCAGGGCAGATCCGGCTTCGAACTGGCCGACGACGACGTCCACGGCATCCGCGAACAGGTCCACGGCGAGCTCGAACGCTCCGAGAACGGGACCATTCGCCTCGAAAACGAATACGTGCGACCGGACGGTACCGAGGGCTGGACCACATGGACGGTGACGCGCTGCGTCTCCGCCTCCGGCGGCCTCTACCTGCTCGGCTTCGGCGAGGACACCACCGAGCATCGCACCACGACCGATCGGTTGCACTGGCAAGCCCACCACGACCCGCTCACCGCGCTGCCCAACCGCAGGCATCTGCGCACCCAGCTCGACACCCTCATCACCGCGGCCGGACCGGAAGACCTGGCCGCGGTGTGCGCGCTGGACTTGGACGATTTCAAGGACATCAACGACGCCTTCGGTCACACCGTCGGCGACAGCCTGCTCGTCGAGGTCGCCGCGCGCTTGCAAGCCTGCCTCGATCCGGAGACCGACGTACTGGCGCGCATCGGGGGTGACGAGTTCATCGCCGTCCTCCCGCCACCCGCCGACGAGGAGCGTGTCGAGAAAGCCGTGCACCTGCTCCAGGCGGCCGTCGAGGAACCCTTCGTGGTCGCCGACCACCAGATCGAGATCACCATCAGCCTCGGCGCCGTCATGTCGCGGATCGCTGGTGGCACGCCGCGCGATCTGCTCACCGCGGCCGACAACTGCCTCTACGCCGCCAAAGCGCTCGGCAAGAACCGCTGGATCCTGCGACGCTGGGATCCGGTGCGCCGCGAATCCTGAACGGCGCCGTACACCGGTACGCTCGGGAGGTGGTGCGGCGCAACAGGTCTGCGGGATCCATCGGCCACACCACCGCCACGAACAGTATCAATAATGTTGCACAGCAACATAATTCGGGTTCACTGACGAGCCCCTGACCGCTAGGGGTTCATCTCGTAGACCCCGGCCAGTGACCGCGCTTCGTCGAGCACCCGAGCGAAACGGCGCTCGTCGACCACGGGGCGGCGGACGAGATCGAGCGCTCGGCGCTGCTGTGCCGGCGTGGCGGTCGGCTTGTTGTGCAGGGTCACCGCGTTCGCGGAGAAGGTGCGCACGAAGACGTCGAAGATCTGGTCGAGCACGTCCTTGCCGGTGCCGTCGATGCGTGCCTGCTCCAGGATCAGCTGGGCATAGGGCACCGCGGTGAACAGCTCGCCGAGCGCGAAGAGGAAGTCGACGTCCTTCTGCTGCTCGGCGGTCGGCGCCGCGGCGGCCAGCAGGCCCTGCAGGGCGAGCACCTGCTCGAGGAATACGGCCACGTTCGGCACATCACGGAATCCCTCGAACACCGGTCGCCAGTCCGCGAACCGAATCCGCCCGAGACCGCTGCTCGGGCCCTGCCGGAACAGGAACTCGTCGTCGGCGGTGTCGCGCCGCGTCGGCACCGGAGCGTAAGTTGCGCTGGCGAATTCGGCGCGCAGTGGCTTCACGACTGCCCCGAGTCGCGGCGCCAGCTTGCGGCTCGACCAGCTCAGCGCGCCGGTGACCGCCCGCGCGGCACCGGCGGGCGCCACCGCGGCACCGGGAATCGATTGCAGCGCGGCCAGTCCCGCGTCGGCGGGGTGGAACATGTAGTTGGCCATGAACTTCAGCGACAGCGCCATGTTCACGTGCACGGTGCCCTCGAGCCGCGGCAGGCCGAACATGGCCGTCATCGCGACCGGGAAGTACATGTCGTTCTCGAAGCCGCGCGCGGCGATGACGTCGGCGAGATCCTCGATGACGCGCTGCCCCTGCCGGGTGACCGACATCTTCTCGATGGCGTTGAACAGCAGGTAGCGGCGGTCCTGCGGTGAGGCCGAGCGCATGTAGTCGATCGCGCGCTCACTGTAGAGCTTCATCGCCACGATCCGCGCGTAGGAGTCTGCGATCAGCGAGCGCACCTGCGGGAACTCGGTCACCTTGTGCCCGAACAGGATCCGGTTCTCGGCGTGGTCGATCGCCTCGTAGAAGGAGTGCTCACAGGCGCCGACGGCGCCGAAGCCGAGGTTGAACTTGCCGACGTTGACGGTGTTCATCGCCGCGTGGAACGCGTCCTCACCGCGGTGCAGGATGTCGGCCTCGGCGACCGGATAGTTGTCCAGCTCGAAGGCCGCGACATAGATCTGGCTGTTGACCACATTGCGGTGCAGCTTGTAGGCCGGGTGCTGGCTGTCGGCGACGAAGAACAGATACCCCTCGTAATCCGCTTCGGTCGGCTTGCCGGTCAGCGCCTTCGCGCTGTCGATGATCGGCTTGTCGGAGCGGCGGCCGAACACCGACACCATCGATGCCAGATTGCCGTTGCCGATGTAGTGCTTGCTGCCGGTGGCCGAGTACCCGCCGTCGGGCTGCGGGTCGACGATCATGTCGGTGGAGTACACGTCGGCGCCGTGCTCCTTCTCCGAGAGCCCGAAGGCGAAGATCTCGCCGGAATCGAGCTGCGCGGCCGCCTTCTGCTTGGCCGCGGTGTTGCTGCTCTGCCAGATCGGGCCCAGCCCCAGGATGGTGACCTGCCAGACGTACCAGTAGGTCATGCCGTAGAAGCCGAAGATCTGGCTGAGCATCGCGTTGCGGCCGGTGTCCCAGCGCTTGTTCGGATCGCCGTCGGCCTCGGCCGCCGGGGTGAGGAACGTCGCGAACAGGCGCTCCCGCTTCACGAAGTCCAGGAAGTCCGCGGGCCAGACCTGCTCCTTGTCGTCCTGGAGCAGCCGGGCCTTGCCCCTGGCCTCGAACCAGTCGACGACAGCGCGCAGCAGCCTGCGGGTCTCGGGGTCGAACTGGGCGAAATCGCAGTTCTTCGGGTTGAACAGGACCTGGGACATCGTCGGCTCCTCGTGCGTGCGTCCAGCGACGCCGGACAGATTCATTCATCAATGTAGCATTTTTCTACATCAACGTAGGAAGTGGTTCGTAGTTGCTATCGTGGACGGATGGGTAGCGATTCGGCCGTACGCCGGCGAGAACGGGCGGCGCATCTGGGTCCGGAGCGCAGACGCCCGCAGGTCCTCGACGCCGCGCTGGCCATCGCGGCCGAGGAAGGCATCGCCGCGGTGACCATGGGCGCGATCGCCGATCACATGGCGGTGACCCGGCCCGTCGTCTATGCCTGCTTCCCCGATCGGGTCCAGCTGATCGACGCGCTGATCGAGCGCGAGGAAGCCTTCATCTCTTCCGGTGTCCTCGATGTGCTGCCGCCGCGGACGACCGACGCCGACGAGACGGTGTTCGTGGAGGGCTTCCGCGCGCTGCTGCACAAGGCGGCGAGCAGGCCGTCCGCGTGGCGACTGCTGTACGGCAATCCCGACCCCGCGGTCGCCGGTTCCTTCGGGCGGGGCCGCACCCTGGCCGTCGCCCGCTGCACCGAACTGCTGCGGCCGACGCTGCACGCGTGGGGTGTCGACGACGCCGAGCGCAAACTGCCCGCCCTCGTCGAATTGTGGGTCTCGGCGGGTGAGGGCGCGGTGCGGACCCTGTTCGCCGGCGAGTCCGAGTGGGACCCCGACACGCTCGGCGCCTTCGTCGGTTCGGCCGTCTACCGCGCCATGCGCGCGGCCTGAATCCCGTGTCCACCTGGGCTCGCCGACCCGGACTGCGCAGCCGAGAACGGCGGAACTGTGCTGCGTGACAGCCCGGGTGTGGCACCGATGGTGAATCCGTCCAACTACCTGTGACGATCCGATCCGGCGCCGGGTTCGGCCCCTAGTGTCTGGACGGTGTTGGAACAGATCGCCGACGATCCTGATCACCGGTTCGACTTCGATGTGCTGATCGTCGGCTCCGGGTTCGGCGGTAGCGTCACCGCGCTGCGCCTGGTGGAGAAGGGCTACCGGGTCGGTGTCGTCGAGGCGGGCCGCCGTTTCGCCGACGCCGATTTCGCGAGGACGAATTGGGACCTGCGCCGGTATCTGTGGGCGCCGCGGCTCGGCTGTTTCGGCATCCAGCGCATCCACCGCCTGCGCGATTGTTTCATTCTGGCCGGGGCGGGGGTCGGTGGTGGTTCGCTCAATTACGCCAACACCCTCTACAAACCGGGATCGGCGTTCTTCGGCGACAAACAGTGGGCAGGCATCACCGACTGGGAGGCCGAGCTCACCCCGCATTACGACCAGGCCCGGCGGATGCTCGGCGTCGTCACCAATCCCCATCTGACACCGGCCGACACCGTCATCCGATCGGTGGCCGAGGAGATGGGCGCCGGCGAGACCTTCGTGCCGACGCCGGTCGGCGTCTTCTTCGGCGAGCCGGGACGAACCGTCGCCGATCCCTATTTCGGTGGTGCCGGACCGGATCGCGCCGGCTGCATCGAGTGCGGGGAATGCATGACGGGATGCCGTCACGGCGCGAAGAACACCTTGGTCAAGAACTACCTCGGCTTGGCGGAACGCGCGGGCGCGCAGGTCCTTCCGATGACGACGGTCACCGCGATCAGGCCACAACCGGATGGCAGCTGGGCGGTCGACACGCAACGGACCGGCGCCGGGTTGCGCAAGCGCCGCGGCACGCTCGCGGCGCGGCAGGTGGTCCTGGCCGCGGGCACCTGGGGCACCCAGAATCTGCTGTTCCGCATGCGCGACACCGCGGTGCTGCCCGGCTTGTCGGACCGGCTGGGCGTGCTGACCCGCACGAACTCCGAGGCCATCCTCGGCGCCGGGCGAACCACCGTCGATCCGGCGCGCGACCTCACCGCGGGCGTGGCGATCACCTCGTCGTTCCATCCCACCGCGGACACCCACATCGAGCCGGTGCGCTACGGCAAGGGCTCCAACGCCATGGGATTGTTGCAGACCTACCTGGTGGACGGCGGCCACCGGCTGCCACGGTGGGCGCGCGTGCTGCTCACCGCGCTGCGGCACCCGATTCTGACACCGCGGCTCCTGCGCACCGGCCGATGGAGCGAGCGGACCCTGATCCTGCTGGTGATGCAGAGCCTGGACAACTCGATCACCACCTACACCCGTCGCGGCCTGTTCGGCCGCCGCTTCACCAGCAAGCAGGGCTACGGCGAACCGAATCCGTCCTGGATTCCGGCCGGCCACGAGGCCACCCGCCGCGTCGCGGAGAAACTCGGCGCCACACCGGGCAGCACCTGGCCGGACGTGTTCAATGTCCCGGTCACCGCGCACTTCATCGGCGGGTGCGTGATCGGGACGGATGCGCGGTCCGGCGTCATCGATCCGTTCCACCGGGTGCACGGCTACCCCACCCTCAGCATCGTCGACGGGTCGGCGATCTCGGCGAATCTCGGTGTCAATCCCTCACTCACGATCGCCGCGCAAGCCGAACGCGCGGCCGCGCTGTGGCCCAACAACGGCGAGGCCGACCCGCGGCCGCCGAGCGGCGAGACCTACCGGCGCATCGCACCGGTCGCGCCCCGGCATCCCGTCGTGCCCGCCGCCGCCCCCGCTGCGCTGCGACTTCCCCTCTGGCCGGCGATGTGAATACCTGTTCCCACCAACATAATTCGAGAGCAGAACGAAGCACTGCTAGGGTGTGCGGGATCGCCGGAAGCGCAGGGTAAGCGAGATCGGGCAGGACCCGATTCGCCCCTGTTCGTGTCGAATGGTTCAGCGGTACAGCCACTTCGAATAGCAAACGTCGGCGACGCGGCTCGCCGGACGGCCCGGCGGGGTTCCGGCCACATGGGCTCTTCGGTCGGTGACGACAAAGGAACCGATGACTCCGACACTCGCGGTGTTCTTGTTCGGTATCGCAACTCTGGTGCTGCTTGGGGCGGTGACGGTAGCGGTTCTCGCACTGCGTAACGAGCGCCGGGTCCGCACTCGCCTGGACGTGGCTGAGCGTGAGCTCTTCGCCCATGAGGAGTCGATGACGCGACTCGTCGAGCTGACCTTGCCGAGGATCACCGACGCCCTCCGCCAGCACAGCGAGCCGGTGGTCACGGCGGAAGTTCCCGCCCTGCTGCAGGATTCGCCCTTCGCGCAGAAGCTGGCCCGGATCGCGGTCGCGCACGCCGACGACCTGCGCCAGGTGCAACACGAGACCGGGGTCGCCGTCGAGCGAGTCGCCGAGGAGCGGACCGCGGCGCAGGTCGAGACCGCGGAGGCGGCGGCGCGGTCCCAGGTCGCCGCCGACGCGCGCGCGGCGACCAACAGCGCCGTCCGCGCGTTCGGCACCACGGTGGTCAGTCTCGGCGCCGACGTCGGGCAGGTGGTCAGTAATGCGTTGCGGGAGAACCGCAACGACGAGGTCTACGCGATCCTCAGCCGCATCGACCACACCGTGCAGCAGATGATCCGGCAGGCGCAGTCCTACGTCATCGTCTCCGGTGGCCTGCCCGGCAGGCGCTGGCCGCAGCAGACCGTCACCGAGGTGGTCGGTGGCGCCACCAGCCGGGTGCGCGACTACCTGCGGATCCGGACGGGAAACTGCGATCAGGTCATCGTCAGCCGGGCGGTCGAACCGCTGGTCCACACCGTGGCGACGCTGCTCGACAACGCGCTGCGCTATTCGCCGCCGTCGTCGTTCGTCGACATCACCTTCCAGGAGGGCCATCACGGCGTCACCCTGATCATCGACGACGCGGGCGTGCGGATGAGCCAGGAACAGATGGAGGAAGCGCGCCAGGTGCTGTCGGGCGAGCGAGCCGTCGACATCAACTCGCTCGGTCCTTCGCCCCGGGTCGGGTTCCCCGGCGTCGCCGCGCTCGCCCGCCGCTACGGCTTCGCCGCCTATGTCGACGGACCCAATATCTACGGCGGCACCCGGGCCATGGTCTTCATCCCCGCGGCCTTGCTGGTCAACGCCGCCGACGCGCGCCGGATCGACGTCGATGTCCCTGAACCTACCTCGCGCAGACCGGTTTCCGTCGCAACGGAGGACTCGATGACCACCGGAAAGCACCGCCCGCCTGCCGTGCTGCCCGCCGCGAAGGTCGCCGAGCCGGAGGCCGACGACTACGCCAGAACCACCGGCGGACTCCCGAAGCGCAGGCGCCGCGCGGTCGCCCCGCTCGACGACCGCGCCAACACCGCAGAGACGCCGGGCAGGCCCGAACTGGCCGCCGCCTGGCACAGCGGTTCCCGACACGGCCGCGCCGCGGCCGAGCATTCGACCGAAGGGCAGGACATCCGATGAGCATGCCGATCGCAGACAGCACCAACCGCCTAGCGTGGCTACTCGACGATCTCGAGCTCGACGGCGTCCGTTTCTCGGTCCTGCTGTCCGACGACGGGCTGCGCGTCGCGCACTCCCCCGGTATCACCCGCGACGACGCCGAGCGGTTCGCCGCCGCCGCGTCGGGGTTGCGGTCGCTGGGCAAGGCCCTCGGCGAGTTCTGCGGCGGCCCCGGAAACCCGGTGCGCCAGAACATGACCGAGTACGACGACGGCATGATCCTGACCACGACCGCGGGCGCGGGCACGCAGCTCGGCGTCGCGACGACCAGCGATGTCGACCTCGCCCTCGTCGCGCACCGGATGAACGAACTGGCGGCGCGGGTGGGGCGCGAACTGGGTACGGCGCCGAGACGCGGTGATCGATCCCCGTCCTGAATTCCGATGGGGGGTTCCGCCGACGACCTTGTTCCACCGAGAGGACAACACGCTGTGCAACTCGAAGCATCGTTCTACTCCGATCCCACCCGAGACCCGGTGTCGCCGGATTCGCGCGGCGGCCAGGACCGGGTACCGCTGTACTCGGCGGAATTCGCCGACGACCCACAGAGCGCCTACCGCGCCATGCGGGATCGCTACGGCTCGCTCGTTCCCGTCGACCTGGTGCCCGGTGTCCCCGCCACCCTGGTGATCGGCTACCGCACGGCGGTGCAGATCCTCAACGACCCCGACCACTTCCCCGCCGATCCGCGCATGTGGCAGCGCGACATTCCCGCGGACTGCCCGGTGCTGCCGATGATGTGCTACCGCCCCAACGCCATTCGGACCAGCGGCACCGAGCATGTCCGGTACCGCCAGGTCACCGTCGCCGGTCTGGCCGGCGTGGATCTGTACCGGCTGCATCGCACGGTGGAGCAGATCGCGATGCCGGTGATCAACGCGTTCTGCACCGACGGCACCGCGGATCTGCTGAGCCAGTACGCCTTTCCCGTCATCTTCGCGACGATCAACGCGATGCTGGGTGTGCCCGAGGAAATCGGCGGGCGGGTCGCCACCGGTATGGCGCAGATGTTCGAGGGCGGTGACACCGCGGTCCAGGGTGCGCAGATGCTCGAGGACGCCCTCTACGACCTGGTCCGGCTCAAGCAGACCACGCCGGGCGACGACATCACCACCCGGCTGGTCCAGCATCCGCAGCAGCTCAACGACGAAGAGCTGATGAACCAGCTGCTGACCATGTACGGCGCCGGGATCGAGCCGATGCTCAATCTGGTCCTCAACACCATCCGGCTGATGCTCACCGATCAGCGCTTCGCGGGCAGCCTGCTCGGTGGCAGCCTGTCCACCCGCGACGCGCTCGACGAGGTGCTCTACACCGATCCGCCGATGGCCAACTTCTGCACGACCTACCCGCGCCAGCCGATCCTCGTCGACGATGTGTGGTTGCCCGCCCATCAGCCGGTCGTCATCAGCATGGCCGCGTGCAACAACGATCCGGCGATCGGCACCGGTGACTTCCTGGACAACCGGGCGCACCTGGCGTGGAGCACCGGCCCGCACGGCTGCCCCGCCAAATCCCCCGCCTACCTGATCGCCCAGGAGGCGATCGATCAGCTGCTCGACGCGCTGCCCGAACTCGCACTGGCGGTGCCGGAGCACGAATTGGTGTGGCGGCCGGGGCCTTTCCACCGGGCGCTGGCCGGACTGCCGGTCCAGTTCCCGAAGACGCCCCCGCTGTCGATGCGGTGAGCGCGGTCCCTGCTCGCGACGAGCAGGGACCGCCCCCGGCTACTCGCCGTGCATGCGCACCGGCAGGTGCCGGTGACCGTTGGAGATGAAACTGGGCACCGTGCCCAGTTCATCGACCGGAACAGCGAGACTCATCTGCGGGAACCGCTCGAACAGCGCGGGCAGCGAGACCAGCGCTTCCAGCCGCGCCAGCGGCGCACCGAGGCAGTGGTGCGCGCCGTAGCCGAAAGCCATGTGGGACTTGTCGGCTCGGGTGGGATCGAACTGGTCGGCGGTCGCGCCGTGGCGCTTCGGGTCACGGCCCGCGCCCGCGTAGCTCGCCAGGATCGCCTCGCCCTGGGCGATGTGGACACCGTCGATGTCGATGTCGGACACCGCGAACCGCAACGGCAGGTGCGCGACCGGGGACTCGTACCGCAGCGCCTCCTCGACCACATCCGCCCAGGTGATGGCGCCCGCACGGACTTCGGCGAGCACATCGGGCCGGGTGAGCAGCGCGGTGATCGCCTGATCGAGGAGGTTGACGGTGGTCTCGTGACCGGCCGAGATGACCAGCAGCAGGGTGCCGACCAGCTCTTCCTCCGTGAGCTGCCCGTCCTCGTCCTCGTCACGCTGGGCGATGAGCAGGCTGGTCATGTCGTCACCGGGCTGCTCGCGGCGCAGGGCCACCAGCTCACCGAGGATCCGGTACATCTCCATGTAGTTGGCCTGCGACTGCTCCGGGGTGAGCGTGGTGTCGAAGATGCCGTCGACACACGTGCGCAGGCCGGGATTGAGCGACTCGGGGACGCCCATCAGCTCCGAGATCACCTGGATCGGCAGCGGATACGCGAACCGCTCACGCAGATCGACAGCCTCGCCCGGCGGCGTCTGTGCCAGCCCGTCCAGCAGGTCGGTGGTGATCCGCTCGACCTGTTCGCGCATGGCCTCGGTGCGGCGCGCGGTGAACGCGGGCGCCACCAGGCGGCGCAGTCGCCGATGGTCGGGGCCGTACGCGGTGAACATGTTCGCCACCGCCACCCACAAGAACAGCGGCCAGTCGGCGGGGATCTCGCCTGCGACGAACCGCGGCCAATGCTGCTTGGCGTCTTTGGACACCCGCGGATCGGTCAGCAGCTTCTCCAGCAGCGCGGCGTCGGTGATCGACCACGCCTCCACACCACCGGGCAGCTCGACCAGAGCTGCGGGTCCCTGCTCCCGGATGCGTGTGATCTCGCCCTGGATGTCCTCCCCCGTCGTATCGATTACCAACCGACTCGCTACCGATTCCACCATGAACCTCTCGATCACCGGTGTTTCCCGGACCCCAATGCAGGCGATCGCATCGAAACATACTGCTGGACTAGATTTTCCGATCCGGTTAGCGATGCTACCGGCCGGCGTTGGTCATCGCAGCGAGTCCGGCAGTCCGGACAACCGATCTGTCAGACCGCGGGCGCCCGATCCCGCACGTAGGCAATGGCGTTCGGGCCGCCGACCGCACCGCCGCGCTGGTCCAGACACCGATGAAGCTGCGCGAGCGCATCGTCCAGCTGCGGGCCGGGTCCACGGTCCGCGAGCAGGACGACGATCGCTTCCCTGGTGGCGATTCCCGGGTCCGGATCGGCCAGCAGCTCGTCCAGGTAGCGGTCGGGTTCGAGCAGCCGCAGGGCCCGGCGCGCGTACGCGTGCACCCGCCGAGGCAGTTCGGCGCGAATCAGCTCGACATCCGCCTGCAGTGCCTGCTGCCCCTCCTGCGCCGGATCGGCACGCAGGGACCACCATTCGGTGAGCTCGGCGGGCAGGCCACGCGCGTCGATCAGCCCGGGGCCGGTCGCCTCCGCGAGCAGCGTGGACGGGCGGCCGACCTGCGCATCGCGCCAGGCACAGAACTCCCACCAACTCGTCGGCGTGGCACTCACTTCCAATCCGAAGCGGACGACTTGCCGCCCGTCCGTCCACATCCGCACGGTCCGGCTACGGCCGACCGACGCCACCCCGCCGGGCGCCACTCGCACCCACCTGGCTTCTGAACCCTGAAAGCCATAGGGCGCCAGCAGCTTTCCCGCCTCTCGCGTCAATCGCCGCAACGCCGTGTCCACTCCGACCATTCCGGCAGGTTAACCACACCCACCGACAACCCCCCGACGATCGGCGTACGGCTAGGAGGCCTCCTCGACGAGGGCGGCCGCGCCGGCTGCGGCGTGGATGCGCAGAGCGAAGCGGAAACCACACGCGGTTTCCAGCGAGGAAGTGCGGCGGTCGGACGCGGGAACGCTGTGGACATCGATGCTGACGTCGATGTCCTCCAGGCCCACGTGGAAGTGGCCCGCCATCCAGAATTCGGTGTGGCCGGCCGTCTGACCGGCGAGGATGTCGCCGGGATCGGCGTGGAAGTCGGTGCGGCGCAGGCAGATCGGGGTGTGACCGTCGGAGTCGGACGGCAGGTGGAGGACGACCGGGCCGTGCATCACGGTCAGCAGTTGCAGGACGTGGCGGGCGTCTTCGGAGGTGTCGACCGCGCGGTGGCGATGGTTCGGCGTGTGGACGAGCGGAGGGTGATCGCGGTGTCCGGACCCGGCTTGGTAGGGCATCGTGCTCCTTGCAAAGTTCTCGAAGGCTGTCGGGTTCGCCAGACACTATCGGCGGGCAAGGTTGGTCCAGGGTTGGTGCCCGTCGAATCTTGCGAAGGTGTGACGAATTCGCGGCATCCCGCGCGGCCCCTGCGTTGACAACCGGTATGGCTCCGCCGGTTTCACCGACAGTGTCCGCCGGGGCCGGCGCACGACCGCGCTCGGCTGGTCGGCCTCCGCACACCGGCCCGACAGCTACCCGGCCTCGGCCCAAGCCCGGACCGGGACTCGGCGATGCCGACACGATCACGGCGGTTTTCCTCGCGCGACAAACTTCGCGCCGACGTTTTTGCGCACGCGACAAACTGAGCGGTCCGCGCCACACATTCCACCGGGAGCACTTTCGTGAGGTCCCTCACGCCGAACCCTCGGTCCCCGGCGCGCGACGTTCAGGACAAGCCGCCGAAGTTCGATAGCCAGCGCGTAGCCCGTACACCGTAAAGCACCGAATCACCCGTGCACATGGTCCATAACTTCACGATTGCCGATCAAATGTTACTTTCGGTCACATATACGCGTTTATGGACGTACCGGCCCGCCGCCGACCGCCCAGATCACCTCCAGGCCAACGCTTACTCTCCGGTAACGTTCCATTGCACCGACCGTCGGAAATGACCCCAGGCGCACTTACAGACGTTCAGGAGTTCACGTGTTGCATTCACGTTTTGAATCGATCGGCGCATATCTTCCGTCGAATATCGTTTCGACAGCGGAATTGATTTCCCGCTTGAAAGTGCCACCCTCGTTCGACCTGGAGCGGATCACCGGGATCAAGGAACGGCGCGTGCGTGACACGCGGCCGGACAGCGTGCAGGACTCGTTCGCGCTGGCGATGCAGGCCGCACAGGACTGCCTGACCCGGTCCCGTTACGGCGCAGGCGAATTGGATGTGATCATCTCCTGTTCGATCACCCGCAGCAATCAGGGCACCCGGATGTACATGGAGCCCTCGTTCGCCTCGACGATCGCGCAGGCGCTCGGCGCGGACTCGGCGATCACGTTCGACGTATCGAACGCGTGCGCCGGAATGCTCACCGGCACCTACATTCTCGATCGGATGATCCGGTCGGGCGTGGTGCGCAACGGCATGGTCGTCAGCGGTGAGTCGATCACCCCGATCGCCGACACGGCGGTGAACGAGATCTCCGAGAAGTACGACCTGCAGTTCGCGTCGCTGTCGGTGGGCGACTCCGGGTGCGCGGTGGTGCTCGACCAGGCCGTCGACGAGGCGGACATGATCCACTACGTCGAATTGTTCACCGCGGCAGAGCATTCACACCTGTGCCTCGGCATGCCCAGCGACAAGTCGGCGGGCGTCGCGCTCTACACCGACAACCGCAAGATGCACAACGAGGCCAGGTTCCTGCTGTGGCCGGACGCGCAGGGCGCGTTCCTCGAGCAGCAGGGTCGCAGCTTCGCCGACGAGAACTTCGACTACATCATTCATCACCAGTTCGGCGCCGCGGCCGTGCCGTACCTCAACGGCGTCGCCGCGCGCGAGTTCGGCACACCGATGCCGCCGGATCTGAATGTGATCGAGAAGTACGGAAATACTTCGACCACTTCGCATTTCATCGTGCTGCACGATCAGCTGTCCGAGCAGAGCATCGAGGCCGGGGCGAAATTGCTCATGGTGCCCGCCGCCTCGGGCGTGGTCGCCGGCTTCCTGTCCACCACCATCTCTTCGCTGAAGGTCTGAGGTTCGTCATGGGCGTGCGTATCCAAGCCACCGGCGCCGACAGGGCTGCCGACACCCACAGCATCGTCGAGCACAGTGGCCGCGCGGCGCGGCAGTGCCTGGAGCGGGCCGGCATCCGGCCCGACCAGGTGGGCGTGCTGATCAATACCGGGATCTTCCGCGACTCGAACACGGTGGAACCGGCTGTCTCCGCACTGATCCAGAAGGCGGCCGGCATCGGGCTCGACTACACCAAAAACGATCCGCGCACATTCTCCTTCGATCTGATGAACGGCGCGGTCGGCGTGCTCGATGCCGTCCGGGTCGCCGGATCGGTGCTCGCGACCGGGAGCACCGGGCACGTGCTGATCGTCGCGGGCGACACCCATCCGTCGCTCACCCGCAGCACGGCCGATGCCGAATTCCCCTATGCCACCGCGGGTGCCGCGCTACTGCTCGAACAGGTCGACGGGCCGGAGGGCTTCGGTCCGGTGCACACGGCGAGGTCGACGGGCAGTCCCGCCGAGCGGGCCTACGTCGATACCGCGACCATGGGCACCGTCGGCCGCAGCCTGATGACCGTCGAGCGCGACGCCGATTTCGAAGATCGGATCCTGGAGGTGGCGAACAAGGCAGCGCGCGCGGCGATCGACGAGTCCGGTACCGACCGCGCGAGCCTGGCCTTGATCGCGTCGACCCCCACACCGCATTTCCCCAAGCGGCTGGCCGACGCCCTCGGCATCGACCAGGACGCGGTGCGCGCGCCCGACCTGACCGACGGCGACCCGCACACCGCCTCGCTGCCCCTGGCCTACGACCGCGCGATCGCCGAAAGCTCGTTGTCCGGCTACACCCACGTGCTGTTCGTCGCCGCGGGCGCCGGTCCGACCGCGGCCGCCGCGCTCTACCGTCTCCCCGCGGAGACCACCGCGTGACGACGGCGACCTACTGGCAGACCATCGACGATTTCCGGCGCTTCGCCGACACGGACCCGGACCGGGCGGCGGTGATCTACCCCGACGGGCAGACCGCCGCCGGCCTGCCGGACTACCGGCGGATCACCTACCGCGAACTCGACCGGTGGTCGGATGCGATCGCCCAGCAGCTCACCCGGTCGGGGGTTGGCAGCGGGACACGCACCATCGTGCTGGTACTGCCCAGTCCGGAGCTGTACGCGATCCTGTTCGCGCTGTTGAAGATCGGTGCGGTGCCGGTGGTGATCGACCCGGGGATGGGTGTGCGCCGGATGGTGCACTGCCTGCGCGCGGTCGAGGCGGAGGCGTTCATCGGGATCCCGCAGGCGCATGCCCTGCGGGTGTTGTTCGCGCGCAGTTTCCGCGGCGTGCGCACCACGCTCACGGTCGGGCGGCGCTGGTTCTGGGGTGGTCCGACCCTGCGCGCGTGGGGCCGGACACCGGCGGGCGCGCTGCCCGCGCGGGTGCCCGCCGCACCCGAGGACGTGCTGATCATCGGATTCACCACCGGCAGTACCGGCCCGGCCAAGGCGGTGGAGCTGACCCACGGCAATCTCGCCGCCATGGTCGAGCAGGTGCACGCCGCCCGGGGCAACACCCCGCCGGAGACGTCGCTGATCACCCTGCCGCTGGTCGGCGTGCTCGATCTGCTGCTCGGATCCCGGTGTGTACTCCCGCCGTTGATTCCCAGCAAGGTCGGCTCCACCGACCCGGCGCACGTGGTGAACGCGATCGAGCGGTTCGGCGTCCGTACCCTGTTCGCCTCCCCGGCCCTGCTCATTCCGTTGCTCGAGCACCTGCGCGCGCAGCCTGCCAAGCTGAGCACGCTGGCCAGCGTGTTCTCCGGTGGCGCGCCCGTTCCGGACTGGTGCGTGGCCGGCCTGCGCGAGGTGCTGCGCCCCGACGCCCAGATCTACGCGGGATACGGGTCGACCGAAGCCTTGCCGATGTCGACGATCGAATCCAGGGAACTGCTCGACGGCCTGGTCGAGCGGGCGCATCAGGGTGACGGGACGTGTATCGGCCGTCCGGCCGATCGCGTCGAGGTGCGGTTGCTCGCGATCACCGACGACCCGGTCGCGACCTGGGACGACGCGGATTACCCCGCCGGTGCGCGTGAGGTGGGCGAGATCGTCGTGACGGGCCCGAATGTCAGCACCCGCTACTACTGGCCCGCGGCGGCGACCGCGGCGGGCAAGATCGCCGACGGCGAGCGGACCTGGCATCGCACCGGCGACCTGGGCTGGATCGACGAGCAGGGCCGGATCTGGTTCTGCGGGCGCAAGAGTCAGCGGGTCGAGACCGCGCACGGGCCGATGTTCACCGTGCAGGTCGAGCAGGTGTTCAACGTGGTGCCCGGGGTGGCTCGGACGGCGCTCGTCGGTGTCGGCGCGCGCGGTGCGCAGCGGCCGGTGCTGTGCGTCGAGCTCGAGCCGGGCGCCGATCCGACTGCGGTGCAGACCCGATTGCGCACGCGCGCGGTGGAATTCGAGACCGTGGAGCCGATCAGTGAGTTCCTGGTTCATCCCCGGTTCCCTGTCGATATCCGGCACAACGCCAAGATCGGCCGCGAACAACTCGCCCAGTGGGCCGCCAAGCGTCTGGAGGCGCGACGATGAAGATTCTGGTCACCGGCGCGTCCGGATTCCTCGGTGGTGCGCTCGTGCGCGCGCTGGTCGCCGACGGCGCGCACGATGTGTCGATCCTGGTGCGGCCCACCAGCGTTCTCGATGATCTCGGCGCGGCGCTGGACCGGGTCACGGTCGTGCACGGCGATCTGGCCGACCCGGCATCGCTGGTGCGTGCCGTCGCGGGCATGGACGTCGTGATCCACAGTGCGGCGCGGGTCGACGAGCGCGGCACCATGGCCCGGTTCTGGGCGGAGAACGTGCAGGCCACCGAGCTGCTGCTCGACGCGGCCCGCGGTAGTGGCGCCACCCGGTTCGTCTTCGTGTCCAGTCCCAGCGCGCTGATGGACCGCGACGGCGGCGATCAGCTCGACGTCGACGAATCGCTGCCGTATCCGCGCCGCTATCTGAACTTCTACTCGGCGACCAAGGCCGCCGCCGAACGTACTGTGCTCGCCGCGAACACCGACGGATTCACCACTGTCGCGCTGCGACCACGGGCGATCTGGGGCGCGGGCGACCGCTCGGGTCCGATCGTGCGGCTGCTCGGCCGGACCGCGGCGGGTTCGCTGCCCGATCTGTCGTACGGCCGCACGGTCGAGGCCTCGCTGTGCCACGTGGACAATATCGTGCACGCGTGCCGGCTGGCCGTCACCGCGGACGCCGTGGGCGGCAAGGCCTATTTCATCGCCGACGCCGAGAAGACCGATGTGTGGCGCTTTCTCGGCGAGGTCGCGACCCGGCTGGGCTATGCGCCGCCGTCACGCCGCCCGAACCCCCGGGTCCTCGCCGCGGTGGTCGCGGCCATCGAGACCGTGTGGCGGATACCGGCGGTGGCCGAACGCTGGTCGCCGCCGCTGTCGCGCTACGCCGTCGCCCTGATGACGCGCAGCGCCACCTACGACACCGGCGCCGCACGCCGCGATCTCGGCTACGCACCGGTCACGGACCGCGACACCGGGCTGACCGAGTTCCTCACCTGGCTCGACGCCGTCGGCGGCGTGGAGACACTCACCAGGCACCTGCGCTAGTCACCGCACGATTTCCGGAGGCAATCATGAACGGCAGCACTACCTTCCGCCGACCGATCTCGACGACGGAACGCATGTACTTCCCCATGCGTGATCTCGCGCCGCCGTTCCTGATGCAACTGGTCATCCCCGGCGCGGGCGACATCGACCCCGCTCGGCTGGGCAAGGCGGTGGCGGCCGCCGCCGCGGTGACCCCCGGCGCGCGCCTGGTACGCCGCGGTGCGGAATGGCTCGACAGCGGCACCACCCCCGCGGTGCGGGTGGTGCGCGGGCACGTCCTGCACGCGCCCGCGCTCGAAACGGATCCCGTGCTCACCAGTCCGATCGGGCCGACGCCGGACACCACCGTGGAGGTGCTGCTGCTGACCGGCGCGCCGGTGACGCTGGTGTTCCGGGTCTTCCACGGCGTGATGGACGGCATGGGCATGGTGCTGTGGGTGACCAATGTGCTGCGCGCACTGCGCGGCGAGGAGCCCATCCCCCAGCCGGATCCGATCGCCGATCAGGAACTCGTGCCGCGGGTCGGGGCGCCGGGTAAGCCGACGGCGATGGTGCCGCGCTATCGCAGCGCCGTCGGCGGGGGCAGGCAGCGGCGGGGTGTGGCCCGGCATCTGCTGCGGCACCGGCGCATCGACGCGGCGGGCCCGGGTGCGCTGGCCCGGGTCTGCGCGCTGCTCGCCGCCGAGACGCCGGGGACTTCCCGCATCATGATGCCGGTCGACCTGCGCAGGCACGACCCGGAGCTGCGCTCGACCGCCAATCTCGCCCTGCCGCTGTTCCTCGACATCGAGTCCGGCCGGGACTGGACGCAGGTCAAGGATCAGATCAAGACGGGCTTGCACGAGCGGCGCGAGCTGAACCAGTTGGCCAATACGCGGATCACGCTCGTGCCCGATGTCGTCAATCGTGGTGTCCTGCATACGACGAACTGGCTCGGCGCCCGATTCGGCCGAAACCTGGCGTCGGCCACCGTGTCCCACATGGGCCGGTTCAGCGCCGAGGAACTGGCCGTGCCCGGCTTCCAGCCCACCGGGCTGTACGTGCTTCCCCAGCACAGCGTCGCGATGCCACTGTTGTTCGGGCTCACCGAGTTCGACGGCCGGACCGACCTGACGGTGTCGGCGCGCAACGGCGACGGGGTGGAGGCGCGGCTGGAAGCACTGCTGGATCGGATCGTGGCGATGCTCGAATCCGAGTTGGCCGTGCAGAATTCGGTGGACCGGTCGCTGTGACAGCACTGGCTCGTCTCGTCACCTCTCGTCCGCGCACGGTGCTGGCCGCAGTCGTGGTCTTCATCGGGTTGTGCGCGGCGTTCGGAGCCGACGTCACCCAGCGGCTCAGCGCGGGCGGATTCACCGATCAGGGCAGCGAATCCGCGCTGGTGGACCGGGTAGTCACCGAGCAGCTCGGGCCGCAGAGTCCCGATGTGGTCGCGCTGTACACGGTGCCGGAGGGACGGACCGTCGACGAGATCGGTCCGCAGGTCGGCGCGGCGCTGGCGCAGATCGATCCCGCCCTGCTGGCCCGGCCGGTCCAGAGCTATTGGAACGCCGTTGCGCCCGTGAAGAACTTCCTGGTCTCGGATGATCGGCGGCAGGCCGTGGCGGTGGTGTTCACCGCGGGCGACGACACCGCGCGCATCGCCGCCTACCCGTCGATCGCCGACGCGTTGCGGGTGCCGGGCATCGACACCCGGCTATCGGGGTACAGCGCGCTCAATTCCGAGCTCGTCGAGCGGTCGCAGCGTGATCTCGTCGTGGCGGAGTCGATTTCGCTGCCGTTGACGCTGCTGATCCTGGTCCTGGTCTTCGGTGGCGTGCTGGCGGGCGCGCTGCCCGTGCTGGTGGGTGTGCTCGCGGTGGCCGGTTCGCTGGGCGTCATCCGGTTGCTCACCGAGACCACCGAGGTCACCACCTTCGCCGTCAATATCGCGTCGCTGCTCGGCCTCGGCATGGCCATCGACTACGGCTTGTTCCTGGTCAACCGGTTTCGCGAGGAGTACGCCCAGAGCCACGACGTGCCCGCCGCCATCGCCCGCACCTACGCCACCGCCGGGCGCACCGTCGCCCTGTCCGCGCTGCTGCTGATGTGTGCGTTCGCGGGCACGTTCGTGTTCCCCCAGGCGGTGCTGCGATCGCTGGGTATCGGTTCCGTCGCCGCGGTGGCGCTGGCCGCCGGTCTCTCGCTGACGGTCCTGCCCGCCCTGCTGGCACTGTTCGGCACCCGCATCGGTCGCGCCAAGCCGACGACCCGCACCGAACGTTTCTGGACCAAGGTCGTCGACGGCGTGCTGCGGCGGCCCGGCGTCGTGACGCTCGTCGTCGGCGCGATCCTGCTCGCCCTCGCCGCGCCGCTCACCGGGATCAAGCTCGGCGATATCGACCATCGGGCATTGCCGCCCGACAGCGAGATGCGCCGCACCGTCGAGGAACTCACCGCGAAGTTCCCCGCCGCGGCGAGCGGGGCGACCGTGCTGATCCGCGGGGTCGACGGCACCCCACCGCAGTCGGGCGCGGTCACCGCGGTACTCGACGATGTCGACGCGATCACCGGAGTCCGCGATGTGCTGCAGGTGGGCCGCGACGACGACTTCGTCGTCCTGCACGTCTTCCTCACCGCCGCCGACCGTAGCGAGGACGCCACCGCCACCGTCGGGTCCATCCGGGCACTCGAACCGCCGGCGGGCACTTCCCTCGCCGTGGGCGGCGACACCGCGGCGACCGCCGACACCGTCGACTCGATGGTCCAGCGGATGCCGCTGATGATCGCGATGATGGTGCTGGCCACCATGGCGCTGCTGACCGTGGCCTTCCGCTCGATCATGTTGCCGCTCAAGGCCGTTGCGATGGCATTTCTCAGCTTGGCCGCCACGTTCGGCGTGCTGACCATGATCTTCTATCACGGCCACTTCGCCGATCCGCTCGGCATCACCGCGGGTCCGATCCCCGCCGGCATGCTGGTCCTGATCATCGCGGTCGTCTTCGGTTTGTCCACCGACTACGAGGTGTTTCTGCTGTCCCGCATGTCCGAGGCCCACCGCGCGGGCGCCGATACCGCCACCGCCGTGCGCATCGGCACCGTCAAGACTGCACGCGTCATCACCGCCGCCGCCGTCCTGCTCATCCTCGTCACCGGCGCCTTCGCCCTCTCCCCGCTGACCCCGATGCGCTTCCTCGGCCTCGGCATGATCATCGCCCTGATCCTGGACGCCACTCTGGTCCGCATGCTGCTGGTCCCCGCCCTGGTCCAGCTGATGGGCCCGGCCAACTGGTGGTTGCCCTTCCGCACACTCGACAGGTCGGACGTCGCCGTGCCTCGAGCGACCGAGGAGAGCACCATGGAGGCGGCAATCGACCGACCAGCAGAAGGAGCGCGCCGATGATCGTGACGACACTCGAGCGATGGCAGTCGACCCGTGACCGGCTACGGATCGACGAGACCGCGGTACTTGTCGACGACGACGCGGCGGCCCTGCTCGCCGCCGACGCCCTGCCCGGCGCCGCGCAGGTCCTGGTACTCACCACCAGCGGGATTTCGCCGATCGCCGAGGACGTCCCCGTCGATGCCGTCGCGGACGTTCGCTGGGCCCGGCGTGGGCCCGCCGGTCGGCACACGCAGCTGCTGCACCGGCCGTCGACCGCCGCGACGCTCGACCTGCTGCCTCATCCCGAAGGCGGCTGGTATCGCGAAACCTGGCGTACCGCCCACGATTTCACCCCCGACGGCTATCCGGGTGTGCGGGCGGCCGCCACGGGGATTCTCTTCCTCCTCCCGCCCGGCGAGCAGTCGATCTGGCACGCGGTGCGCTCCGACGAGGTGTGGTTGTGGCATCGCGGCGGGCCGCTCGAGCTCGTGCTGGGTGGGGACGGCGACGCGCCGGGCGCCGTGGAGCAGGTGACGCTCGGTCCGATGATCGAAGCCGGTCACCGCGTCCAGTACGTGGTTCCCGCGGGCCACTGGCAGGCCGCGCGGCCCTGCGGTGACGACGAGGTGCTGGTGAGTTGTGTTGTCGCACCGGGCTTCGACTTCGCGGACTTCCGCAGCTGAGACGGCTGTCCCCTACGAGAAGACGTAGTCGCTGAGGGCGAAATGGCCGCTGCGCCAGGCGGCTTCGAGAGTGGAGGCGGGGCGGAGGGGGACGTCGCCGTGTTTGTCGAAATAGTAGCTGTTGGCGGTGGCGCAGCTGTCCTGCCAGAACACCTGGCCGCCGCGGCGGGCGAGCATTTCGCGGAAGTAGCGGTCGTTGGCTGCTTCGCTGATCTCGATGCGGTCGGCGTCGGTGCTGCGGGCGTGGTGCAGGCAGCGCAGGATGTGGCGGGTCTGGTTCTCGATCAGGGTGAAGTAGGACGCGCCGTTGTAGCCGTAGGGGCCGATGATGGAGAAGAAGTTGGGGAAGCCGGGCACGCTCACGCCTTCATAGGCCTGCAAACGGTTCTCGTCCCACCAGGTTTCCAGGTCGCGGCCACCGACGCCGTGCAGGTCGTAGGTCGGCATGTTGCCCGATTCCATGACCTTGAAGCCAGTGGCGAGGATGAGGACGTCGGCGGTGTGTTCGACGCCGGCCGCGGTGCGCACGCCGGTGGGTGTGATCTCGCTGATCGCGGTGGTTTCGAGGGTGACATCGGGGCGGTTGAAGGTCGACAGGTAGTCGTTGGAGAAGCTGGGGCGCTTGCAGCCGAGCGCGTATTTCGGAGTGAGTGCGGCACGGATGGCCGGGTCTTTCACCTGGCGGCGCAGATGCGCGAGGCCCGCGCGTTCGCCGAGCGCGGCAGTCGGCAGCGAGCGGTAGTAGTGGGCGGCGAGGGGGAAGGTGAATTCGACATAGGTCTGGCTCAGCAGCCGGGTCAGGGTACGCCCACCCGGGACTTTCAAGGCCAGGCGAGCGGGCAGCGGCAGGGGCATGTCGGGGCGGGGCAGACACCAGATCGGCGTGCGCTGGAACACCGTCAGGTGCGCGACCTCCGGTGCGATCTCGGGAATCACCTGCACGGCGGAAGCGCCGGTGCCGATGATCGCGACCCGCTTGCCGCGCAGATCCTGCCGGTGATCCCAGCGCGAGGTGTGCATGGTGACGCCGGCGAAACTCTCGATGCCGGGGATGTCGGGCAGTTTGGGCCGGGTGAGCACACCGGTCGCGCTGATCACGAAACGCGCGGTCAGTTCACCGCCGTCGTCGGTGTGCAAGACCCAGCGCCGGGCATGCTCGTCGAAGTCGGCGCCGAGAACGGTGGTGCCGAAGCGAATTCGCGGTCGCAGCTCGTATTTGTCGACGCACGATTCGGCGTAGGCCTTGAGTTCGCTGCCCGGGGCGTAGACCCGTGACCAGTCGGTGCGCTGCTCGAAGGAGAACTGGTAGCTGAACGACGGAATATCCACGGCGACACCGGGATAGGTGTTCCAGTGCCAGGTTCCGCCGACGCCGTCGGCATCGTCGACGATCAGGAAGTCGTCGAATCCGGCGTTGCGCAAGGCGATCGCTGCGCCGATCCCGGAGAATCCGGCGCCGACGATGACGATCTCGTGGTCGATTCCGGTGGTGGTCATGCGATCTCCTTCATCCGGGCGGTGACGAGTTCGGGCGACGGGTGCCTGCGGCCGGGACGGGCGACGGTGCGGACGACGTGATCGGCGTCCTGCGCGTAGACGATGGTGTCGACCCGATGCTCGATGCCGTCGACCGTACGGACGCCCAGCGGCACCAGCCGTGCGATCGGCCAGGTCACCAGGGTGCAGTGTGGTTGCCGCAGCGTCCGGTAGTAGCTGTTGTGCACGGCGACGCCCGCGGTGTCGTCGGGCGTGAGACGGTGCCGCAGCCACGAATCCTGGACTTGGACGCGGAGATTGACGCGGGCGACCAGCCGTACCAAGCGCTCCGGCGTATGGCGCAGGACCGCCGCGCCGGGCAGCGGTGCGCGTGGCAGGATCCACACCGCGTCGGTCTGGAACACCGTCACCCGCGTGGCCTCGGCGGCGATGCCGGGCAGTAGACGTGCTGCCGCCGCCCCGCTGCCGATGATCGCGACGCGGCGGCCGGTGAATTCGTGGCGTGGCACGAACTCGGTGCGGTGCGTCTGGCGGCCGGTGAAGGTCTCGGCGAATCGCGGCGTCATTTCGCCACCGGTTCGTAGGTGAGTTCGTCCGACCAGGACGGCCTGCGCCCCAGCACCCGGACCGGGAACCGGTCGATACAGGCATTGGACACATCGGCCAGCAACTGGAACGGCTGGCGGCGGTGAATCGTGGCCTTACCGTGCATCTTCACCACGTGATAGAGCGGTATCCGCCGGATCGCCGGGCTGCGCTCACCGACGTTCTCGTAGCGGCGCACCGCCTGCCACAGCTTCTCCTCGTCGAGCCCGAGGGCGATGATGTTGGTCGACATCCGCGACAGCAGTGGCGCGTACAGCAGCGCGCCGAGCACGAACGACGGGCGCACCGCGAATCCGGCTGTCTCGATGGCGATGCGGCGCAACGGCCCGGCCCCGAGCTGTTCGAGAACCTGGAAACCGACCGCCAGGTGCCGGGATTCGTCGCTGTTGATGTGCCGGAACACCTCGTGACAGACCGGATCCTCGACCTCGTCCAGCAGGAACTTCACCAGCGCGCCGTCCAGCGCGGTCTCGAGCGAGGGAATGACAGTGCCGAGCACCGGCAGGGTGAGTTGGTCGGCGTAGCGGTCGAGCCAGCTGATGACGAGGCGAATGTTCTTGTTGGGCAAAGGCATCGCGTCGCCGTCGAGCATGCCCCAGCGGCGCATCAGCGCCAGTTCGGCATTGGCGTGCTTCTGTTCCTCGGCGTGGAAGTACCGGTAGATCTCCCGTAGCGGGCCGGGCGGCGCCTGGTGCACGAGGGCGGCGAAGCCGCGGGCGCCGACGTGTTCGATCCACACCAGATCGGCCATGAAGGTGGCCAGCCGGGGACGCTGCTCGTCGGTGATGGTGTCGGCACCCGGTGCGTCCCAGTCGATGTCGGCCAGGGCCCACTGCTTGGCGCGGACGGTGGCGAGCATATCGGGATAGGCGAACGTCATTGTTCGATCTCCTTCGGTGTGGTGGATCAGCGCACGACCCGCTCCAGCAGGCCGGCCGAACGGGTGTAGGTCGCGGGCATCCACCGTTTGGCCTGCCACAGCATCTTGGCCTCGAGCTGCGGCACCACGTACAACTCGCCGTGGTCCACGGCGTCGAGGGTGGTGCGGGCGATCGCGGCGGGCGCGCGACCGGTCCAGCGCAGGAGTAGTCCGCCGAGCCGCTCGGCGGTCTCGTCCATCGGGGAATCCGCCTGCATGATGTTGGTCTTCACGCCGGTCGGGCACAGCACGGTGACGCCGACGCCGGTGCCGGCCAGTTCGGCCGACAACGTCTCCGACAGTGCCAGCACCCCCGCCTTGCTGACGTTGTAGGCGGCCATGCGCGGCGCGGCACCGAACGCCGCCGCCGAGGCGACATTCACGATCGCGCCGCGCCCGGCCTCCCGCAGGATCGGCGCGAAGACGTGGCAGCCGTGGATGACGCCCCACAGGTTCACGCCGAGCGTGCGCTGCCAGTCGTCGAGGGCGAACTCACCGACCACCGGTCCGCCCGCCCCGATCCCCGCGTTGTTGACGACGACGGTGGGTGCTTCGCCGAACCAGTCCTGCGCGGTGGCGGCCAGCCGGGTGACCTCGGCGATCGCGGTGACATCGCAGACGGTGCCGATCGCCTTCCCGCCCGCCGCCTCGACCAGTCCGGCGGTCTCGGCAGCGCGATCGGGATCGATGTCCGAGCAGACGACGCGGCCGCCGCGCTTGCCCAGTTCGACGGCGAAGGCGCGTCCGATTCCGCTGCCCGCGCCGGTCACCACGGCATCGGCGCTCGTGGTCCGGCGGCGTCCGCCGAAGGGAAACAGTCGCATGGCAACTCCCGGGTCGACCCGGTGAGGCTCTAACTGGTGGCAACTGCCACCATTGGCCGCACCTGACACCAATTAGGCTCGCAGAGGAGTACTTTGTCAACCATGGATGTGCGCGCACCGGCACGGACCTGGGGCGGGCTGACCGCCGACCAGCGCAGGGCGCAGCGGCGGGCCGGCCTGGTCGACGCCGCCCTGTCCATCTGGATCGAGAACGGCTGGGCCGCGGTGACCATGCGCGGCGTCTGTCAGCGGACCTCGCTCAACGACCGGTACTTCTACGAGCACTTCGCCGATCGCGACGAGTTGCTCGCCGCGGTCTGGGACGAGGTGTGCACCGAGGTGTTCGTCGACCTGGCGAGCATCGTCGCCCAGAACGCGGAGCGCACACCGCTCGAGATCCTGCGCGCGGCCATCGCCCGCGCCGTCGAGTTGCAGTCCGATCCCCGCGGCCGGGCCAGGATCCTGCTCGCCGACCACGCGGGCAGCGCGGTCCTCGAGCAGCGGCGCAAGACCATGCTCACCGATGCCACCGATCTGCTGATCGCGGCCGCGTGGCCCTATCTGCGTCCCGGTGTCGACGAGACCGCCATCCGTATGAGCACACTCGCCGGGATCGGCGGCTTCATCGAATTGCTGTCCGCGTGGCGCACCGGCGTGCTCGAGGTGGATGCCGAGCGCATCGTCGAGCACACCAGCGCGATCGCGGCACAACTGGGAACGATGTTCCTACCGGCGGAGATCATCGGCGACCAATAGATCGTTTCTCGATACTCGGCGAAATCACGACAGCCCCAGAGGATCCTCTGGGGCTGTCGTGATTTCGCCGCCTTCGCGCTATGTGACCTGGACTTCGCGGTCCAGTCTGGACGACCACGGGCACCAATGGCCGCCCGGAAGGAAGGCTCCGCCTGCCTCGTCGAGATGCTCTTCGACGTAGTTCATATCGGCGTCGCACACCTCGATGGCCATGTCGAAGAATCTGATCGTCGCCGGATCGAGGTGGAAAGACCATTTCGGGTTGTACGGCACCCTACGTTTGATGAGCCTGCCGTGGGCATGGACCTCCTGTTTCTCCTCGCCGGAGACGATGCGGCGGGCCTGCTGGATGAGCTTGTCGTCGGTCAGCTGGATGACGAATTCGGAGCCCGGGCTGCTGTCCTGGGTGAACATGAAGTACGCGGGTTGTGCCATGACGCCCTCCTCGATGCAATCGGGTTGGAAGAAATGGGACCTGCTGGTCGATCTTATATTGGTGGGGCGTGATTACCTACGACCGCGTGCGCTGAGCTCGGACCTTACGGCGCCACCCGGGCTCCTACCCCGAGGTCGCGCAGCGCGGTGGTCAGGAACTCGTCGACAGCATCGGTCCGCTCCAGCTGCACGAGGTGGCCCGCGTCCGGAACCTTCACCACCGCACGGAGATCCGGGACATTCGCGCGCAGCACGGCGAGCGGGTCACGGCCGCTGAAACCCTCCATGTCGGGGTCGTTCTCGCCGTAGAGGAAGTAGGTGGGCACCGGCACCTGCGCACCCGAGAAGGCCTCGGTGAGTGCCCAGTTGCGGTCCAGATTGCGATACCAGTTCAGGCCGCCGGTGAAGCCGGTGCGTTCGAACTCGGTTGCCAGCGTGTCGAATTCGGCCTCGGAGAGCCACGACCACGGCAGCTCGGGGGCTTGCGGCAGGACATCGAGGTAACCGAGTCCCGGCGGGTTCTTCCAGGTGTCGAGGTAGTGGTAGTCACCGGAGAGCGAGAAGTAGACACGGGCGAGAAATTCGCGGGGACGGGCCGCCAGTTCGGCGTCGGCCACACCTGGCTCCTGGAAATAGGCGAGGTGCAGGAAATGCCGCTGCGCCGCCTTGGTCCAGAACTCGGACGGCGCTCTCGGCGGCCGCGGGGAGAACGGATTGTTGAGCACCACAACGGCATCCACGCGTTCGGGCGCACGCAGCGAGAGCTCCCACACGAGCTGGGCACCGAAATCGAGGCCGACGAAGACGGCCTTCTCGGCGCCGATGTCGTCGAGCAGCGCCAGCAGGTCACCGATCACCGCCTCGTTCGTATAGGCGGCGACATCGGCGGGGGCCTCGGTGCGGCCGTACCCGCGCAGGTCGGGGGCGATGCCGCGGAATCCGGCGGCGGCGACGGCCGCGAGCTGGCGGTGCCACACGAACGAGGTGTGCGGGAATCCGTGGCAGAAGACGACCGGATACCCCTGTCCCTGCTCGGTGACGTGCATCCGGATGCCGCCGGTGTCCAGGAATCGATGGGTCAGCTCCACTACCGTCTCCATTTCTAGAACGTGTTCTTATTTTGACGGTAGTGTCTGGAGGTCATGAGCGGAACACCCAAGATTCTCGCCGGCAAGGTCGCGGTGGTGACCGGGGCCAGCCGCGGCATCGGCAAAGGCATCGCCCAGGAATTGGGGGCGGCCGGGGCCACCGTGTACGTGACCGGCCGCACCACCACGCCGGGCAAACTGCCCGGCACCGTGCACGCCACGGCCGAGGAGATCACCGCACTGGGCGGACACGGGGTCGCCGTCGTCTGCGATCACGCCGACGACGCCGCGGTCGAGAAACTCTTCGCCCAGGTCCGTGACGAGCAGGGGCGGCTCGACGTGCTGGTGAACAACGTCTACAACTCCCCCGCCGCCGCCCGCTGGCTCGGGCGCAAGTTCTGGGACGTGCCGCCGAAGGCGTGGGACGAGACCTTCGACATCGGCGTGCGATCACACTATGTGGCCAGCGTTTTCGCCGCTCCGCTGCTGATCGAGTCGGCAGGCCTGATCGTCAACGTGTCGTCTCCCGGTGCACGCCGCTATATGCACAACGCCGTGTACGGCGTCGGCAAGACCGCTCTGGACCGACTCACCGCCGATCTCGCCCACGACCTCGACGGCACCGGCGCGACGGCGATCTCGATCTGGCCCGGCATCGTGGACACCGAACTGCTGCAGCTGGTTCCGGCCGACGAACAGGGCCGTCGTCAGGTCACCCTGCCGGGCGAGGGCACCTTCGATCTGAACGCCGCCGAGACGCCCCGCTTCTCAGGCCGCGCCGTAGTGGCCCTGGCCGCCGATCCGGATCGGACGGTACGCGCGGGCACCGCGTGCAAGGTCGCCGATCTGGCCGAAGCCTACGGCTTCACCGACGTCGACGGCCGGATTCCCCGCGCCGACTGACCTGGGCCCGAGCGGTCTGCGCACACCCCTGGAAATAGGTGAGACAGTGCGTTACATTCAAATCAGGGCCCGCCGGCTCGACGGCGATCCTTGTGACGATGGAGAGAAACAATGACGTTCTCGAAGACCGCAGCCACCGACCCGGACTACGCCGACACCCTGCTGACCTTGTCGGAAGGGTCGGTCCACCGCCGATTCGATCCCTACCTCGATATCGACTGGGACTCACCCGAATTCGCGATCGACCGCGATGATCCGCGCTGGGTGCTCTCGGCCGAGCTCGACCCACTGGGCGCCACCCGCTGGTATCAAGAGCTGCCACT
Source organism: Nocardia sp. NPDC057663 (assembly GCF_042799895.1). Classification (NCBI taxonomy): domain Bacteria; kingdom Bacillati; phylum Actinomycetota; class Actinomycetes; order Mycobacteriales; family Nocardiaceae; genus Nocardia; species Nocardia sp. NPDC057663. The sequence goes on along the minus strand of NZ_JBHVHX010000015.1, from coordinate 36,644 downwards.
CGAGCGCCGGATCGAGATCGGCCGCTGGCGGCAGGCCAATGCCGCCAAGGTCGGGCTGGCCTTCGAGTCCATCCTCATCCGCGGGATGATGCAGTACGCCATGGCGCTGCCCAACGGCTCCCCCGAATTCCGGTACTGCCTCCACGAGATGACCGAGGAGTGCAACCACATCCAGATGTTCCAGGAGCTGGTCAACCGCATCGGCGACGACGTGCCGGGCATGCGGCCGATGTTCAAGGTCGCCTCACCGTTCATCGGCGTCGCGGGCGGCTACTTCTGGGCCATCCTGTTCATCGGCATCCTCGGCGGCGAGGAACCGATCGACCACTACCAGAAAGCCCTGATCAGGTCGGGGAACGCGACCCAGCCGACGCTGCTGCGGATCATGGAGATCCACATCGCCGAGGAGGCGCGCCACATCTCCTTCGCCAACGAGTTCCTGCGCGCCCACCTCGCGCGGATGAACCCGGTGAGCACCGCGGTCTGCGCCGTCGCCTTCCCCATCGCCATGCGCTGGCTCGCCGACGAGCTCGTCAAGCCGTCGAAGTCGTTCGCGAAGAAGTTCGACATCCCCGACGAGGTGTTCGCCGACGCGTTCTGGCGCAGCCCCGCCTCCCGCGAGATCCTCAGCGGATTCTTCGGCGACATGCGTGCGCTGGCCGACGAGCTGGGGCTGATGAACCCGGTGACCAAGCAGCTGTGGAAGCTGCTGAAGATCGACGGCGGGCACGCGCGCTACCGCAGCGAGCCGCATCGCCGCGTCGCCTGATCGCCGGACCCCGCCGACGGCTCAGGCGCGGTAGCCGTCGGTGCCCGCGCGGGACATGACGATCGTGGGGACCACCGCGCGGGCGGACAGGCGCAGCAGCGAGTCGACCATCTCGACGATGTCGTTCACCGCGAGCATCTGCTCGGGGGGAACCTGATCGTGGATCCAGGCGCTCATCTCGGTGTCGACGTAGGCGGGTGCGATCGCGGTGGCGGTGACGCCGTTGCCGGATTCTTCGGCATTGAGGGTGGCGAGCAGCGAGATGAGCGCCGCTTTGGCCGCGCCGTACACGGCCAATCCGGCCTCGGCATAGACGCCGGTGATCGAGGACAGCGCAACGACTTTCGCGCCGTGCGCGGGAGCGGCGGCTGCCCCCGCGCGCAGCATCGGCAAGGCACCCTGGATGAGCTGGATCGGGGCGCGCACGTTGACCGCGATCGTCTTGTCGAAACGCCGCATCGACGACTCGGCCAGTGTGCCCGCGGTGCCGACGCCCGCGTTCAGGATCAAGGCCGACATCGTCGCGAACCGGTCGGTGTGCGCGGCCAGTACCCGCGCGACGCCCTCCTCGTCGGACATGTCGGCGGCGACGGGGACCACCTCGGCGGCGCCGTGCGCACGCAACCCGGCGGCGACCACCTCGAGGCGTTCGGCATCGCGCGCGGTGATGGTGAGCGAATAGCCCTGCTGGGCAAGCCGATTCGCGATGCCGAGGCCGATACCCCGGGACGCGCCGCTGATCAGTGCGGACTTGGTCATTTCCGGTGTCCCTTCAGTGCGCGCAGGCCGGCCGCCATGAACTCCGGCGTGGCCTCGGCGGCGCGTTCGGCCGCGGCGCCTGCGCCGGAGCCCCGCAGCGCCCGGTGGGTGATGCCCTCGCCGATCACGCCGAGTTTGAAGTTGGCGAGCGCGAGGTAGAAGCCCCAGTCGCCGAGATCGCGACCGGCCGCCGTCGCGTAGGACTGGGCGAGGGTGTCGGCGGTGGGCATCCGGTCGCTGGTCCACGCGGCCGACGAGCCCAGGACCAGGTCGAAGACCGGCGAGCGGTACACGCACATCAGGGCGACATCGGTGAGCGGGTCGCCGAGGGTCGACATCTCCCAGTCGACGACGGCGCGCACCCGGCCCGGATCGGCCGCGTCCAGAATCGTGTTGTCGATGCGGAAGTCGCCGTGCACGATCGAGGCCGCCGATGCGCGCGGCACCGCCTCGGCCAGCGCCGCGTGCAGCACCGCGACATCGGCGAGTTCGCGGGTTTTCACCCGATCCCATTGGGACGCCCACAGATTCACCTGGCGTTCGACGAACCCGGTGGGCCGCCCGAACGTGCCGAGCCCCACCGCGTGCGGGTCGACCTCGTGCAGGCGAGCCAGGACCCGGACCAGCTCGGCGGCGCTCGCCTCGACCTGGTCGTCGGTGAGGGTCGCGAGGTCGTCCTGATCGCGGATCACCAGCCCGTCGACGTATTCGACGACGGTCATCGGCGCGCCCAGGGCGGTTCCCTGCGCGTCGAACGCGACAGTCTTCGCGACCGGCACCGCCGAGCCCTGGAGTGCGTCGGTGACGGTGAATTCGCGTGCCATATCGTGCGCGGACGGCGTGAGCCCGGCGACGGGCGGACGGCGCACCACCCAGGTCGAGTCGTCGTCGGCTGCCGTGTAGGTCAGATTCGAGCGGCCGCCGCTGATCAGTTCCACCCGCAGCTCACCGCGGACCACCACGCCGCTGTCACGCAGGAACTGTTCCAGTGCGGCGACATCCATGCCGGGCAGGCTCATTCGGCGTCCTTCTGCGCGCGCTTGGCCGCGCTCACCGCGCGTTTGGCGATGGCCCAGCGGTGTACCTCGGACGGACCGTCGTAGATCCGGAACGGCCGGACCTCGCGGGACAGCCGGGCCAGCGGCAGGTCGGCGGACACGCCGAGGCCGCCACACATCTGCATGCTGCGGTCGATGATCCGGAAGATCGCCTCGGCGGCATAGGTTTTCGCGATCGAGGTGGCGTTCGCCGCCGCCTCGCCGCGGTCGAGCTCCCAGCAGGCACGAGTCAGCAGCGCGCGGGTGGCGGCGATGTCGATCTCGTTGTCGGCGATCATCTTCTGGATCATGCCGAGATCGCCGAGGCGCGAACCGAATCCGTGCCGCTCGGCCACCCGGGACACCGCCACGTCGTGGCCGCGGCGCGCGGCGCCGAGCCAGCGCATCACATGCGTCATGCGGGCGGGACCCAGTCGCACCTGGGCGTATTCGAAGCCGCGGTCGACCGCGCCGAGCACCGCCGAATCCGGGACCAGCAGGTCCTCGAAGAACACCTCGCAGTGGCCGCCGAGCATCGACCGGTCCAGGGTGTCGATATGCCTGCCCACCCGGATGCCGGGAGTGTCGGCGGGGGCGAGGAACATGGTCGCGCCGCCGCGCTCGCCGGGCTCGCCGGAGGTGCGGGCCATGATGATGAAGAAGCCTGCGCCGTCGGCGCCGGTGATGAACCACTTGTGGCCGTTGATCCGCCAGCCGCCCTCGGCGCGCACCGCGCGGGTGGTCAGCGCCGAGGGGTCGGAACCCGCGCCGGGCGCCGGTTCGGTCATCGCGAAGGCCGAGCGCACGTCACCGTGGGCGAGCGGCGCGAGGAACTGCTCCTTCTGCTCCGGGTCGGCGATGTGGGCGAGCATGTGCACATTGCCCTCGTCCGGCGCGGCGATGTTCAGCGCCGTCGGGCCGAACAGGGAGTAGCCCGCTTCCTCGAAGATCGGGGCGCGGTCCGACATCCCCAGGCCGTGCCCGCCGTATTCGACCGGCGCGTGCGGCGCGAACACACCGGCCTCGCGCGCTTCCCGCTGCAGGTCGGCGCGCAGTGCGTCGCCGCCGGCGGCGGTGATGTCGCCGTCGTGCGCGTCGTCGAGCGGGATGACCCGGTCGCGAATGAACGCGCGGGTGCGCTCGGCCAGGCGCTGCACCTCGGGCGGATGAGACAGGTCGATCGCCACGGGTCCACTCCTCCATCGACTGGCCGAACGTTCGATCGGCATTGAACACCCACGACACTGGCACACCGCGATAAGTGCTGTCAATTGCCAGCTTCCACAACTGGTATATGTTCAGCTATTCTGAACACCATGAACGTACCGGAGGGCGAACCGACCACGCTCGGCGCACGCCTGCGACAGGCGAGGACCGCGGCGGGCCTGTCGTTGCGGGAGACCGCGCGCCGCATCGAGGTCAGCCCGGCCACCCTCAGCGCCATCGAGACCGGCAAAACGGGCGTCTCGGTCCCCCGGCTCCATCAGCTGGCAGCCGAACTCGGCACGACGACGCAGTGGCTGATCGGCGAGCATCCGCCCAGGACACCGGCACCTCGGCAGCGCGGCCCCGTGACCGATCCGGTCCACGAGACTGCCCGCGCCTGGCGCGAGTTCCCGCCGCAGGACATCGATCCCGTCCTCGCCGCCGCCATCGACTCCTTCGTCGAAACCGGGTACCACGGCGCCACGATGCGGTCGATCGCGCAGCGCGCCGGCATGAGCGTGCCGGGCGTCTACCACCATTACCGCGACAAACAGGACCTGCTCGTACGGGCGCTCGACCTGACCATGGACGAGTTGCGCTGGCGGGTCGGCGCGGCCCGCGGCGAGGCGAACACCGGCCGCGAGCGGGTGATCCGGGTCGTCGAAGCACTCGCCCTGTTCCACACCCACCGCCGCGAACTCGCCTTCATCGGCGCCAGCGAGATGCGCAGCCTGAATCCCGACAACCGTGGCCGGATCACCGCGTCCCGCAACGAGATCCAGTATCTCCTCGACGAGGACATCGACACCGCGCTCAGCGAGGCGAACCTCAGCACCGGGCACGCACGGACCGCGGGACGCGCGATCGCGACGATGTGTACCGCTCTGCCGCAGTGGTTCCGGCTGGACGGCCCGGCCACCCCCGAACAGATCGCTACCGAGTACGCCGACTTCGCCCTCGGGTTGCTCGGCATCCGTCCGTAACGCCGACGGCCGTCGAGCGCATCACCCGACGGCCGTGGCCCGATTGCCGTTATCGCGTGGTCAGATACTCAGCCTCACGAGACTTGTTGCGCTGCATCCGAAACGGATGCGACACGTCCGGTCCGACGCCGTCGATGGTGCGGCCCGCCCCGAAACTCTCGGGGCGGGCCCTTCCCCATGCACCATGCGGCGCCGCCACGTCGCACGGCAGGGTCCATGGTAGACGCGACAACCTGATCTCTCCGGTAACCACACACGGGCTACCGCGGAGAACATTCTCCTCGGCGCCGTCGAATCCCCCAACCCGCCGCTGCGGGTTCCCTGATCACCTGACGTAAGCCGCTGGTGCCGGCTCGGAGCCGTTCGCTAGGGCGCAACGGATTCCGCGCCCAGCGCGGCGAACCATTCGAGATAGTCGGAGGTGACAGTGCGCAGCCGGGCGACCGGCCAGTCGGCGGGCTCCAGTTCGCCGGGCAGGACGGGATCGGTGGTGAGGTGATCCAAGCCGGCGCAGACGGCGGCGAATCTGGCTGTGGGGTCCGGAGTTTCGATGGCCACCAGCAGTGCGTGGCCACGGGCGGACCAGTCGGGCAGCGACCAGAGGCGGGCGGCGAGCAGCGTGGGATCGTCGACGGGACGGGTGTGCAGACGGAAGGTGGTGTCGTCGAGGCCGGCGGGCCAGGTGCGGTCGAGATTGGCCGGGCGCATCCAGACGCCCTCGCGGAGTTCGGCCAGGCGCAGTGACAGCAGCGTCGCGCGCAGGGCGGCGCGGTCGGCGGCGGGACGGCCGGTGGCGGTGACGACGACCTGTTCCCAGTCGCCGGTCCATGGGAGGGTCGGCGGCGCGGCGAGTTCGCTGCGCCGCGCGCGCAGTGCTGAAGTGAGGGTGTAGGCACGGTTCTCGCGCAGCAGATCACCGGCGGCGACCATCCGGGAGACGGCGACGCGGACGGTCGCTTCCGGGTAGCCGACGGCGGTGGTGGCCGCGCAGATCTCCCGCGAGGTCATCGTCGGCGAATCGGCGGCGATGAGGATGCGGACCAGCGCCGAGCGGGCCGACACCGGGCGGACACCGGTATCGGAGCCGGTCACAGGGGGTTGCACGGGTCGAGTCTACATATTTCACTATTGCCACGGTCGTTTGATATCTGTAACGTCACCAAGCATCAGTCGCCACGCCGGCGTCGTCGACGACAAGGAGCCCACCTCATGACCGCCACCTTCCCGCTCGCCGGGCGCACGATGATCATGTCCGGCGGCAGCCGCGGCATCGGCCTGGCCATCGCTGTCGCCGCCGCGCGCCAGGGCGCCAACATCGTGCTGCTGGCCAAGACCGACGTCCCCGATCCGCGCCTGCCCGGCACCATCCACACCGCGGCCGCCGAGATCGAGGAGGCGGGCGGTCAGGCGCTGGCCGTAGTGGGCGACGTCCGCGACGAGGCCTCGGTGGCGAACGCGGTCGCCCAGGCGGTGGAGCGGTTCGGCGGCATCGACTACTGCGTCAACAACGCCTCGGCGATCGCGCTGGCCCCGACCGAGGAACTGCCGATCAAGCGCTTCGATCTGATGCAGCAGATCCAGCTGCGTGGCACCTACCTGCTCTCCAGCGCCTGCCTGCCGCACCTGCGCCGCAGCGAGAACGCGCACATCCTGAGCCTGTCGCCGCCGCTGAACCTCGCTCCGCACTGGCTCGGCCAGAGCCCCGCCTACATGGTGGCCAAGTATGGGATGTCGCTGCTCACGCTGGGCTGGGCCGCCGAATACGCCGAACACGGCGTCGCCGCCAACTGCCTGTGGCCACAGACGCTGATCGCGACCGCCGCGGTGCAGAACCTGCTCGGCGGCGACGACGCCATCGCCAAGGCCCGCACCCCGCAGATCGTGGCCGACGCGGCCGTCGCCATCCTGGGCCGCGACGCCCGCACGACGACCGGCAACACCTTCCTCGATGTCGATGTCCTCGCGGCCGAGGGCATCACCGATCTGTCGAGCTACGGCGGGTCGGGCACCCTCGAGTACGACATCTTCGTCGACCCGCCGCAGGCCTGACCGCGCGCTGGATCAGCTCCCCGCCGCCGCGGTGATCTGATCCAGCGCCGATGATCACGCCGATGCCGACACCGGCCTGCTGTCGAACTGTGACCAGCTCGCGTCCGTTTTGCCTGGTTACAGTGAAAGGGTGCAGATCGAGGTGACGCCCCTGCCCGGGGTCGGTGTTCGCAAGGATTTCCCCGTACGCAAGGGCGGCAGGCGCATCGGCGTCATCGAGCACCGTGACGGCTCGATCGATCTGATCGTCGGCAAGCCGGGCAATCCCGATGCCAGCGATCTGGTCGCCCTGTCGACCGCGGAGGCGTCGGCGCTGGCCGGACTGCTCGGCGCACCGCAGGTGGTCGCCCAGCTCGAGGCCGAGCACCGCGAGTTCGACGGGGTCAGCACCCGCCAGTTCCCGATCGCGGCGCACTCCCCCTACGACAGCCGCACGCTCGGCGACACGCGGCTGCGGACGCGCACCAAGGCCTCGATCGTGGCGGTGATGCGCGCGGGCGCCGTCATCGCCTCACCGGGGCCGGAATTCGTGTTCACCGCAGGCGATGTGCTCATCGTGGTGGGATCGGCCGACAGCCTGAAGGCCACCGCGCAGATTCTGCACGACGGCTGAGCAGGCGGAATCTATCGGCGGTGCAACGATCGGACGGTGACTACGCCCCACTGCACCAGGCGCACCGCGGCCGCCATGTAGAAGGCATACGCCAGGATGACCAGGACGGGACCGTAATTACCCGCCCAGTCCGCCAGCCGCAGCAACGCGGCGAGGCCGAGGACGACCAGGACGAGGCCGATGATCAGCCCGGGCATAGCCAGCGGGGCGATGGACGATTCGACGGCCGGAGACGCGCGGCGATCTCGGCCGGTAACTGACAGATTGCCATTCGGTTCGAAGTAGATGCTGCTCATAACCATGGGGTCCCTTTCCGGGCGGCCGTCCTGACGTGGCCGGTAGGCAATCCACAGGGGATATTGCGAGGCCGGTCGCGCCGTAACGGACAGGCGGGGCGTTCGTGACGGAAGGCCCCCGACGACCTTGCCGACGATCACGAACGGTTAACGTTCAGCAATTACGAGCGTGCCAGCTCCGGTAGCCGATTGACAGGCAGTGTGATCTGCATCACATCGAACACAGGTTCGACACGGAGCGGTAACGCGCGTTACATTTCCGACAAAAACCCCTCGGAGCTGGCAGAACCTCTGCGTAACTGGACATTTGGCCAGCAGGCACACAGCGATGTTATTTATCGAACCGTTACGCCACTGACGTGGGAAAACGCACGGAGAAACACCGCAACCTGCCCGGAACCCCGACACGACACCGTCACGGCAGCGAACCGCCCACGCGGCGCACCCGCAGCGGAATCGACACGCCCGGAACAGTTTTCGGGTCTCACCGACAGCGAAACCATGCCGGCACGCCGGAGTTCTCCTACGATGGGCGGCGGCACAACATCAGCACTGTGTGAGGGGGCGTCGAACGATGAGCGACAACGCGAAGGCGATCGACCAGTCCAGTCCGAGCATCGCCCGGGTCTACGACTATCTACTCGGCGGCAAGGACAACTACGAGGTCGACCGCGCGATCGGCGATCACTTCAAGCTGAATCTGCCCGGATCCGTGGCGATCGCGACCACCAACCGGCAGGCCCTCACCCGCGCGGTGCGCGAGATGGCCGAGGCCGGGCTGACCCAGTTCCTCGACTTCGGCAGCGGCCTGCCCACCGCCGACAATGTGCACCAGGTCGCGCAGCGGATCAACCCCGACACCCGCGTCGTCTACATCGACAACGACCCGATCGTGCTCGCGCACGGCCGCGCCCTGCTGGCGACCAACTCCAACACCACCGTCGTGCAGGCCGACGTGCGCGATTCCGCCGGCATCCGCGCCGACGAGGAGGTGAACCGGCTCATCGACTTCGACCAGCCGGTCGCGTTGATCTTCAGCGCCATCCTGCATCACCTCAACGACGACGAGGACCCGCGGGCCGTCGTCGAGTACTGGACCGACCAGATCCAGGTCGGCAGCAGCGTGTTCATCACCCACTTCCGGTCCGGGCACAACACCGAGACCGTCGCGGCCGAGGCGAAGCTGCAGTCCACCTTCGGCCGTGGCCGCTGGCGCACCGACGAGGAGATCACCGCACTGTTCGGCGACCTGCAGCTGCAGGAGCCGGGCGTGATCGCGGCCGCGCGGTGGCATCCGGACGCGCCCGGCGGCGACGGGACCCCCCAGCTCGTCTCGCCCGTTCCCGAGCTGTCGGTGTGGGAGGAGCTCATCGTGGCGGCCATCGGCGACAAGCGGTAAGGCGAAATTTCGGGCCACGACATCTCGTCTGTTCCTGCGGGTGAACGCGTCGCGTTCGGCTATCGTCTCGATCTAGTTTTTTCGATGCTGCTGGATCGTTCGTGTCGCCTCGCCGCAATCACGTGCCGCGTGAGATCCACGCCTCGTGTTTCCGGCGACCCTCATCAGACGAAGGACGCTGGTCACCATGCCCGCACCCGTTATCCTCCACGGCCGCATCGTACGGCTGGAACCCCTTGCCCCCCACCATGTTCCCGGCCTGGTCGCGGCTGCCGCGGCGCTCGGCCCGGCCGGGTTCACCATCGTCCCGCACGGTGAGCAGGAGGCGCGCACCTACGTTTTCCAGGCCGAGGCCGCGCAGCTGGCAGGCACCGTCCTGGCCTTCGCGATCGTCACCGTCGACGAGGAGTGCGTGGTCGGGGCGACCAGGTTCACCCGGCTCGACTACTGGCAGGGTCCGCTGAGCTGGCCGCTGTCGGCCGAACCCGTCACCGCCCTGCCCGGCGGGGCGATCCCCGACGCGGTGGAGATCGGCAACACCTGGCTGACGCCCGCGGTCCGCGGCGGCCTGGTGAACCTCGAATCCAAGCTGCTCATGCTCACCCACGCCTTCGACGGCTGGAGTGTGCGCCGGGTGAGCTTGCGCGCCGACGCCCGCAACCTGCGGTCCCGCGCGGCGATCGAGCGCCTCGGCGCGGTGAGCGACGGTGTGCGCCGGGCACATTCGCGTGGGCTCGACGGCGCGGTGCGCGACACCGCGTTCTATTCGATCCTGCACGACGAATGGTCGGGAGTGCGCCTGCGGATCACCGAGCAGCTTGCCGCCCGCGCCGCGATGCCGCGCGCGCCGCTGATCCCGGCCACCGCCGAGGCATTGCGGCCCTTGGCTTCTCCGATCGGCTGACCAGGGTCACCCCGTGACGGATTCGATCCGATCCACGATGATCTCGGCGAGTTCCTGCGGGCGCTCCTCGGGCAGCCAATGCGAGGCGCCGTCGATCACCACCAAACGGTAGTCGCCGGTGACGTAACGCTCGGTCAGTTCGGCGCCGCGGCGGGTCAGTGCCGTGTCCCCGGAGCTCCAGACATGGGTCACCGGTATCCGGACCGGCGCCGACACGGCGCGCGGCCCGGCCAGCAGGAGCGCGCGGTACCAGTTCAACGCACCGGTGAGCGCACCGGTGTCGACGATCTCGCTGTGCACCCGGGCGATCGCGTCCGGTGCCATGCCGGTGCCTGCCAGCGCCCGGTCCAGCAGTTCTGGCCGGGCGAGCAGGAGCCGCTCGGGCAGCACCGGGAGCTGGAACAGGCCCATGTAGTACGAGCGGGCGAGCTGATCGCTGCTGACCAGCGAGCGCACGTACGCGCCGGGATGCGGCACCGACACCGTCACCAGGCTGCGGACCAGGTCGGGCCGGGCGCCGGCCAGCGACCAGGCGACCATGGCGCCCCAGTCGTGACCGACCAGATGCACCGGCCCACGGTCGATCTCGCGAATCAGCGCGACCATGTCGCCGACCAGTTCGGAGACCCGGTAGGCGACTCGGCCCCGCGGCCGCGCACCCGGCGAATAGCCGCGCTGATTCGGGGCGATGGTGCGGTAGCCGCGGGCATTGAGTAGCGCGGTGAGCTCGGACAGCGAGCTCGCGGTCTGCGGAAAACCGTGTAGCGCAAGGACGACAGGGCCGTCGATCGGACCGGAGTCCACCACGTCGAAACGGAGTCCGGCACGAGTGAAGGAGGTCAGTCGGTTGCTCAAAGGGAACCCTCCGGTCGATCGACAGGCTAATTGACTTCTGGGTAAATTACCTCGTGCTCAGTTGACCGTCAACGACCGGTTCCGCCGTGTACGACCGCGACTTCGGCGCCGCCGAGGTCGAAGGCTCGATGCAGCACGCGCACCGCCTCGTCCAGGTCCGTGTCGCGGACCAGCACCGAGATCCGGATCTGCGAGGTGGCGATCAGGTCGAGGTTGATGTTCGCCGCGGCCAGCGCCTCGCAGAACGTCGCGGTGACGCCCGGATGATTCTTCATCCCGGCACCGATCAGCGAGACCTTGCCGACGCGATCGTCGTAGCGGACGTCGGCGAAGCCGATGTCGGCGCGGCGCTCGCGCAGCAGTGCCACCGCGCGGGCGCCGTCGGCGGCGGGCAGGGTGAAGGTGATGTCGGTGCGGCCGGTGCCGGTGTTCTGCACGACCATGTCAATGGGAATCTCGGCGTCGGCGACCGCGCGGAACACCTGCGCCGCGTAGCCCGGCTCGTCGGGCAGGCCGACGACGGTGACCTTGGCCTCGGTGCGGTCGTGCGCGACGCCGGTCAGCACGGCCTGGTCGGCGGGGATGTCGGCCATCGAGCCGAACACGGTGGTGCCGACGGCGTCGGTGTAGGACGAGCGCACATGCACCGGCACGTGGTAGCGGCGCGCGTATTCGACACAGCGCAGCATCAGCACCTTCGAACCGCAGGCCGCCATCTCCAGCATCTCCTCGTAGGAGATCTGGTCCAGTTTCTGCGCGTCGGGCACGATGCGCGGATCGGCGGTGAAGACGCCGTCGACGTCGGTATAGATCTCGCAGACATCGGCATTCAGCGCCGCGGCCAGCGCGACAGCGGTCGTATCGGAACCGCCGCGACCCAGGGTCGTGACATCACGGCTGTCCTGGCTGACGCCCTGGAAGCCGGCGACGAGCACCACCTCACCGTCGTCGAGAGCACGGCGGACCCGGCCCGGGTCGACCTCGATGATCTTGGCGTTGCCGTGCGCGCCGGTGGTGATCACGCCGGCCTGGGAGCCGGTCAGCGATCGGGCATCGGCACCGAGCGCGTGAATCGCCATGGCCACCAGGGCATTCGAGATCCGTTCGCCGGAGGTGAGCAGCATATCCATCTCACGTGGCGGTGGCGCGGGCGCCACCTGGCCTGCCAGGTCCAGCAATTCGTCGGTGGTGTCGCCCATGGCGGAGCAGACCACCACCACATCGTGACCCTGCTTCTTCGTCTCCACGATCCGCTCGGCGACCCGCCGGATCCGCTCTGCGCTCGCCACCGACGATCCGCCGAATTTCTGCACAACCAGGGCCATCCCTCGTCCTCTCCCCTGCTCGCCCACGCGTGATCCGCGGTGACCCTTCCGAGTATCCCGGCATTTCTGGCACGACTGTCCTGATTCGTGGTGAAAACGGCTGCCGCCGAGACGATTCGGCCGCGATACTGGCTGGACGGGGGTGGCGCGAGCGGCGTTCGTCCCCGGCTCGGCAGTTCTCGGCGGTTAGGCGAATTCCCATGACCAATCAGCTCTTTCGTTCCCCGCGGCCCCCGTTCGGGGTCGCCGTTCTCGGCACCGGAGCGCTCGCCGCGGAGGTCACGCGGATCCTGCGCGACACGCGCGGCGATTTGCGGGAACGCGCCGGTGCGGGACTGGTGCTCGACGGGCGGGCGGAGCTGGTGGTGGATGCGACCGAGCACGTCGGCTCGGTGACGGCGGTGCTCGACGCGCTACGCGACGGCCGGTCGGTGATCACCGCGAACACCGCGCTGATCGCCGAGCACGGGCACCGGCTGGCCGCGGCCGCCGAGCAGCACGGCGCCGACCTGTTCTTCGAAGCGGCGGTGGCGGGCGGAGTTCCGGTGGTGCGGCCGCTGACCCAGTCGCTCTCCGGTGACCGGGTGCACCAGGTGCTCGGGGTCTTCCCCGCCGAACACAGCAGGCACGCGGCCGCGCAGGCGGCGATCCTGGCGACACTGGCGTTCCACACCCGGGTGGAAGTCGGTGACGTGCACTTCGAGGAGTCCGGCCCGGCGGCGGCACCCGATCTCGACGCTGCCGAGGCGCTGGGCCTGCGCCTGCGCACGCTCACCGTGTGCACCAGGGTCGCCGAAGAGGGTGGCAAGGAACAGATCTCGGTCCGCGTCCACCCCGCGTTGCTCCCGGCGACCGATCCCCTCGCCCGGGTCGACGCGCCGTTCAGCGCGGTGGCCGTCGACGCGGCGTGCGCGGGCAGGCTGATGTTCTACGGCGACGGCGCCACCACCGCCACCGCGTCGGCCCTGCTCGGCGACCTGATCACCGCCGCCCGCAACCGCGTCCACGGCGGCCGCGCACCCCGCGCCTCCTACTACGCCGAACTCCCCGTGGCCCCACTCGGCGACACACCCACCCGCTACTACCTGAACCTGCGGGTCACCGACCACGCCGGTGCGCTGGCCCAGGTCGCGGCGGTGTTCGCGGGCCACGGCGTGAGTATCGCGCGGGTGCGCCAGGAGCACCGCGGCGACGACGCCCACCTGATCGTCCTCACCCACCGCGCCCTGGAGGTGGCGCTCAGCGACACGGTCGACGCGCTCGCGGAAGCACCCTGCGTCCGCGCGGTGACGACCCGCTGGCGGATCGAGGGCACCGACGACTAGCGACGTCATCGACCTTTCCGCACGAAAGCCGTTCAACGCATCGCACGTTCGCCGATTCGCGATTCACCGGTCTGCCACATGGGGCGGAGGGCGGCTCGCCAGAGGCATATCCACTCAGCCGTTCGAATCCGATCCCACCGGGACCAGCTCCTCATCCTCATCGACCCACTGCCACAGCGGTGTTTCCGCGAGGACCACGGCAACAGCATGTTGATACCTCAGCCCCGTCTCGGACCGAAACCCTCGTAGACGATTCAGCATGCCCGGCAGACCGTCGCCGAGACCGTTCTTCTTCCTGGCCTCGACGACAAGCAGATTCAAGTCGTTGTTTCCGCGGCGATGGACGATCAGATCAGGACGGATCAATTTGCGCCTCGTCCTGTGAGGGTCGTCATTTCCACCGGAATGCTTGTTGTCTGCATCGGGCGCTCGCTTCGGAACGCGAACCCCGCCGGCATCGGTCATGCGGTTGTACTCGCAATCGACACGAAGATCGCTACCATCGCACTCGATCATCGGTACCAAACACCAACCGATACGGAACATCATCGCTATCTCATGGGCGTCATCTTCCAAGAGCTCCGGTTCCTCACATACTGCGTTGAGAACCGCTGCCGCCAGGAAGCGGCGAAGTTCAGCCCGGCCCGGAGGTTGCCCAGCCTTCTCCGTGGGGGCAGTGTCGTCGGTCGAACTCACTGGTCCTCCTAGTCGACGGGTGACTTCGGCGGCGGGCCGACGCGCTCGGCAAGCACGCTGAATCCCCCAAAACCCGCGTCCATGCAGCCTATGTTCTCTGCACGTGTTTGCCGAGGGCGTGGGGATTCCGCCAGTCCACCGCCTTGCGAATAGCGCTGGACTGGTGGGCTACTCGCCTCGGAGGGCGTCCGTCGGTTCGTAGCGGCGGGTGAAGTCGAGGATGGCGGCATTGACCTGTTTCGGGATCTGGTGGAAAATGCCGTGGCCGGCGCCCGCGAAGATCTCGGTTTCGCAGGTGGGCACGTTGTCGCGCAGGCGTTGGGTCGCGAAGGTCGCGTCGGCGACGAGCGACTCGGATCCGAACAGGCCCAGAGTCGGCACTGTGATCGTCGCCAGCCGCTCGTCGGTGAACATCCGCGGGTAGCCGATCGAGGGGACGTAGCCCAGAGCGGCTTTCACACCGGCGAATTCGGCGTCGGTCAGAGTGACGCCGGGGTTGAGCCACTCGTTCAGCTTGCGGAGGTTCTTGTCGGTCGGCCGCGCGCCCGCCTTGATCATCTTCCACAGCACGCCCCACCTGACCTTCGTCAAGGTGCCGCCGGGCTCGATCACCGTCAGGCTGACGAGCCGTCGCGGTTCGCTCGCCGCGATCGCCATCGCCTGCCATCCACCCTGCGAGTAGCCGACCAGGTGAACTCGGTCGACGCCGAGACCGTCGAGGACCTCGAGAAACCAGGCACCGAACCGCGTTTCGTCGATCGGCGCGGTCTGGATGCTGAGACCCGGCGTGCCGAGGAACTCGGGTGCGTGGACGACCCGATCGCGCGCGATCTCCTCGATGACGTGGGTCCAGGCCAGACTGTTGCCCCCGAGCGAGTGCATCAGCACGATCGGCACGCCGCCGCCCCGGCCGAAGGTGCGCACCCGGGTGGTGCCGAAGGAGGTGGCGACGTCGACCGTTGTCGACGGAATCGGCTGCTGCTTCTCCAGGTCTCGATAGGCCCGCAGGAATTCCTCGCGTGCCTTGTCGTTCTTGAACCGCCCGATCTTGGCCATGACCACCCCTTTACCTCGTTGGTGATATCACCGTACCACAAAGATGGTATGGGCGTACCATCAAGAACCTGCGGGACGAGCCGGAGCAGAAGGAGGCGAGCGTGCCACGGTTGGCCGATCACGAAGAACGGCGCAGATCCATCACCGGCGCCGCGCGCCGGGTCATCGCCCGGGGTGGGCTCGACGCGGCGACCTTTCAATCGGTCGCCGCCGAGGCGGGGGTCTCGGTGCGGTCGGTGCAGTACTACTTCGGCACCAAGCGTGAGTTCCTGCTCGCCACACACCGTGCCGTCGTCGAGGATTCGGGCGCCCGGCTACATCAGGCACTGGCCGCCCTTGGCCCTGGAGCGGGCCCGCGCGACATCATCCGCACCGTGCTGATCGGCCTGCTGCCGCTCGATGAAACCAGCAGGCAGAACGCCGTCATCCTCGGCATCTTCCACGCGGCCACGCTCACCGGGCCCGACCTCGAATCCGCCGACACCGCCGGTACACCCCGCTACATCATCGACGCGGTCGCCGCCCAACTCCTCCAGCTACGGGGTCCTGAGGCAGCGGAGACGACGATCCGCGCGGATGCCGAAGTCGCGCTCCTCACGATCGCCGGCTTGGCCCAGGGCATGCTCACCGACAACGACATGGCCGCTCGCGCAACGCAACTCGTCGACCATCTGCTCGACAGGGTGGTAGACGCCTGACCGTGAATCGCTCCGGCGACCGGCGCTACAGGCTGAAGGCGACCGCGCGCAGAATCAGCACGGCGATGAACACCAGGGTGAAGGCCAGGTCGATTCCCAGCCCGCCCATCCGGACCGGCGGCAAGATCCGCCGCACCGGCGCGATCACCGGTTCGGTCGCGGCGTGGGTCACCGATCGCGCCTTCCCCACCCAGTGCGGCCCTCTCCCGGCCAACGCCACCCAGTCCAACACCATCCGCGCGAGCAGCAACAACATGAACACCGTCAGCGCATAGCCGACCACGGTTCCGATCAGACTCATGACGCACTCCTCAGGAAGCCAGGACCTCGTACCCCTGTCAACGCGGCCGGCCGCGCCGAGGTGTCCTTCTCCGATTGTTCTCAGCCGATTATCAGCCCCGGATCGCGGCGTAGCGCACAGGCGCGGCCTGGCTGACTTCGGTCCGGAAACGCGGCGAGCCCCGGGCAACTGCCCGGGGCTCGCGGGGGGACGCTCTACTTCTTGCGTTCCTTCTTCTCGCGCACACGCACCGAGATGCGCACGGGCGAACCGTCGAAGCCGAACTCCTCACGCAGGCGGCGCTCCAGGAAGCGGCGGTAGCCCGCCTCGAGGAAGCCGGTGGTGAACAGCACGAACGTCGGCGGGCGGGTGCCCGCCTGGGTGGCGAACAGGACGCGGGGCTGGCGGCCGCCGCGCATCGGCGGCGGGGTGGCCGCGATGACTTCCTTGAGCCAGGTGTTCAGGCGGCCGGTGGAGATGCGCTTGTCCCAGGACTCGAGCGCGGTCTCCATCTGCGGCACCAGCTTGGCCACGGCGCGGCCGGTGTGGGCGGAGATGTTGACCCGCTGGGCCCACGGCACCCGCACCAGATCGCGATCGATCTCGCGCTCGAGCATGTAGCGGCGGTCCTCGTCGACCAGGTCCCACTTGTTGAAGGCCAGCACCAGCGCGCGACCGGAGTCGGCGACCAGGCTGATCACGCGCAGGTCCTGCTCGGTGATCGGCACCGAGGCGTCGATCAGCATGATCGCGACCTCGGAGGCCTCCAGCGCCGACTTGGTGCGCAGCGAGGCGTAGAACTCGGTGCCCGAGGCATTGGACACCTTGCGGCGCAGACCGGCGGTGTCGACGAACTTCCACACCTTGCCGCCCAGTTCGACCAGCGAGTCGACCGGGTCGACCGTGGTGCCCGCGACATCGTGGACCACCGAACGCTCGTCGCCTGCGAGCTTGTTGAGCAGGCTCGACTTGCCGACATTCGGCTTACCGACCAGCGCCACGCGGCGCGGACCGGCGGCGCCGGTGCCTTCGCGCGGGGTCTCGGGCAGTGCGGTGAGCACGTCGTCGAGCAGGTCGCCGGTGCCACGGCCGTGCGCGGCCGACACCATGCGCGGCTCACCGAGACCCATCGACCACAGGCTGGCCGCCTCGAGTTCGACCTTCTGGTCGTCGACCTTGTTGGCCACCAGGATCACCGGGATCTTGGAGCGGCGCAGCTTGCGTACCGCGGCCTCGTCGGTCGCGGTCGCGCCGACCGTCGCGTCGACGACGAGCAGGATCGCGTCGGCAGTCGCCATCGCCACCTCGGCCTGGCGGGCGACGTGCTGCTGCAGGCCCTTGGCGTCGGGCTCCCAGCCGCCGGTGTCCTGCACCAGGAATCGGCGCCCGGCCCAGCTGGCCTCGTAGGAGATGCGGTCGCGGGTGACGCCGGGGACGTCCTCGACGACGGCCTCACGGCGGCCGAGAATGCGGTTCACCAGGGTCGACTTGCCCACGTTCGGGCGGCCGACCACCGCGACGGTGGGCATCGCGAGGTGCTCGTCACCCTCGTACTCGCCCTCGAAATCGGCGATCTCCCAATCGGATTCGTCGGACCAGGTGCCGTCTCCGACCAGAACCTCTTCGTCGATCATCGCGAACCTCCTGTCGTGGCCGAAAGCTGCTGGGCCACCACGCGGTACAGCTCGTCGATGGTCTCGTCCATCGTCAGGTCGCTGGTGTCGACGAGCACCGCGTCGGCGGCGGGGCGCAGCGGCGACACCGTGCGGGTGGAATCGAGGGTGTCGCGACGCTGCACATCGGCCAGCACGGCCGCGTAGTCGTCGCCGCGTCCCTCGCGGATGTTCTGGGCATTGCGCCGCTGGGCGCGCGCCTCCGCGGAGGCGGTGAGGTAGATCTTGGCGTCGGCGCCGGTGAGCACTACGGTGCCGATGTCACGGCCCTCGACCACGATCCGGCCGGCCATCGCCGCGATCTCACGCTGCAGGGCGACGAGCTGCTCGCGCACCTGCGCGACCGCGGACACCGCGGAAACGGCCTTGGTGACGGCGTCGCCACGGATCTCGGCCGAGACGTCTTCACCGTCGAGCTCGATCACCTCGTGGCTCGGGTCGGTGCCGATCGACAATGGCAGCGCCGCAACGGTTTCCGCGATCGCGGCCGAATCGGTCAGGTCGACCTCGGCGCGCAGCACGCGCAGCGTCGCGACCCGGTACATGGCGCCGGTGTCGAGGTAGCTGGCACCGAGTCGGGTGGCCAGCCGGCGCGACACACTGGACTTGCCGGTGCCGGACGGGCCGTCCATCGCGACGACGAGCGTGCCCTCGCCGGTCATCCGGTCGCCGGCGAACTCCACCGGGAAGTCCACTCCGTTCACAGCTGCACCGCCTCGTAGAGTTTGCCGATCTCGTCCCGGCCGAGCACGCGCAGCGTGCCGGGACGCTGGTCGCCCAGTGCCACCGGGCCGATGTGGGTACGCACCAGCCGGATCACCGGGTGGCCGACCTCGTCGAGCAGCCTACGCACGATGTGCTTGCGGCCCTCGTGCAGCACGAGCTTGACCAGCGAACGACCCTCGTAGGCCTCGAGCAGCATGAACTTGTCGACCTTGGCCGGGCCGTCCTCGAGCTCGACACCCTCGCGCAGGCGCTTGCCGACCAGGCGGTAGTTGACCTCGCCGTTGACGGTGGCCAGGTAGGTCTTGGGCACCTCGAAGGAGGGGTGCATCAGGCGGTGCGCCATCTCGCCGTCGTTGGTGAGCAGCAGCAGGCCCTCGGTGTCGGCGTCGAGCCGGCCGACGTGGAACAGGCGCTGCCCGGCGGCGATCCGCTCGGCGACGATGTCGCCGACACAGGGGCGGCCCAGATCGTCGGACATGGTCGACTGCCAGCCCTTGGGCTTGTTCAGCACCAGGTGCACGAGTTCGTCGCGGACGACGACGCGGGTGCCGTCGACGCGCACGACCGCGTTCTCCGGATCGACGCGCAGACCCTGCTCACGCACGATCTTGCCGTCGACCTCGACGCGACCGGCGGCGATCATGTCCTCGGCCGCGCGGCGCGAGGCCACACCGGCCTTGGCGAGCACCTTCTGCAGGCGTTCGCCTTCGCCCCACGGCAGCTTCTTCGGGCCTTCGGTGTTCTCGGCGTGCTGGTGACGCGCGGGCTTGGCGTTGTTCAGGATCGTCGGCGCGACGACCTTACGCTGCGGCTTGGCCGACTTGGCTTTGCGTGCGGCGGGTGCCTGCGAGGTCGCCGGGCGGGCGGTGCCGCCTGCGCGCTGAGCGCCACGCGCCGGGCTGCCTGCCGAGCCGGAGCTGCGCTGGTAGCCACCCTCACGGCGGTCCTCGCCCGCGCGCTGGTAGCCGCCACGGCGGTCGTCGCCGCCACGCTGGTAGCCACCACGGCGATCGTCGCCGCCACGCTCGTAGCCGCCGGCGGAACCGCCACGGCGGTCGTCGGTCGCGCCACGCTGGTAGCCGCGTCCCGCCGATCCGCGCCGGTCGTCGGTGCCGCCACGGGTGAAGCCACCCGAGGAGGGGCGGCGACCGGTCGACTCACCGCGCTCGTATCCGCCGGTGCCGCGGCGGCCGCTCGCCTCGCTGCGGCTGCCTGACTGCCCGGTGCGCGCGGTGCCGCCGCGGGTTCCCGCGGTCCGGTTCGCGCCGCTACGGGGCTGGTCGCTGCGTTTTCTTCGGTCCGGTGTGCCATCTCGGCGAGCGGAATTATTCATCTGTCCTGTCAATCGTCGGTGCCGAGATCCATATCGGACTCGGTCGGTTTCTTCAGCCTGGTGAACCGTGGGTCGGTCTCCAGGCTCTCGCTGATCTCGTCGATCAGGTCGACGCCGGGAAGCAGCGGCGCCAGCGGCGGCAGGTCGCCCAGTGAGGCGAGCCCGATCCGTTCGAGGAACAACTCGGTGGTGCGGTACATCGTGCCGTTGGTGTCGGGGTCCTGACCCGCTTCCGCGATCAAGCCCCTGGCCAGCAGGGTGCGCATCACTCCGTCGACGTTCACCCCGCGAACCGCGCTGACCCTGGTCCGGGTCACCGGCTGGCGGTAGGCGATCACCGCCAAGGTCTCCAAGGCGGCCCGGGTGAGCTTGGTCCGGGCCCCGTCGAGCAGTACACGCTCGACATAGGGCGCGTACTCCTGTCGAGTATAGAAGCGCCAACCGTCACCGACGAAACGCAGGTCGATGCCGCTGCCCCGCGCCGACAGCTCCGCAGACATGGCCCGCAGCGTGGTCTCGACCCGCTCCGCGGTGTCGTCCAGGGCCGCTGCCAGCTGTTCTACCGGCGCGGGAGCGTCGACGACGAGCAGCATCGCCTCCAGCGCCGACCGCAGTTCGGGGTCGGCGAGCGGCTCGGAAGTGAACTCCACCACTGCCTCGGTCATGCTGTGTCCTCCTGGATGATCGGGAGCCCTCTGTGGTTACGCTGCGCTGCCGCCTCCGGGCTGGACCCGATCATCCGTAATCCTCCTCGAAGGTCAGTGCGGCCGCTTCGGCGTCCGGATCCAGCTCACCGAGCCAGCTCACGGCCAGCGGGCCGAGCGGATCGGGCTGGTCGAACGCGATGGTCTTGCCGCGGTACAGCTCGAGCAACGCCAGGAACCTGGCGACGATTTCCACCGGCACCGTGCAGTCCGCGACCAGTTCGGCGAAGGTGGTCCATCCGCCGGGACCGCGCTCCTTGAGCCGGGCCAGCACCAGCTCGGCCTGCTCGGCGACCGAGATGGTGTGCATGTGCAGGTGCCCGAGGCCGACCTGGGGAATCGGGCGTGGCCGGAACGCGGCGGCGGCGATCTCGGCGAACGCGGCGATGTCGACGCCGAGGGTCACCTCGGGCAGCAGCCCCTCGAACTGTTCCTCGAGCGCCACCGAGCGCGGATACCGGCGCAGCGCGGCCGCTTCCAGCTCGGCGAGCAACGCGGCCACCTGTTTGAACGCGCGGTACTGCAGCAGGCGCGCGAACAGCAGGTCGCGGGCGTCGAGCAGTTCCAGGTCGTCGGCGTCGGTCATCTCACCCGACGGCAGCAGCCGCGCCGCCTTGAGATCGAGCAGAGTGGCAGCGACGACGAGGAATTCGGTGGTCTGATCGAGGATCTTGTCCGCGCGCAGCTTGGTGTTCTCGGCGAGCTCGGCGGTCAGCGCCTTGGTGTAGGCGATGAACTCGTCGGTGACCTGATGCAGCGCGACCTCGGTGACATCGAGCTTGCGCGAGCTGATCAGCGTCAGCAGCAGATCGAACGGCCCTTCGAAGTTCTTCAGCCGCAGGTGGAAACCGGTGTTCTCGGCGGTGGGTGCCGCATCTTCGTGAGCCTCTTGCACCTCGGGTATTGCGTCGATCACCGGCCCGACCGGTGGATGACTTCGCGAGCCATGGCCCGATAGGACTCGGCGCCCGCGGATTTCGGCGCCCAGGTGGTGATCGGCTCACCGGCGACGCTGGCGTCGGGGAACCGCACGGTGCGGGAGATGGCGGTGTCGTAGACCAGATCGCCGAACACCTCGACCACGCGCGACATCACCTGACGCGAATGCAGCAGCCGCGCGTCGAACATGGTGACCACGATGCCGTAGAGGCTCAGTCGCGGGTTGAGCCGGTCGCGCACCTTCTCGACGGTGTCGTTGAGCAGGGCCAGGCCGCGCAGCGAGAAGTATTCGCATTCCATCGGGATGATGACGCCGTCGGAGCAGGCCAGCGCGTTGACGGTGAGCAGGCCGAGCGAAGGCTGGCAGTCGATGAGGATGTAGTCGTAGCGGTCACGCACGCCCGAGAGGGCACGGCCCAGCGACTGCTCGCGACCCACCTCGTTGACCAGCTGGATCTCGGCCGCGGAGAGGTCGATATTGCTGGGTAACAGGTCCATGCCGTCGACCTTGGTGGTCTGCAGCACGTCGTCGACCGTGGCCTTCCCGCCGATCAGCAGGTTGTGCACGGTGAGGTCGAGATCGTGGTGGGCGACGCCGAGACCGGCCGAGAGCGCACCCTGCGGGTCGAGGTCGACGAGCAGCACGCGACGGCCGTATTCGGCCAGGGCCGCACCGAGATTGATGGTCGAGGTGGTCTTGCCGACCCCGCCCTTCTGGTTGCACATGGCCACCACGAGCGCGTCGCCGTGGCGCTGCACCTGCGGGGGCTCGGGTACCAGTCGCAGCGGGCGCCCGGTCGGGCCCATCTCGACGGCCTCGGCGACCTCGTCCGGTCCACCGTCCCACGGTGTTTCCGCTGTCGTCACGATCCGCTGCTCCTTATACGTTTTTCCTGCCGGTAACCCCTGTCGAGGGTAGCGAGGCCGATTCGGCTCGGACTTGCTTTCGTACGGTCCAGCTCTGGGTAGACGCTACCGCTCGGACCGGTGAGGTACGGCATGGCAACGCCGGGCGTGTTCGCACCATACCTGCTGGGCGCGACCGTGCGGTGGTGGTTTACGTGGCCCGCGGATGCGCGGTCGCCCAGACCTCGCGCAGCGTGCTCACCGTCACGAGCGTGTAGATCTGGGTGGTCGTCACCGAGGCGTGGCCGAGCAGTTCCTGCACGACGCGCACGTCGGCGCCGCCGTCGAGCAGGTGCGTCGCGAAGGAATGCCGCAGAGTGTGCGGCGACACCGTCGCCCCGATGCCTGCCTGTTCGGCCGCGGTCTGTAGTACCTGCCAGGCACTCTGCCGGGACAGCCTGCCGCCGCGCGCATTGAGGAAAAGGGCTCCGGCGGAGCCTTTTCCACTCGCGGCGAGGGTGGGACGGCCGCGGACCAGGTACGCGTCGACCGCGGCGAGGGCGGGTCGGCCGATCGGGACGAGCCGCTGCTTGCCGCCCTTGCCGTGCAGGACGACACACCGCTGCTCGGCGTCGATGTCGTCGACGTCGAGCCCGACCATCTCCGAGATGCGTGCCCCCGTGGAGTACAGCAGTTCCAGCAGTGCCCGGTCGCGCAGACCGCGCGGTCCACCGTCGGCGCCGCCCGAATCACCGTCACCGCCTGCCGCTTCGAGCAGTCGCAGCACCTGGTCGTAGGGCAGCGCCTTGGGCAACCGCCGGCCCGGGGCAGGCGGTTTCACGGCATGCGCCACGTCGGTGTCGGTGATCCCTTCGGCGGCGGCGAACCGGTGCAGACCGCGGACCGCGATCAGCGCCCTGGCCACCGATCCCGCGGCCAGCGGCGGATGATCTACCCCACCGGAACGCAGCACCATGGTGAACTCCGCGACATCACCCTGCGCGATCGCGCTCAGGTTCGCGATGCCACGTGCGGTGAGGAAATCCCGGTAGCGGGCCAGGTCACGCCGGTAGGCGCCGAGGGTGTTGCGCGCGGCTCCGCGCTCGACCGCCAGGTGGTCGAGATAGGCGTCGATCTCCCGCGCGAGCACGCCCGATGCCCGCCTAATCCCCGCCGACTGCTGCGGCAGGGACCAGGGCCGACGTGGTGGTCACGCGTCGCTACCGGCTTGCGCCTCGGCGGCCTTGCGACGCAGGAACGCTGTCGGCTGACCCGGCCACGACGCATCGGCCGGACGCAGTGGCGCCCCGCTCGCCGACGCCGCGGCGTACGCGAGGACACCGGCGACCGCGGTCGCGTTCACGATCTCCCCGGCCAGCGCGGCGCGGACCGCCTCGGCGACCGGCATCCTGACCAGCTCGAGATCGGCTTCCTCGTGCTCCGGGTCGGGCCGGTCGGTCTCGGTGAGCCCGGTCGCGAAGAACACCCGCAGCGCCTCGTCGGTGAATCCCGGCGACAACGCCACGTCCACCAGCACCGACCACTCGGCGGCAGCCAGGCCCGTCTCCTCGGCCAGCTCACGCTTGGCCGCGGTGAGCGGGTCCTCGCCGTCGATGTCGAGCAGCCCGGCGGGCAGTTCGAGCAGCCGCGTCCCGATCGGATGCCGGTACTGGCGGATCAGGACGACATTGCCGTCGTCGTCGAGCGCGAGCACCGCGACCGCACCGTGGTGCTCGATGACCTCACGATCGGCGATCCGCCCGTCCGGCATCGCGACCTGATCCTGGCGCAGGGCCAGGATCGCGCCGCTGTAGAGCACCCGGCTGGAGACCGTCTCGAAGTCGTGGCTACCGGGCTGGCTCATGTCCTGTTTCCATTCGGCATGCTCGGGCGGCCTGCGTGGTCACGCTCCGCTACCTCCTCCGGCCGCTGACCGCTCATGCCGGATTTCCTCAGAGATCCGCGGCGTGCTCCGCGAGCTCTTCCTCCGGGAAGTCTACGGGAAGGCGTTCGGCCAGTTTGTATTTCAATGCCGCGTTGATCAGCGCGGCGAACAGCGGATGCGGCCTGGTCGGACGGCTCTTGAGCTCCGGGTGCGCCTGGGTGGCGACGAAGAACGGATGCACCGCGGCCGGGTACTCGACGAACTCCACCAGGTGCCCGTCGGGCGAGGTGCCCGAGAACACCAGGCCGCTCTTGGCGATGGCCTCGCGATAGGCGTTGTTGACCTCGAACCGGTGCCGGTGCCGCTCGGAGACGTGCTCGGCGCCGTAGGCCTGCGCGACGACC
Organism: Nocardia sp. NPDC057663; assembly: GCF_042799895.1. NCBI lineage: Bacteria > Bacillati > Actinomycetota > Actinomycetes > Mycobacteriales > Nocardiaceae > Nocardia > Nocardia sp. NPDC057663. The sequence continues at coordinate 11,884 of NZ_JBHVHX010000015.1, read as the reverse complement.
GAGCCCTTCTGCAGCGTGGCCGGGTAGGCGCCCAGCCGCATGGTGCCGCCCAGATCGGCTTCACCGGCGACGACGTCTTCCTGGTCGGCCATGGTCGAGATGACCGGGTTCTTCGTGTCGGGCTCGAACTCCGCCGAGTTGGCGTCGTCGATACCGACCGAGCGCGCCGCCTCGATGACCACGCACTGCAGGCCCAGGCACAGGCCGAGCAGCGGAATGCCACGATGGCGGGCGTACCGGATCGCACCGAGCTTGCCTTCGATGCCGCGGATGCCGAAACCACCGGGGATCAGCACCGAGTCGACGTCACGCAGCGCCGCCTGGGCACCCGCCTCGGTCTCGCACTCGTCCGAGGGCACCCAGCGGATGTTCACCTTCGCCCGGTGCGCGAAGCCACCGGCACGCAGCGCCTCGGTCACCGACAGGTAGGCGTCGGGCAGGTCGACGTACTTGCCGACCAGCGCCACCTCGACGGTCTCGCGCGGCGAATGCACCCGGTCGAGCAGGTCGCCCCACACGGCCCAGTCCACATCGCGGAACGGCAGACCGAGCTTGCGCACCACATAGGCGTCGAGGCCTTCGCTGTGCAGCACCTTCGGGATGTCGTAGATCGACGGCGCGTCGGGCGTGGAGATGCACGCCTCCACGTCGACGTCGCACATCAGCGCGATCTTGTTCTTGAGCCCCTGCGGCACCTCGCGGTCACAGCGCAGGATCAGCGCGTCGGGCTGGATACCGATATTGCGCAGCGCGGCGACCGAGTGCTGCGTCGGCTTGGTCTTGAGCTCACCCGAGGGCGCCAGATACGGCACCAGCGACACATGCAGGAAGAACACATTGTCGCGACCCACGTCGTGGCGGATCTGGCGCGCCGCCTCGAGGAACGGCTGCGACTCGATATCGCCGACGGTGCCACCGATCTCGGTGATCACCACGTCCGGCACCTGGCCCTCGAGATCGGGACCCTGCATCGCCATGATGCGGTTCTTGATCTCGTCGGTGATGTGCGGGATCACCTGGACGGTGTCGCCCAGGTACTCGCCGCGCCGTTCCTTGGCGATGACCGTCGAATAGATCTGCCCGGTGGTCACGTTCGCGTCCTTGGACAGATCGCGATCGAGGAACCGCTCGTAGTGGCCGACGTCGAGGTCGGTCTCGGCGCCGTCCTCGGTGACGAACACCTCGCCGTGCTGGAACGGGTTCATGGTGCCCGGATCGACATTCAGATACGGGTCGAGCTTCTGCATCGTCACCCGCATACCGCGCGCGGTCAGCAACTGACCGAGGCTGGAGGCGGTGAGACCCTTACCCAAAGAGGAGGCGACGCCACCGCTCACGAAGATGTGCTTGGTGGCATTTCGAGCCTGATTCCGTGTTTGACCCACGGAACTCCAGAGTAACAGGCGCCCGCCTCTCCGCGTATTTAGCGGGTCGTTTGCGACGGGGTGTGTTGGCAGTCGGGCCTGCGGTGAGATGGTCGGCGGCTTCTGGGCGTGCCCGGCGAGTTACCCCTGTGCACACGAAATCAGTTGTCTCGACGGGCCGTGAAGGTGTCTGTCAGCGAGGCATGGCGACCATCGTCAGGGAGGTTGCCGTCGAGCCGGTTCCGTAGCGGCCCGCGCCGCCGGAGAGCTGCTCGGTGAAGGCGAGAGCTGTTGTCACCCTGCCTATTTCGCGGTCGACATCGTCACCGTGGTGACCGTGGTGGCCAGGGGTTCTTGCGCGCGGACATGGGCGATGGCGCCGCTGCCTTCGGCGGCCGGGGCCTGGCCAGCGAGCATGGCGCCTGCCGCCCTGGCACGGACCGCGCCGGTGAAGCGGGCGATAGTCGAACCCTGTCCGGTGTCGGATGCGACACCGTTGCCGGTGACCACCACGGCGAGTTGCGCGGGTCGCACGGGAGTGTCGCCGTAGGCGAGGAAGATCGCCGCGAGCGGCATGGCGTGCTGACGCAACGAGATCACAGCAGACCACGCACCCACAGGACGAACCGGTTCCAATACTCGACCGCCCAGTCCAGCACCTCGGACCCGTTACGCGTGGCCAGGATCACCACGACGATCGCGACCAGCGCCGCCAGCACCACCAGCGCCAGCGCCGCGCCCGAGGACCGCTGCCGGTACAGCGTCGACACCGCCCTCGCATCGACCAGTTTCGCGCCGACCTTCAACCGGGTCAGGAACGTCGCCGGATTGCTGTCACGACGGCCACGGTCGAAGAAGTCCTCCAGCGACGCGGGCGCGCCGGCCAGCACGATCAGCGACGCGCCGTGATGGTCGGCCAGCATGAGCGCCAGATCGGTCGGCGAGCCCGACGACGGGAAGGTCGTCGCGCCGATGCCGAGATCCTGGATTCGCTCCAGGCCCATGGCGTGCCCTTCGGTGTCGGCGGGCAGGATCATCTCGACGCCGGACAACAAGGTCTCCGTGCTGATCTCGTCCGGATAGCCGATGATCAGATCGGGCTTGTACTTGAGCGTGCGCAACGTGTCGGCGCCACGGCCGACGCCGATCAGGATCGGCGCGTACTCCTTGATGAACGGCTTGAGCCGCTGCAACTCCTCGAGATGCCCCGCCCCGTCGGCGATCACGACCACGTGCCGGTTGCGCAGTTGCAGCTCGATGTCGGGGACACCGATGCCGTCGATCAGCAGCGCGCTCTCGGTACGGACGAACTCGGCGGTGTTGCCCGCGAACGCGTCGAGGTGATCGGCGAGGCCGTTCCGCGCCTCGATCATCAGGTCGGCGACATCCGACTCGTCGAACGCGATGCCCTCGACCAGGACCTCGGGTTCCTTCTTGATGACCAGCTTGTCCTCGTAGACGATGCCCTCGTCGATGCGCACCTTGGTGCCGTCCTTGATCTTGCCGAAGGCGTCGGGGGCGACCGTGTCCACCAGCACGATCCCGTTGGCCACCAGTACCTCCGGGCCCTGGTTGGGATACCGGCCCGAGATGGACGGCGAGGTGTTGATCACCGCGACGACACCGGCCTCGACCAGCCGGTCCGCGATGTGGCGGTCCAGATCGGTCTCGTCGAGGACCACCACGTCCCCGGGGCTGATGCGCCGCAACAGTCGCCGGGTGTCGCGATCCACCCGGGCGGTCCCGGTGACACCGGGCAGCGTTTCCATGCTCCTCGACAACATCGCCGGCATCTTCATGTGGCCGATGATGCGGGCAAACCCTCAACCTTTGGTGGAGGCGCGCCGAATTGCCGGTCGCATTCCTCTCAGCACAGCAACCCGCCGGCATCATCCGCTTCCCGACCGGCCGGTCGCCGAGGCAGCACCCCGCGCACGGGGTTTGCCCGGCAGGCCGGTACGCGGCGCGCAACTACCCGTATGCTGCGGGTCACAGACACCCCGGACAGGAGACATCCATGCCCCGCAGCACCGTCGAGACTGTTTTCGAAGCCCCTCGCGACATCGTCTACCGCCTTTTCACCGAGCGTGAGGCCGTCAGCCCGTACCTGCCGATCCAGGTCAAGCTGATCAAGCAGGGCGACCCGGCCACCGGCGTCGGCGCGCAGCACCTGCTCGGCTTCGGCAAGGCGGGCGTCACCGAGGAGATCACCGCGCTGGTCCCCGGCGAGCGGATGGAGTACAAGATCGTCAAGGGCGCGCCGGTCAAGCGCCACGTCGGCATCATCACCTTCGCCGACACCTCCGCCGGCGGCACCCGCGTGGTCTACACGATGGAGTCCGAGCCGTCGCTGCCCGTGCCCGCGCCGGTGCTCGAGTTCGGCCTGCGCCAGCTGACCAACCAGCTCATCGGCGGCGTCCGCAAAGCCCTGAAGTAATCGCCTCGACGTCGCCCGCGTCCCACGCGGGCGACGTCACCCGCGTGTCAGGCCGGTGCTCGCTCCGCTCGCGCGGTTTCCAGTAGTTCCTCGGCGTGCGCGCGACCGGTCTCGGTGTCGTCGAGGCCCGCGAGCATGCGCGCCAGTTCCACCACCCGCTCGTCGTCGGTCAGCGTGCGAACTCCGCTGTCCACCTTGCCTTTTCCGTCATCGGACTTGTTCACCACCAGGTGGGTGTCGGCGAAGGCCGCCACTTGTGGCAGGTGGGTCACCACGATGACCTGGTGGGTGCGGGCGAGCCGCGCCAGCCGCTTGCCGATCTCCACCGCGGCCCGGCCGCCGACGCCGGCGTCGACCTCATCGAACACCATGGTCGCGCCGTGATCGGAACCGGCCAGGACCACCTCGAGCGCCAGCATCACCCGCGAGAGCTCACCGCCGGAGGCGCTCTTGCTCAACGGCAGCGACTGCGCGCCGGAATGCGCCGAGAGCCGGAACTCCACTTCGTCGACACCGTGGGACCCGGCATGCAGCCGCGTTCCGCCGATATCGATCGGCGCCGAATCCTGCGCGCCCGCGGGCAGCGAACGCACCTGTACCTCGAGCCGCGCCTTCCCCATCGCCAGCCCGCCGAGCTCGGCACTCACCGCCGTGGCCAGCTTGCCCGCCGCCTTCGCCCGGGCGGCACTGAGTTTGCGTGCGGCCTCGCGCACCTTGCCCGCCGCGGTCTCGACCTCGCCCGCGAGTTTGGCCAGCGCGTCCTCGGACACATCGAGCGAGTCCAGGCGGGCACGTGACTCGTCGGCCCAGGCGATCACACCGTCGATGTCGGGCGCGTATTTGCGGGTCAGCGACTTCAGCTCGGCCTGACGGTTGAGCATCGAGTCGAGCGCGCCGGGATCCGACGGCAGCTCCGACAGATAGCCACTGAGTTCGGTGGTCACGTCGACGACCACCGCGATCGCCTCGCCCAGCCGCGGCGCGAGCCCGGTCAATCCCGGATCGTCGGCGGAATCCAACCGGGCCCGCGCGCCGCCGAGCAGGTCGAGCACACCGCCGCCGTCGGCGGGCGCGTCGGTGGGACCGGACAGCGCCTCGTGCGCGGCGACGGCCGCCTCACGCAGCGAATCCAGGTCGCTGAGCCGACGGATCTCGGCGACGAGACGGGTGTCCTCGCCGGGTTCCGGTGCGATGCCGTCGATTTCGGCGAGCGAATGCTTGAGCCGGTCGGCCTCGAGTGCCAGCTCCCTGCTGCGCGCGGTCCGCTCTAGCAGCTCGGTCCGGGCGTCGAGCCATGATCGGCGGTGCACCTGATACTTGCGCAGCAGCCCGGCCACGCCGTCGCCCGCGAACTGATCGAGCGCGGCGAGTTGCTGTTCCGGCCGCTGCAGGCGCAGCTGGTCGTTCTGGCCGTGCACGGTCAGCAGCCGGGAGGTGAACTCACCGAGCACCGCCGCGGGCACGCCGCGACCACCGAGGTGCGCGCGCGAACGCCCGTCGCTGTTGACCGTGCGGACCGCAATCACGCTGCCGTCCTCGTCGGCCTCGGCGGCGGCCGACTCGAGCACCTCGCCGACGGCCGCGCGGGCCGCTTCGTTGACATCGTCGATGACGAACCGGCCCTCGACCACAGCCTTCGCGGCGCCGAGCCGCACCCGGCCCGCGTCGGCGCGCGCACCGCTGAGCAGGTGCAGGCTGGTGACGACCATGGTCTTGCCCGCACCGGTCTCACCGGTGAGCACGGTCAGACCCGCATGGAACTGCGCGGTCGCCGTCGAGATGACGCCTAGTCCGTCAATCCTGATCTCTGTCAGCATCGCGGCTGTTCTCCGTTCGATGTCTACCCCGCCAGCCGGTGACCGGCAGCTGGAACTTGCGCACCATCCGGTCGGCGAACGGTGCGGAATCCAGCCGCACCCACCGCACCGGTCGTTCGCCACGGACCACTTCGGCGCGGCCGCCGCGCGGCAAGGCCAGGGTGCGCCTGCCGTCGAGGAACACGATCGCGTCGTGCCCGGTCGCCACCGTCTCCACGGCGATCAACGATTCCGGGCTGGTCACCAGCGGACGCGCGAACAGGGCATGCGCGTTGCTCGGAATGACCAGCATCGCTTCGAGTTCCGGCCACACCACCGGTCCGCCTGCGGAAAACGCGTAGGCCGTCGACCCTGTCGGCGTGGAGATGAGGATGCCGTCGCAGCCGAACGCCGAGACCGGCCGGCCGTCGACCTCGAGCACGACTTCCAGCACGCCCATGCGCTGCGCGTTCTCGATGCTCGCCTCGTTGAGCGCCCATCCTCGTTCGACGATCGTGTCGTCGACGCGGACGGTGACATCGATGGTCATCCGGTCTTCCACGGGGTAGTCCCGGTCGACCACCTGGGCCAGCGCCTCGTCGAGATGCTCGGCCTCGGCCTCGGTGAGGAAACCGATACGGCCCAGGTTGATTCCGAGCACCGGCACCCCGGTCGGCCGACCGAGTTCGGCCGCGCGCAGGAAGGTGCCATCACCGCCGAGGGCGAGCACCATCTCACAGCCCAGCGCCGCGGACGGGCTGTGCGGCACCACCCGCACCGGGTAGCCGGCGGGCTCGTCCTCGAACCGGGTGCTGTCGGCCTCGTCGGCCAGTACCCGCAGGCAGATGCCCGCTTCGGCGAAGATCTTCGCCACCCGGTGCGCGGTCTCGATGATCTCCGCGCGACCGGGATGGGCGACGAGCAGGATCTCCCTGCCGCCGTCGTGCGTGTTCACTGCGGACCCTCCTCGACCGCGCGGGCCACCAGGGCCTCCACCTGCGCGGCGTCGTACTCGAACGGACCGACCTTGCGCAGCCACAAGAAGTACTCGACATTGCCCGACGGACCGGGCAGCGGGCTGGCCACCACACCTTGTGTCCGCAATCCGAGCGCACCTGCCGCGGCGGCCACCTCGCGCACCACTTCGGCGCGCAACGCCGGATCACGCACCACGCCACCGGAACCGACGCGTTCCTTGCCGACCTCGAACTGCGGCTTCACCATCGGCAGCAGATCGGCGCCGTCGGCGGCGCAGGCCGCGAGCGCGGGCAGCACCAGCCCCAGCGAGATGAACGACAGGTCACCGACGACGGATTCGACTGTGCCGCCGATGGTTTCGGGGGTGATGTTGCGCACGTTGGTCCGGTCGTACACCTGGACCCGGTCGTCGTTCTGCAGCCGCCAGATCAGCTGGCCGTACCCGACGTCGACCGCGGCCACCTCCCGTGCGCCCCGCGACAGCAGGACATCGGTGAACCCACCGGTCGACGCGCCCGCGTCCAGGCATCGCTTACCCGCGACACCGAGACCCTGCGGCTCGAACGCCTCGAGCGCGCCGAGCAGCTTGTGCGCACCACGCGACGCCCACGACACCTCGTCGGGTTCCTCCCGCACGATCAGCGGGGTACCGGTCTCTACCGCCGTCGCCGGTTTCACCGCGACGGTGCCGGCAATCAGGACGCGCCCCGCGCTGATCAACTCGACCGCGTGTTCTCGCGATCGCGCCAATCCGCGGCGAACCAGTTCGGCGTCCACCCGCGCTCGCCTGGCCACCTCAGATCTTGTCCACTGTCGCCAGGGCATCCACCAGCACGTCGTGCGCCTGCTCGAGGATGCGCGCACGGCGGGTGATGTCGGCACCTGCCTCGGTGTTCTCGGCCGGGCCGGTGACCGCGGGTGCCGCGCCGAGTTCGGCGAGCAGCGCGTCGACCTCGACCTTGATCCGGTTCGGGTCGGCCGGTTCCGGCCGCGCCTGACCACCGGGCAGATGACTGCCGGGCAGGGGGATCCCTGGGCGGGGTGGCTGTGGCGCGCCGGGCGGTGGTGAACTCGGAGTACTCATCGTGTCGTCAACGCTATCGGATTTCCGAATCGACTGCGCGCACCCGTACCGCCCGGCCGGGGTGCTGTCGCAACAGTTCCGCGGCAGCCGCGGGCGCGACCGCTCCGGGCACTATGTCGTCGTTGAGAGCGTCCAGCGAGGTGGCGATGTAGGTGGGCACCTGCGCCGGTGGCGCGATGACGACTTCCTCGAGCGTGCTGACCCCGGTCAGCACCAGCAGCGAGTCGAGCCCGAGCCCGTTGGCGCCTTCGACGTCGGTGTCGAGGCGATCGCCGACGACCAGCGCGTTGCGGGCGCCGGAGCGCTCGAGCGCGTCTTCCATCAGCGGCGCGTACGGCTTGCCCGCGACCAGCGGTTCACGATCGGAGGCGGTGCGCAGCGCGGCGACCATGGACCCGTTGCCCGGCGCGAGGCCACGCTCGTTCGGCAGAGTGCGGTCGGTGTTGGCGGCGACCCACAGCGCGCCTGCTCGCAGCGCGTACGCGGCTTCGGCGAGGTCCGGCCACGCGGTGGTCGGCGAATGCCCCTGGACGACGGCCTCGGGCGGTATGTCGCCGAACCGCCGGATCGGCACGAGACCGACCGCTTCGATCTCGGCGGCGAGGTCGTCGGTGCCGACGACGAGCACCCGAGCACCTGGGGCCAGCCGGTGCGCCAGCATTCCGGCCGCGGCCTGAGCGCTGGTCACCACGTCCTCGGCCGTGGCCGGATAGCCCAGCTCGGCCAGATGCCCGGCGACCGGGCCCGGCCCGCGAGCCGCATTGTTGGTGACGTACACCAGCCGCTGCGCCGAATCACCGTCCGGAGCGAGCGCTTTCGGGGCGCCGTCGATCACCTCGGGACCGCGATACAGCGTTCCGTCCAGGTCGAGCAGCAAAGCGTCGTATTGATCGCGTAGCCGGTTCACACACCCTCACTCCGTCGTCACTGCCGGGCCGAACACACCTGCCGACCCTAGGCGAGCCCACCGACAGCTCCGGGCCGCGCCGGTCCGTCGAATCGTGCTCGCACTCTTCATGATCGAGCATGCGGTGACCGACCGTGCACGGTGTGCCCGGTTTCGGCGCACGGCGTCGCGCGCGTCGCCACTGCCCTGGTGATCGAGATCACCTCGGCCGCAACCAGCTCGCGGCGCTCTTTCGCCTGCTCGGCAAGCACCTCTCCATAGTCGGTGGTGTGCTGATCCTGTTCTGCCTGGTGAACACCATGCTCGGCGCCTTCTGAGCCCGACGCGGAACGGCCGCGGGGGGGGGGGGGCCGAGGGGGCGCCCGCCACCCCCCACCAGGCCACAAAAAAGATTGGGGGGACCCCCCCCGGAGGCCCCCCGGCCCCACGGCATGATGAAAAAAACACCCCCCCCCCCCCCGCCCCAACAAAGACAGCGTGAGACAGAGGTGAGGACGG
>NZ_JBHVHX010000015.1:0-2810 GCF_042799895.1 Nocardia sp. NPDC057663 | reverse complement strand
TTTGGGGTGGGTGTGTTTTCTGTTTCGGGCCTGGTCCCCACCTGGCGGGGCCCCCTCCGCCCCCCCCGGCCCCCCCCCGCGGCGCGGTACCCGCTCTCTGGTTCCCGTCCCGCGGCCGTCGAGTTCTGGAGCTCCTACGCGTCGCCGGTGAGTTCCGCGGCGCGGTCCTCGGCGTCGGTTTCGTCGTCGACGTCGGCGGCAGCGGCATTGAGGAACCACTGCAGGCCGTCGTCGGTGCGTCCCGCCGCGACCAGCGCGTCGGCGTAGGCGTAGAACAGGCGCGCGGCGGCCGAACCGGTGCGCGCCGGATCCAGATCGGGGGTCTGCAGCGTCACGACGGCCTGGTCGAACTGACCCAGGTCCATCCGCGCGCCGGCGACCACGATCCGCAGCTCGGTGGCCTCGTCACCACTGAGCGCCTGTGCCTCTTCGCTGCGGCCGAGCTCGATGGCCCGTTCCGGCCTACCGAGTCCACGCTCGCAGTCCGCCATCACGGCCAGCAGCCCGGAGCCACCCGACATACGTCGCGCGGTCCGCAGCTCCGAGAGCGCCTCGGCCCATTCCTCGGCGTGATAGGCCACCACACCCGCGGTCTCGCGCACCACCGCGATGCGGCCTGCCCGCTGCCGGGCGGCTCTGGCATGCGCCAGGGCTAGGCGGGGATCGTCTTCGAGCAGCTCGACGGCCATCACCATGTGCCGGGCGACGGTCTCGGCGTTGTTCTTGTCCAGGCTCAGCAGATCGCGGCGCACGGCCGGATCCAGATCGGAAGCCTGGACGTCTTCCGGCAGATCCGGCTCGTCCGGTCGTGCGGCGCGGCGGTCGGTGGACCGTCCGCCCGCGGTCCGGGCGCCCTCGCCACCACGACGGCGGTCGTCACGGTCATCGGCGCCACGGCTGCCGTAGCCGGTTTCCGCCGCGCGAGCCGAGGTGTCTGCCGCGGCTTCGCGGTCGTCGGCCGCCTCTTCGATGTCCTCGTTCGTCGCTTCGGCGACCTCGTCCGCGGACTCGGCGCGCTCGGTGGTCGAGGAGGTGTCGTCGGACTGCTCAGTGGACGCGGGTGCGATCTCATCGCTTGCTGCCGCCTCGACGTCGGCCGATTCGATGTCGGCCTGCTCGATACCGGTGGCATCGGCGTCCGATGCTGCCGCCGACGAGACGACGCCAAGGACATCGCCTTCGCGCTCACGTCGCTTCTCGCGGTATGTACCGTCCAGCGGTGCACCGTCCTCACCGATGTAGCGGGTCCCACCGGAGTCGCCGCCCCGCTTGAAGCCACCGCGTCCGCGATCATCGTCGCGGCGGAAGCCGCGGTCGTTGTCGTCGCGCCGCTGGTAGCCGCCACGATCCGAGCTCTCGCCGCGCTTGAAGCCGCCACGGTCCGAGCTGCCACGCGAACGGTCGTCGCCCTCGTTGCGGCGGAAGCCACCACGATCGCCGGAGCCACCACGGCCCGCATCGTCACGACGCTGGAAACCACCACGGTCACCGCTGTCGCCACGACGGAAACCACCACGATCGGCACCGCCGCGCGAACGGTCGTCGTCGCGCCGGAAGCCACCACGGTCACCGCCACGCGAACGGTCTTCGCCCTCGTTGCGGCGGAAGCCACCGCGGTCACCGGAGCCACCACGGCCCGCGTCATCGCGGCGCTGGTAACCACCACGGTCGCCGCTGTCGCCGCGACGGAAGCCACCGCGGTCGCCGGAGGAGCCACGACTCGCATCGTCGCGCTTCTGGTAACCGCCACGATCACCGCTGTCGCTGCGGCGGAAACCGCCACGGTCGCCGGAGCCGCCACGGCCCGCATCGTCGCGACGCTGGTACCCACCACGGTCGCCACTGTCGCGACGGAAACCGCCGCGATCGCCACCACGGTCCGAACCACCGCGCGAACGATCGTCGTCGCGCCGGAAGCCGCCGCGGTCACCACGGTCGTAGCCGCCGCGCGAACGGTCGTCACCTTCGCGGCGCTGGTAGCCGCCGCGATCGCCACCACGATCCGAGCCGCCACGGGGACGATCGTCATCGTTGCGGCGGTAGCCACCACGGTCACCGCCGCGGTCGAAACCGCCTGCGGGACGGTCGGATTCGTCACGGCGACGGAACCCGCCGCGGTCACCGGAGGAGCCCCGGCTCGCGTCGTCGCGCTTCTGGTAACCACCGCTGTCGCTGCGCCGGAAACCACCGCGGTCGTTGTCGTCGCGCCGCTGGTAGCCACCGCGGCCCGCGTCGTCACGGCGCTGGTAGCCGCCGCGATCCGAGCCACCGCGCGAACGGTCGTCGTTGTCGTTACGACGGAAGCCGCCGCGATCGCCGGAGCCGCTACGGCCTGCGTCGTCGCGACGCTGGTAACCACCACGATCATCGCGGTTGTAGCCGCCACGCTGGCCCTCGGAGCGGTCGGAACCGCCACGGCTGCCACGATTGTCGTCGTTGCGGCGGAAACCGCCGCCTTCGCCACGTCCTGCGCCACGGTTGTCGCCGTGACCGCCGCGGGGTCGATCGGTCGGTTCGCCGCGCCGGCCGAAACCGCGGGCGTCTCCGTCCCGGCGGAAAGGCTTCCGTCCGTCGTTGTGCTCCGACACGGCGATCCCTTTCTAGATTCCCCGGCCTCGGGGAGTGTTGTCGTGGCCCCGCCTACAAGAATTCAACCACGGGCGGAGGACGGGGCATCGTCCGCCCGGCGTGCCAGGGCCGTCTTCGGCCCACAAACGCCGATAGGGGACCCAATTCTGGGTCCCCTATCGCGAAGGATGTTCCGGCGGTGTCCTACTCTCCCACACCCTGTCGAGTGCAGTACCATCGGC
>NZ_JBHVHX010000014.1:81071-162343 GCF_042799895.1 Nocardia sp. NPDC057663 | reverse complement strand
CCCGACGAGATCAATCGCGTTCTCGTCGGATTCCTCTCCGCCGCTTGATCACCCACCAACTCGAAGGATCCTCATGAGCGACTCACTCCCGCCCTGCCCCACATGCTCCTCCGAATACACCTATGAGCTCGGCGCCCTGCTGGTGTGCCCCGAGTGCGCCAACGAATGGGCCCCCGCCACCGCGGCCGATGCAGCGGACGACGTGATCCGCGACGCCGTCGGCAATGTGCTCGCCGACGGCGACACGGTCACGGTCGTCAAGTCGCTCAAGGTGAAAGGCAGCCCCACCGGCATCAAGGCGGGCACAAAGGTGCGCAATATCCGCCTGGTGAACGGGGTGGGCGATCACGACATCGACTGCAAGGTGGACGGCATCGGACCGATGCAGTTGAAGTCCAGCGTGGTGAAGAAGGTCTGAACCGCCACGTGGCGGTTCGTCGTTCCCCTGCGTGTCAGGGCGAGTTGAGACCAGCAGCTCACAGCAAAATCAACCCACGCAGGTCGCCTGCAACACAACCCTCTTCACACACCGTCTCTGCGGAGACACCGGCGGGGACGGCACCGCGGCTGCACGCGCGGTGTCGACCGCACCTACTCGATGACTCCGCGCTGGTCGGGCCGGCCGACGGTCGGGCCCTCGATGACCGGGCCGTCACCTGGTTTCGTGTGCATGCACCGTGCCTCCTGTTCGAGGGTGCCGCTGACACCGTCATCCTCACGGCCCCCGCCGGTGTCCCCCTAGGGCCTTTCGGCCCGCCACCGACGGGCAACCTGTCACACATCGACCAACAGCTCGAGCCGACCCTGGCTGGACGAGCCATCGGCTCTGATGCTGTCTGGATCCCCATCGATTCAGGGTTGCCATCGTTCGCCCGCGTCGAAGAGATCTATCGCCCTTACCTGCAGTACTCGATTCGGCTCGACACCAACTGACTTGGTTCTGTCCTGAAATTTACCGAAGCCACAGGATGATCGCGGCGATCGCGAGTTCGGCCTGGTAATCGCGGCGCGTTGTGCCGCGCACGTGGACAGATCCTGCAATTGGACCGAGCGCGACAAGCCGCGGCCGCTTCGACGGCCATCCCGGTACCACGCTTGGTCGTCGAGGTCGGCACCCGCCGATCGCGCTGGCTTTGTGGGCGTCGTTTGCCGGGAGACGCTCAGTCCAGGTTCCTGGCGCTTCTCGAGACGATGGACAACATCTCCTTGACTGGCCGCCGCGACGTAGCCTGCGCTGGCGCGTCGTCGGCAGGGGCGGCACCGACCCGGATGAGAGCCTGAGGAACCCCTGTGCCGGTGATGAGCCCTTCCAGCGCCTTGCGTGCGCTGACCAGCTCGGTGATGTGGGTCAAGGCGCACGTGGCCAGACCTGCGCGGGTGCATTCCAGCAAGACCGCCGACAGCGCTTCGCCTGCGTGCAGCCAGTCGTCGAGGCTGTTGCCCGTCGAGCTCAGCACCACCAGTTTGGCTCGGTCCTCGGTACCGCCGCGGCGTTCGTTTCCCGGCGCCGCAGGAAAGGCTCGGGCGATCGGGACATGGGTGGTCTCCTCACCTGATGGCAGGGCTGTCCGTGGGACCCCTTCGCGCTCAGCTGAATGTCCTGTCCACCAGTGCAATTCAGCCCGGTGGGACTATCACATTCCGTGTCCGTGGCGAACTAATTCGGCGTCCGGAGAATACGGCTGTGTAGCGGCTGGCATTCGCCATGTCGGCATCCCCTCAGAGAGTTCCCTCGGCTCCGCCGTCGTGTGTGAACGACCCGACTTTTTGCTCAAGCGCAGAGGGGCCGAGGAGTGGCCCTACGGTGTGGAGGTCACCGAACTGTTCGTCACATTCCGACATTCGGCCGTATGACCCAAGACGGAGCTACTGACATCCTGATGACGCATCGCACTGACACTTTCGTGACGTGTCTCACGTGCACACCTCCGCCCGCGACCATCTGCAATAGCGCCCGCGCGCACCCTCTGGCTCTCTTGTCGGACACCGTCACCTGGCGGCTAGACCGCCTTTCGGGTACGAGTGGAGATGAAACGAGGGGGAAGTATGGGGGAACGAAACAGCGCGTCGTCGGTGACGAACTCGCGAGGGAATGAGCGCCGAGTGCGCGCCACCGAGGAATGGTTGGACTACTTCCAGCAGAATGCGGCTCAACAGCGGCCGATTCCGTGGCGATCGAACGGAATCGGGGCGAGTCCGGCGGAACTGGCACCGATTCGGCGTTCACTGCAGGCCTGGCAGCTCGGCGAAACATCGGACGGACGCCACTTGGCCGCGGCCGCCGACCGGTTCGCCACTGCCACCGACGATCCCGCCTACCGCGACGTCATCGATCTGTTCATCAGGGAGGAGCAACGCCACGGCGCACTGCTAGGCCGGATCCTGGATGATGCGGGAATTCCTCGGCGACAAGCTGATTGGGGAGACACGCTGTTTCGCCGGCTGCGGCATAGCATCACAAACATCGAGGTCTGGACCACACCCGTCGTGATGGTCGAAACCCTGGCGATGATCTATTACAACGCGATCCGCCGAGCCACCGGCTCACCGGCCATCCGTGCGGTCTGCGCCCAGATCCTCGCCGACGAGGTGCCCCACGTGCAGCTGCAATGCGAACGCCTCGCCGTACTGCTGCACAACCGATCCCGCACCCGCTACCGGCTCACCATGCTCGCCCACCGCGCTCTGTTTCTCGTCGTCATGCTCCTGGTGTGGGCGGGCCACCACCGAGCCCTCCGCGCCGGCGGATACACCTGGACCCACTATCGCCGGACTGCCTACGCCAAAATGAACCGCGCCTGGCAACGAATGGACCCGCAGCGCTACGTCTGGACCTGACCGGCCCTCGGTCTGCGCGTTCGGCCAGTACCTGCCACGGCATGTCGCCGAACGCAACCCGGTGTGTCCAGCAGAGCGGTCAGAGGGCGAGCATGGCGGCAGCGACCTGGTCGGCCGTGGCGTGCCGCAGGGCGGTTCCCAAGTCGTCGATGACGAGCAGTCGCGCCGCGGAAATCTCGGCGGCGAGGACCTCGCCGTTGCCGACCGGGAAGAACGGGTCGGCGCGACCGTGCACCACGAGCGTGGGCACGTCGAGCTCACCGAGCCGCTCCCGCCATCGCGGGGCGCAGTCGATCCGGGAGAACACCATCGCGAGCTGGTTCGCCTGGTGCACCGCGGGATCGCTCGACGGCGTCCGGTCCCAGATTCGGGCCGCCGTCGCCCGCGCCTCCGCCGGATCGTTGCCCATCGCCTCGGCACCCTCGGCGGCGAACGCCGCGACGGCATCCCGGTCGGTCCAGTCCGGCCGCGGGCGGTTGAACAGCGCGGCCATGACCGCGGCGCCGTGGTCCGGCAGGTCCTCGTCGACCGGGCCAGGCGCCACCGGCCGGGTGCCGACGAGGGTCAGTGCGGAGAACATGTCCGGGTGGTCCAGCGCGGCGACCTGAGCGACCATCCCACCGACGCCGACCCCACCGAGATGGGCGGTCCCGGCGCCGAGCACCCCGGCAAGCGCGGCCGCGTCGGCGGCGAGATCCCGCAGGTTGTACGCCGGATTCTCCGGGTCGAGGGTCGTCGATGCGCCGGAGTCACGCAGGTCGTAGCGGACCACGCGCCGCCCGCCCGACGCGAGCTGCTCGCACAGCGCGTCGGGCCAGGACAGCATCGTTGTGCCACCGACCAGCAGGACAAGCGGATGGTCCTCGCGGCCGAAGCTCTCGATGCCGAGATTCACACCGTTCGCCCGCACCGAGGTCATGCCGAGTCGAAACGGTCTCGTCATGCCTGGACTCCTGTCGGTCGATATCTCCACAGGTATCGACGACGGACTCACCTGAAAGTCATCGGTGCAGCCGAACTCGGCATTATGGGACGTTCGAACACCTGCGACTCCAGGCGTCAACCGACTCGTTCCCGCGAACAGGCACCCGCCGCTCGGCCCACGTGCTCACTCGGTTTGCGGCGGGCTGATCCTTGCGGCATCTTGGCGGGGGTAGGCGCGCCAGGGAGTCTGATCGGCAACCCAGGGCCGAAGCGCTCGACGAGGAGCACCGTATGACCGGAGCAGTCCCCCACGCCGCGCTCACCCACATCACCATGGGTCTGGGCTGGGATCCCGTGCGCTCCGGCACATTCCGGCGGCGCGGTAAGGACATCGATCTCAACGCGGCAGCGTTGTCGTTCAGCGGACCCCGCTTCGTCGACATCGCCTACCACGAACAATTGACCTCGCGTGACGGCGCCATTCGCCACCTGGGTGACAGTCTGGACGGCGTCGGCGACGGAGACGACGAGGTCATGGTGGTCGACCTGACCCGGCTGGACCCGGACGTCACCACCGTCGTGCTCCTCGTAACCTGCTACACCGGACAACGATTCGAGCAGATCGAGAACGCATTCACCCGTGTCACCGACAGTGCCACCGGCACCGAACTGGCACGGATCGACCTGGCCGCCGCCCGCTCCCACACCGGACTCGTCCTCGGCAAACTGCAACGCTCCCACGATGATTGGAAGTTCGCCCTCATCGCTGAGCCCATCTCGGCAGAGCACGTCGTCGACGCCGTCCCCCACCTCACCGCCTACCTGAGCTGAGCCGCGATCGCCCTCGTCACAGGCCGGAACGGTCCCGCATCGAAATTCGTGACCGCACAACGGAATTCGTCACCATGGTGGGGGCCGAACACCCGCGTGGAGTTCCTGCCTCGGGATATTCTGGAGGTATGAGTACCTCGGCGGAGGTCCCGCACCCACCGGTGGCTGTTTTCCGTGAACCGAGGGCAGGGGGAACCGTCCCGAATCTGAACGTTCGCGTACGGGCCGAGGCGCAACGGACTGCGATGGCCTTGGACGAGGTCCCCACCCACGCCGGTCCGGTCGAGCGCACCACAGCGCTCCAGCGAGCTGCTGCTGCGGCCGACGGGTTGGTCGACGCGCTGGCGGCGGAGACCGGGATGGTGGTTGGCGAGGATTTGCCTGCCGAGTCGGTGAGTCAGTCGTTTTTCCGGGTCCGTGAGGTGGACTTGTCCGATCAGCAGGCAGCCCTGCACGGTGCTCTGGTCATCCATCGCGGTGTGCGGGACCTGGGCAGAGCCCCGCTCTCGGGTGCCGATTTGGCGGCGGAGATCGCCGGTATGCGGCAGGCCGTGCTCGACTTCACCGGCGCCTCAGGGGACGACGGACGGCCCCTCGACTTCTCGACCACTCCCGAGATTTCCGACGGAGGTTCGTTGGAGGACGAGTGGACAGCCCGTTGGCTCGTCGGGCACCAGGTCCACGTTCTGTTCAACATCTGCGCAGCGGTCGCGGTGACCGACGCCGCGCATCATCTGCGCCACGGGGCGGGCGAGGCCGCGCTGGCACGGCTCGAACACGCGACCACCTACGTGCGTGGGTTTCCCGCTGCGATGACTCACGCCGGCACGATCCCGGTGGACTACTATTTGGCGGCTGTCCGCCCCACCATGCAGCCGCCACAGGTTGCGACCCCGCTGAGTGGCCGACAGCACCGCGGCTACAAAATATTCCGCGCCGCGATGAAAGACCTGCTCAAAGTGGTGCCCGACACCTACGAGCAGTTGGTTGCGCGCGATCCGGAACTCGCCGATGCCCGGGACGCGCTGCTCGAGGCTGACCTCATCGACAGCGAACGCCATGTCACCCTTGCCTATTCGATGGTCCGACTGCGCCGCTCCATCGCGCAGATGCCGACCGGCCCGGACAACGCAGTCGGCGAACTCCGGCTGATGCGGCACCGGCGGGCTGCCCAGTACGCACCGCTGATCCGATTCGGGGACCACTACATCGCCGGCGCTGTGTCAGCCCTACGGCATGGATAGCAGTCCGGTGCGCTGCGCCATCTCGATCCGTGAACAGTTGCCCTGCCGCTGATGTGCTGAACCGGGAGAGAGCGTCGATGCACGAAATCGCTGACACCGTCGACTTCGCGGACCTGGAGTTGACGCCAGCCGACACAACCGAGATCGATCGACTCGCTCGTACCCTGTGCACGGGAGACCAGGACCGGGTGGACGACCCCGCATGGGTCGCGCGGGCCCGTCATTGCTGGGATGCGTTACCGATGAAGCTGCGTCGCGGCGTTCGGCAGTTCCGCCGGCACTCGGGACCGCTGGGGTCACTGGTGATCCACGGCCTGCCGGTCGACGAGACGATGCTGCCCGCCACACCCTCGACACCGGATTCGGTGCAGCGTGCGGCGGTCGTCTCCGCTGCCGTACTCACCATGATCGCCTGCGGGCTCGGTGACCCGGCCGCGTATCTGGCCGAGAAATCCGGTGCCCTCGTGCAGGATGTCGTACCGGTGCGTGGCAAGGAATCCTTCTCGGGAAACGCCGGTTCGGTATTGCTGACCTTCCACAACGAGAACGCCTTCCACCTGCACGAACCCGACTATGTGCTGCTGCTGTGCCTGCGCGCCGACCACGACCGGATTGCCGGTCTGCGTACCGCCTGTATTCGGCAGGCACTGCCCCTGCTCAGCGCAGCGGCCCGGGAAACACTGTTCGCACCGGAATTCATCACCGCACCACCGCCCTCCTTCTCCTCGGACAACGCCGCGCGCTCGCCCCAGCCGCTGCTGTCCGGCGCCATCGACGACCCCGACATCCGGATGGCCACGATCGCGACGACCGCGCTGACGCGGCGCGCCGAGTCAGCACTCACCGAATTCGGCCGAGCCTGCGACTCCGTCGCCCGCACCACGATGCTGACACCCGGCGACCTGGCCATAGTCGACAACCGGGTCACCGTCCACGGCCGCACCGCCTTCCAGCCCCGCTACGACGGCGCGGACCGCTGGTTGCAGCGCACGTTCGCCATCGCCGACCTCCGCCGCTCCCGCGACCACCGGCCACACGACGGATACATCCTCACCCGATGATCCGGGGCTCCCGCATTACGATGCGAAACGAACTCGCCCTGCCGGCCGTGGGTCGTCGATGCGCCGGAGTCACGCAGGTCGTAGCGGGCCACACGCCGCCCGCCCGACGCGAGCTGCTCGCACAGCGCGTTGGGCCGGGACGACATCGTTGTGCCGCCGAACTCGGCATGATGGGACGTTCGAACACCTGCCGCTCCAGGCGTAGACAGCAGGCTCAGGCGCGCAGCAGTGCGGCTTGGACCTGTTGCAGGCGGTCGACGTCACCGCGGAAGCCGGCCACGGCGTCGTTGTACAGGAACGCTTCCCAGAGCCTGACCAGCGCATAGGCCAAGGTGGCGCGTTCGATCGGTGGGCGGTAGCCCTGCTCCTCGGCGCGCTCGATGAGGCCCTCCACGACGGCGACCGCGGCCTGGTGGACGGGTCCGTCGCTGCGGGTGATCAGGCGCAGCGCCCCGGTCGACTCGTTGTCGAAATAGGTGCGCAGCGAATTGTCCTCGACCAGCCAGTGGATGCAGTGATCGAGGACCTCGTTGAGGTGTTCGGCGCCGGTGGCGTCACTGGTGCGCTCGGCGTAGGCCACCATCCGCTCGAGCTGGCGGGCGATCGCGGCGCCGAGCAGCCCGTCGCGGGAGCCGAACCAGCGGTAGATGCTGGTGCGGCCGAGTCCGAGCTGGGCGGCGATGGCGTTCACGTCGAGGCGGTTGCCGGACAGGAAGACCTCGACCGCGGCTCTCAGCACGTCATCACGGCTGGCCGCGGCCGGGCGTCCCGGCGCTCTCGCCCCCTCGGTTCGCGTCACAACGCACAGCATAAGGGCTCCTCCACGACCACCATTTGATACATACGCATCTCTGTGTAACATACTCGACCATGCAACTGGCACTCACCGAGGACGAGCTCGCCTTCCGCGACGAGCTGCGTGCCTTCTTCCGGCACGAAATCCCCGCCGACATCCGTAATCGAGCCAGACACATGGCCGAACTCAGCAAGGACGACATCGTCACGACCCAGCGCATCCTGCACGCGCACGGGCTGGCGGTGCCGCATTGGCCGGTCGAGTGGGGTGGCCGCGACTGGACCCCCATCCAGCGCCACCTCTGGCACGACGAAATGCAACTCGCGTCGGTCCCGGAGCCACTCACCTTCAACACCAACATGATCGGGCCGGTCATCGCGCAGTTCGGCTCGCCGGAAATGAAGCAGCGCTTCCTGCCCGCCACGGCGAACCTCGACATCTGGTGGTGCCAGGGCTTCTCCGAGCCCGACGCCGGCTCCGACCTGGCCTCGCTGCGCACCGTCGCCGTGCGGGACGGCGACGAGTACGTGATCAACGGCCAGAAGACCTGGACGACCGCAGCCCAGAGCGCGGACTGGATGTTCTGCCTGGCCCGCACCGACCCGGACGCGCCCAAGAAGCAGGCCGGCATCTCGATGTTGCTGTTCCCCCTGGACTCCCCCGGCGTCACGGTCCGGCCGATCGAATTGATCGACGGCGGTTTCGAAGTCAACGAGGTGTTCCTGGAGAACGTGCGGGTGCCCGCCGATCAGCTCGTCGGCGCCGAGAACCAGGGCTGGACCTACGCCAAGTTCCTGCTCGGCAACGAGCGCACCGGCATCGCCGCCGTCGGGCAGACGAAGGTGCGGCTGTGGCTCGCCAAGGAACACGCCAAGCAGACCCGGCTCGACACCGGCACCCTGCTCGACGACCCCGTGTTCGCCGCCCGCATCGCCGAGCTCGAAAACGAGCTGCTGGCACTGGAACTCGTCCAGATGCGGGTCGTGGCAGGCTCGGCCGACGGGGCACCCAACCCGGTGTCCTCGATTCTCAAACTGCGCGGCACCGAACTGCAGCAGGCGGTCACCGAACTGTTCGTCGACATCGCGGGCCCGGAATCCCTCGCCGCGGAAGCCGACACCCCGGACTGGGCACGCCGCAGCACCGCCACCTACCTGAACTACCGCAAGACATCGATCTACGGAGGATCCAACGAGGTGCAGCGCAGCATCATCGCTTCGACGATCCTCGGACTGTGAGGCATCGCCATGGATTTCGAACTCAGCACCGAACAGACCATGCTGCGCGACACTGTGCGCAGCGTCCTGACCCGCCACTACACGCCGGAACGTCGCGTCGAGGTGATCGGCACCGAACTGGGCTGGGACCCGCGGGTGTGGTCGACCTTCGCCGAGATCGGCCTGCTCGGCCTGACCATCTCCGCCGAGGACGGCGGCATGGGCGCGGGCCCGATCGAGACGATGCTCGTGCTCGAGGAACTCGGCCGCGCCCTGGCACCCGAACCGGTCCTGGACTGCGCGCTACTGCCGGCCGCAATCATCGGCCGGGCGGGCACCGAGACCCAGCGCAAAGAACTGCTACCCCAGATCGCGGAGGGCACCCTGCGACCGGTCTTCGCCCATGCGGAGCCCGGCACGCGGTGGCCTTCGACGCGCCTCGGCACGCAGGCATTGCCGTACGGTGACGGCTGGCAGCTGGCCGGGCGCAAGCACCCTGTCGCCTACGGCGATGGCGCCGACCGGCTCATCGTCAGCGCGGCGCTGCCCGGCGGCGGCACCGCACTGTTCCTCGTCGACCCCACCGCGCCGGGCGTCACCAGGACCGGGTTCCGCACCCACGACGGCAGGCGCGGCGCCGACATCGAATTCGACGGCGCGGCAGCAGAACTGCTCGGCACACCGGATGACGCCACCGACATCATCGCCGACATGGTGATCACCGCGCAGGCGGCGCTGGGTGCCGAAGCGGTCGGGGCGATGGCGGAGGCGTTGCGGCTGACCACCGACTACCTCGGTACCCGCAAGCAGTTCGGGGTTCCGCTGCGCAGTTTCCAGACCCTCACCCAGCGTGCCGCCGACATGTACGTCTCGCTGGAGCTGGCACGAAGCATGAGCCTGTACGCGTCGATGTCGCTGGCCGACGGGGTCGCCGACCCGTTGGTCGCGTCCCGCGCGAAACTGCGGATCGGGCGCTCGGGCAGGCACATCGGACAGGAAGCCATCCAGATGCACGGCGGGATCGGCATGACCGCCGAATACCCCGTCGGCCACTACACCGCGCGCCTGACCGCCATCGAGCACACCCTCGGCGATTCGAGCGATCACCTGCGCTACCTGGCCGGGCACGTCGCCGACCACCAGCTGGCCGAAATCTGAGGACACTGCTCGACATCGCCACCGCGGCGATGTCGAGCAGTTCCGCATCCACCACGATCAACCCCGGACGGCGACCGCATCCACCTCGAACAGCATCCCGGGCAGCGCCAGCGCGGCAACGCCCAACAGGGTTTGCACCGGCGGCCGCTCACCCCAGATCTCGGCGATCTTCGTGCCGAGAATCGTCAGCTTGTCCAGGTCGTGCTCGACGATGAACGTCCGCAGCTGCGCGACATCGGCGTAGTCGAGCCCGGCCGACCGCAACGCGACTCCGAGATTGGCGAACGCCCGATCGACCTGCCCGGCGAAATCCGTAGTCGTCGTGTGCCCGTCGCCGTCGGAGTCGTACTGACCGGCGATCAGCACCAGTTCCCCGGTCACCCGCGCGACGTGGCTGTACCCGAACCCCGTCGGATCGTGCAGCTCGGACGGATTGATGATCTCCACAGACACTCGTCTCTCCTGTCATCGCGAACGGTTCGCATTGAGGTGACGACGCAGGCACCGCGAGTGTGACAACACGGCGTCGAACACCACATTGAGCCGCGTCTACGACAGGCCCGCCTGCTGGTCGCGTCTTCCTACCGCGTCAGAACACGGTCTCCGTTGGCTATCGCAGCATCCGGGCGTCGTCGTCCTCGCGCTGTCGATCGTCGAAGCGCGCACGTGCCTGTTCGACCTCGGGCAGGGTGTCGGTGGTCCAGAGCAGCAGTGCGTCGATGAGTCCCTGCAATGTTCGGCCGATCGGCGAGATCCGGTATTCGACGGCGATGGGCCGGGTGTGGGTGATCACTCGTTCGACCATGCCGTTGCGTTCGAGCCGTCGCAGTGCCGAAGTGAGCGATTTCTGCGTCACCACCGGGATCGCCCGGCGGAGCTCGTTGAACCGCAACGGCTGATCGCACAGCGCCTCCATGATCTGCAGCGACCACTTGTCGAGCATCTGGTCGAGCAGCTCACGGTGCTGCGCGGTGAGCTGAGGGGCATCCTCGGTTTCCTGCATGACACCTAGTCTCGTTGAAGTGCCCTTCGAATACCACGTATACATAGGAAACCTAGTCAGATCGTGAAGGGAACCACCGTGCCCGTGCAGCTCATGACCCCACCGAACATGTTCGGTCCCGTTCCGTACCACCATGTTTCGATCAGCAGCGGAACCCGCTACGTCCACGTCGCCGGTCAGATCGCGCGTGACGCCGACGGCAACCCGGTAGCCCCCGGCGACCTCGCGGGTCAACTCGCCTATGCCCTGCGCAACACCGCCCGCGGTTTGGCCGGGGCGGGCGCCACCTTCGCCGACGTCGTCCGACTCAGGTTCTTCGTCACCGACTGGACCCCCGACAAATACGCCGACTTCGTCGACGGCATCAACCAGGTCGCCGCCGAACTCGCCCTGCCCGATCCGCTCCCACCGCTGTCTGCCATCGGTGTCGACTGCCTGTTCGAACCGGACGTCCTCGTCGAGGTGGAGGCCTACGCCGTCCTCGACTGACCCCACGCGGAGACCGTCCTCGGTGCGGGCGGAGATCGATGCAATCTCAGGGACCGAGTCCGGGTTGTCCCCGATCCGACGTAAGCCCTTGCGGTGCAAAGGTATCAACCATGCACCTGCGCAGATTCGTCCTGGCACTCGGTGTCGCTCCGCTGCTCGCGGCTGGAGCGGCCACCGCCGTCGCCTCCCCTGTGGAGCAGTTGCGCCAGGACACCGAAGCGATCCACGCCCTCGGCATCAGCGGCGTACAGGCCCGCATGATCGGGCCTGACGGTCAGCAGTCGGTCGCCACCAGCGGTACCGCCGACCTGAACACCGGCCTCCCGGTCCCTTCCGACGGCTACTTCCGCATGGCCAGCACATCCAAGACACTCGTTGCCACCGTGGTTCTCCAACTGGAGGCCGAGGGCAGGCTGTCCCTGGACGACACGGTCGAACACTGGCTGCCAGGAGCGGTGCAGGGTAACGGCAACGACGGCAACCGGATCACCATCCACCACCTGCTCCAGCACACCAGCGGCATTCACGACGACCTGCCCGGATACACCACGCCGGAGGAGTACTACCAGCAGCGCCACGACGTCTACGGCACCGAGCAGTTGGTTGCCCGCGCCATGGCCCACGCACCGGAGTTTCCGCCCGGCGCGGGCTGGGGGTACTCCAACACCGGCTACGTCCTGCTCGGCATGATCATCCAGAAGGCCACCGGCCACCCCGCCCACCAGGAGATCGAAGACCGCATCCTGCGCCCGCTCGGCCTCGATCAAACCCGGTGGGTCGGCACCTCCCCCACCCTGCCCCGGCCACACGCCAAGGCCTACCAGCTCTTCGGCCCCGGTTCCGTAGTGGACGTCACCGACCAGGTGCCGGTCGACTACGAGATCCTTTCGTTCGTCACGACCACGCGGGACGAGAACCTCTTCCTCCGCGCGCTGCTCGCGGGCCGCCTGCTCCCGTCTCAGCAGCTGGCCGCGATGAAACGCACCGTCCCCGTGAGCGCGGAGGTCCAACAGCTGTGGCCCGGCGGCCGATACGGGCTCGGCCTGGTCGAACGCCCCCTGAGCTGCGGAGGAACCTACTGGGGTCACGACGGCGGGGACGGCGGCTACATCACCCTCAACGGCGTCACCGACGACGGCAGGCGAAGCGCCGTGGTCTCCATGTCCGAGGCGCGCGGCGACACCCCCGAGCACATCCTGGACCAGGAGAACGCGGCCAGCGCCCTCATCGACCACGCACTGTGCGCCGAGAACCCCAGCATCCCGTAGGCGCTGAAGCGTGACGTTCGGGTCACTGCGCCCTCAGGGGCCGACCCACCACCGACGCAAACGAAGTTGCGTCACATGACAGATCAGCAGCCGATGCACGGCGACCTGGCTCGCCCCGGCCATCGATCATTGGCGCGCACTACCTTCCGCGGCAGAGCTGTTCGACCGACACCTCAGCGCACCGTGCACACCAGCATCTGGTTCGCGCCCGCCTGGAACTCGTAGTCCACATCCACGATCGCACTCTCGACACCGGCGGCGGACAGCTCGGCGATCAGGTCGTCGAGCCGTGGATACCGGGTCGGAGAGCCGATGGCGACCAACGGGAACACCCGGAACTCGGTGGTGGCCACCCGCGCCAGTTCCGTCAACGCCCGCCGATGGAAGTCATAGTCCAGATCGTCGGGGTAGCTGAACAGCAGGTGCGAACTCAGCACGAGATCGAAACTGTTGTCCGCGAACGGAAGTGCAGGCAGACGAGCGGCGACGTAGCGGTCCGGGGCGAGGGCGGTGTGGGCGGCGAAACGCTGCGCGGATCCGCGCCGGGCACGGAGATGCGCGTCAGGGTCGGCGAAGAAGCTCCAGCGGTAGGCATCGGCGTGGTCACGCACATACCTATTGCCCCGGTCCGCTTCGGCCACCGCCGTCGCCGCCACCCGTGCGACACCGTCGTCGAAATAGGCGATATCACAGGCTGTCACGTCCCCGCCGAGATCACACACCTCCGCAGTGAACCCGGCCGCGCCGCCGGGACAATCGAGGATCCGGCGCCGCAGGTCGGCATCGGTGAGTGCGAACATCGCCCGATACTCGTCGAGGGAACGGGAACTGACGAGGATCTCGCCGAAACCGGTAGCACTGTCGTTCATGGTTGTCCTTCCATCCGGGACCGTCTGCACGGCCGGAACAGAAGTCGTCACGAAGGACCCGGCCGCACACTCAGGCGGCCGCGCACAACAGGGTGGGCCGCTAGGAGAGCGGCCACCACTGCTGCGCAAACGTCATCACCCGGTGATTAGACCACACCGAAGCCACCGCTACAGCAGACATATTCAGCCGAGCGGGCTGTGCCCGAGCAGCACCCGGCCGCTGAAGCGAGTCTGTTTGGCCCTCGGCAGCGGGTGGAACTGGCAGCCGTGGATGTCGCGGTAGAGACGTTCGAGATCGCACGACCGCGAGTAGCCCGCGCCGCCGGTGGTCTCGATCGCCAGGCGCACCGTGGTGACGAGGGCATCGGCGGCAACCGTCTTGCGGCTCAGGGTCCGCCCCGCGTACTCGTCGGTGTTGGCGAAACCAAGGTTGTCGGAGTCGGTGAACATGGCGGCGACGAGATCGGCGGCGGTGGTGTAGGCGTTGAGCATCTCGCCTGCCGACTGCAGCGTGTGCGGTTCGGCGCGGCCCGCGAGCAGTCGCGCCGTGAGCTCGACCGCGGAGTCGGCGACACCGAGGTAGGCGGCGAGCACCAGCGGAAGTGCCGCCCCGATCACCACATTCAGCACCGGCGGCCAGACCCCGGCGGGACGGATCATCGACACCGCGGCATCGGGGACGAACACGTCATCGAGGACCACGGTGTGTGAGCCGCTGGCCCGCAGGCCCAACGTGTCCCAGGTCTTGTCGATACGCACCCCGGGCGCGGTCATCGGGATAGCGCAGTGCAGAACCTGCGCACCCTCCCCGTCGTAGCGGACGCTGGTGACCAGCACGTCGCCTACCTCGCAACCACTGGCCGGCGCTTTGCGAGCACTCACCCGATAGCCGCCGTCCACGCGCACGGCCGCGCCATTGGAGTCCACCCAGTCCGAAGCGCCGGTGCTCACCAGGATCGCGCCCGCCGCGACCTTCGCGAACACCGCCGAAGCGTCCACGCCGTGGTTGTGCCGCCACACCTGGGCGGCGACGAGATGGGAGTGCATCGCGAACGCGACCGCGGTCGACGGATCGTGCCTGCCGAGTTCACGCAGGATCTCCCCCATCTCCTTGTGGCTCGCGCCGCCGCCACCGAACTCGGTGGGCACGAGGGCAGCGGACAGGCCGCCGGCTCGCAACCGGTCGAACGCGGCGACGGAGATCTCGCCGGTCCGGTCTCGCTCGGGCACCTCTAGGCGCAGGGATTCGCCGATCTCGCGGGCCAGGGCGACGCGGTCGGTGGTGGTCGTGGTGTCGGTAATTGTGGAAGTCATGTTTCGAAGGTAGGAACCGCCGCGATAACCAGATAGTCCAGAAAGTGGACTCCCCCGGTCCTGACAGTGGACCCCGTCGGTGAGGTGACCATGACGACTACAACCGCAGGCTACGGCCAGTACTGCCCGATCTCGCGTGCACTCGACGTGCTCGGCGAACGCTGGTCGCTGCTGATTCTGCGCGACCTCTACGTCGGCACCACCCGCTTCAACGACCTCGCCCGCGGCCTGCCCGGACTCTCGCGCAGCCTGCTCGCCAAACGGCTGCGCCAGTTCGAACGCGCCGGGCTGATCGAGAAGATCGGCACCGAACACCTGCTCACCGAGGCAGGCACCCAGCTCGAACCGATCCTGTTCGGCCTCGGCGAATGGGGTGCGCGCTGGACCTTCGGTGCGCCCCGCGACGAAGAGCTCGACGCGGCGCTGCTCGTCTGGTGGATGCACACCCGTGTCGACACCTCGAGCCTTCCCGGCAGGCGGCATGTCCTGCAGGTTCGGTTCACCGACGACGTGCGACGGTTCTGGATCGTCGTCGATAGCGCGACGCCCTCGGTGTGTGAAACCGATCCCGGCTATCCGGTCGACGTCACCGTCGTCGCCGATGTGGCAGCGCTCTACGAGGTGTGGCTGGGCCGGATGCCACTGAGCCACGCCCAGCGCACCGGCCGGGTGATGTTCACCGGTCCGCCCGCACTCACTCGCCGGATGCCCGCGATCCTGCAGCTCAGCCCCGTCGCCGGATACGTCCGCGAGTCGGCCATCGCCGAGGAGACGACCGCCCGTGCGTCCTGACTCGCACAGGCAACGGCCTAATGATCCGCAAAATCCGAAAACGTGGCAGTTATCACTACCGGGCCTGACATGTTGGCAACGGCCGTAATCAAAACGTTAAGGTTCAGTCATGGTACGTCACGGAGCAGCACACACCGACACGGACGTGCCGAATGTTCCTCTCCCCCAGCAACATCCGGCACGTCTCGAGCTCGTCGGCGATTCCACCGACGCCACCGAACCCCCGTCAGACCAAGTCGATGACCATTTTCCGCGACTCGGTGACACCAGTTTCCTCACCACCGCGGCCCGGCACCGGCTCGCCGCGTACATCCACACCAAGCTCGCCGAGCTGGCGGAGATGCCGTGATCGCGTGCCGATGACCTAGGCTCGAACGCCAGGAGTCATCGGCGGCAGACTCATTCACGCGAGGAGTGGCGACGTGAGCGGCAGCGACGCAGCGGTCGTCCTTCCCGAACAGGTACGGACCGAGCTGCGCCGCGGCGTGCGCAGCGTGCTCGTCGACACCGCTGCCCTGCGCCTGGTCCGCGAACGATTCGACGACGGCCAGGCTGATTCCCTGCGCCGCTACCTCGAGGCCTCCCAGTCGGCGAACACCCTGCGCGCCTACCGCACCGACTGGATCGCGTGGGCGGGCTGGTGCGCGGCCGAGCAACGCCAGGCACTGCCCGCCGACCCACTCGACGTCGCCGTGTATCTCGCCGCGGCCGCCGATGCCCGACGCGACAGCGGAGCTTGGGCATTCAGCCCCGCGA
This sequence comes from Nocardia sp. NPDC057663, assembly GCF_042799895.1. NCBI lineage: Bacteria > Bacillati > Actinomycetota > Actinomycetes > Mycobacteriales > Nocardiaceae > Nocardia > Nocardia sp. NPDC057663. Next base: position 145,783 of record NZ_JBHVHX010000014.1, on the reverse strand, counting down.
CGCTGGACCGCAAGTCCGCCGCCATCGCGGCAGTACACGCCGCCAACGGACTCCCCTCGCCGACACGTTCCGACGTCGTCCGGCTCACGCTGCGCGGCATCCGGCGCACCCGGCGCACCCCGCCGACCCGCAAACGGCCAGTCCTGCTGCACACCCTCGACCAACTGCTCACCGAGCTTCCCGAGCCCGGCTGGCCCACCGAACCAGCCCGTCGTCGCGATGCTCTCGCACTACTGGTCGGCTTCGCCGGCGCGCTGCGGCGCAGCGAGCTCGCGGGCCTGCGGATCAGTGACGTGCATGTCCGCACCGACCACACCACCGGCGAACCGCTGCTCGTCGTACATCTGCCGACCACGAAGACCGACCCCACCGGCGTCGCCGAACAGCGCATCGCCCTGCCCCGCGGCAAACACCCTCGAACCTGTCCGATCTGCGCGTTCGCCGACTGGGTCCGGCTACGGGAGGTCCACGCCGACGCGGGCGATCCCGGAACACGGTCATGGACGACCGAACACCCCGTGCCCGACACGACGATCCATCGCTGCCACGGCTTCGCCGGCACGCCGCTGAGTACCGACACCGAGCGACCGCTGTTCCCCACCATCAACCGGCACGGTTCCATCGGTGCCACGCCGTTGTCCGGGCGAGCGGTCGCCGAGCTCGTCAAACGCTACGCCGCGCGGGCCGGCCTCGACCCCGACCTGTTCTCCGGGCACTCGCTGCGAGCCGGCTTCGCCACCCAGGCCGCACTCGGCGGCGCCAGTGACCGCGAGATCATGCGCCAGGGCCGCTGGGCGAACCCGCGGACGGTGCACGGCTACATCCGCACCGCGAATCCGCTCGAGGACAATGCCGTCACCAAGCTCGGTCTGTGATGATCAGCTGATCCGGTCCAGCCGGAAGATGCGGAACTCACGGCCGCCGGAGCGTTCGAATTCCATCTCGTAGCCGGGCCAGAACTCGACGACCTGGTCCCAGACGCGTTTGCGCTCGACGCCGGTGATCTCCGTGACCGTCACCGGGAACGGTGAGCTGCTGTTGTAGCGGACCGACGCGGTGCGGGCCGCGCGCAGGTTCGCCGACCACGCCGGATGTTCCGGCTTGCCCCAGTTCGAGCCGACGAGATAGAAGCCGTCGCCGTCGGGGACGCACAGCAGCGACGTGGTCCGCGGCTGACCCGATTTGCGGCCGACCACAGTGACCTCGATCGACGGCAACCCGGCCAGGTCCAGAACTCCCCACCGGCCGCCGCTGAGTCTGCGCAGCAGTCGCTCGGTCGGCAAGACGACGCCCGCGCCGCGCATCACCCAGGGCTGTGCCGCGAAATCGCGTGCGAGGGCAGGTAAGGGATTCCACGCCATCTTCGAATCCTGGCTCGAGGGAAACGGATCCATCGACTCAGGACGGCCCGCTGAGAGACAACTCACTCGACTTCCCGGAGAGCCGCGGCGACATGCAAGGCCTGCCACCCCTTCCCTGTCGATGCTGGTGAGTTGTCGTGAAGTGAGGAGGTTTTGTTGACCGGCGGCGGGCGTTGGTGGATTGAAGGGGAGAATCATTAGTAAATGCGCATATCTACGTATGGCCATGTTGTAAATGGACTTTTGAGTTCGTTCGCCGACGCACCGACCTGATTCCCGGCATCAACCTGCCCGATGCCGCACACTGAAACACTCCCCTCCCCCTTCATGCCAGGAGTGACTGCCATGCCCTCCCCCAGCGGTCGCCGATTCCTTGCCACGGTCGCCCTGGCCGCCGCAGCGCTCCTCCCGACCAGCCTCTCCCCCGCCCTCGCCCGCCCCCCGGCGCCGGCCCAGCTGGCTCCCCTCGGATCCGAGTTCCTCTGGGGTGTGGCAGCTTCCGGCTTCCAAGCCGAAGGCGATGCGCCGGACAGCAATTGGCGCCGGTACGCCGAATCGGGCGCCACCCACGACCCGTATCTGAACTCGGTCGACTTCCGCACGCGCTACCGATCCGACATCGCCCTCGCCGCGGATCTCGGTGTGCGCGTGTACCGCATCGGCATCGAATGGGCCCGCGTGCAGCCGCAACCCGGCGTCTGGGACGAGAGCGCCCTCACTTTCTACGACGATGTCGTACGGGCGATCACCGATGCGGGCATGCGGCCGATGCTGACCCTCGACCACTGGGTGTACCCGGGCTGGGCCGCCGATCGGGGCGGCTGGCGCGATCCCGAGATCGTGGCGAACTGGCTGGCGAATGCCCGGCGCGTGGTCGACCGATTCGCCGGCACCGACCCGCTCTGGGTGACCTTCAACGAGCCGACGTTCTATGTGGTCAACGAACTGCGCCGCGGCGGTGTCGAAGCGGCCGATGCGCCCACGATGGGTGAACGGATCACGCAGGCGCACAACAGCATCTACGACTACATCCATGCCGTGCAGCCCGGCGCCCAGGTCACCAGCAATGTCGCGTTCATCCCCGGCGCCGACGACGCGGTCAGCGGCCCCCTGCTCGATCGGATCTCAGCCCGGCTGGACTACATCGGCATCGATTACTACTACGGACTGTCCCCCACCCAGCTCACCGTCCCCGACTTCGACCGTCTGTGGACCCTCCCCCTGCAGTCCGAGGGCATCTACTACGCCCTCGACCACTACGCGCGCCGCTTCCCCGGCAAGCCGCTCTACATCGTCGAGAACGGCATCCCCACCGAGAACGGCCTGCCGCGCACGGACGGATACACCCGCGCCGACTCGCTGCGCGACACCGTCTACTGGTTGCAGCGCGCCGTCGCCGACGGCATCCCGCTGATGGGTTACAACTACTGGAGCCTCACCGACAACTACGAATGGGGTTCCTACACACCACGTTTCGGTCTCTACACCGTCGATGTGCTCACCGACCCCACCCTCACCCGCAAGCCGACCGACGCCGTTGCCGCCTACCGGGCGATCACCGCACTGGGCGGCGTCCCCGCCGGCTATCGACCGACCCGCGGACCGGTCCCGTGCTCACTGGTCGACGCGTCGACGAGCTGCACCGATCCCGTGTCGGTCCCGCGGTAGCGGTTTCGAGGGCTGCATTGTGCTCTACACTCGGGCGGGTGTCGAGCGCAACGTCACGCCCCTCCAGCGCCGTGAGCGGCAGACAAGCCCGATGGCAGCCGCACAACGACAGCCGCCGGGAGCGGATCGTGCTGTCGGCGGTCGAGTTGCTCGAGCAGGCGCCCGCCGGCGTCGAGGTCCCGATCGTGCAGATCGCCGAGCACGCGGGCCTCGCGAAATCCGTGGTCTACCGGCAGTTCGCCGGACGTGACGAGCTGGACCGCCGGATCAGGAGCGAGATCGCCGACCGGTTCGTCGCCGACATCGAGGACGCTCTCGATATCGGCGACGGGTCCATCCACGAAATCCTCGTGCGCACCGTCGGCGCCGTGGTCACCTGGATCGAGGAACATCCGCGGCTGCACGAGTTCCTGCGCACCGGCCCGTCGGAGACCGATCCCGATGTCGACGCGATGAGCGCGCTGATCGGAACCATCGCGGCGTCGACCAGGGCGCTGGTCACCGGTCTCGCCGGTGTCGTCGGGGTGACCGACGACGGTTCGGCCGACACGATGACCTTCGCCATCGTGTCGATGACCGAGGCGACCGTCACCCGCTGGGCCAATGACCCGAATCCGGTGCTGACCAGGGAGCAGCTGATCGAGGAGGTCGCCTCCTACGCCTGGCATGTGGTCGACGGCGTCGCCCGCAGACACGGTCTGACCCTCGATCCCGACCAGCAGCTGGTCGAGGTCATCGCGCAGCTCGCCGCCGGTGACGGCAGCTGATCCACCGCCACCGGCCGACGATCAGGCGATCCGGCGCGTGCCGCGTTCGGGCTCGCTGCGGTAGCGCGAGACGGGTCCGTCGACGCCGAGTGCCCGCCACATCCGCCGGGCGATCGGGTTCATCAGGCCGAGGTCGTCGGCCAGTTTGCGCATGTCGCCGAAGTAGCCGGACAGGATCTTCTGGGAGTGCTCCGACTTCCAGAACGCCTGCTCGATCGCCTCGTGGGGAATGTCGAATTCACGCTCGAACGACCGCGGCGGCGCCATGATCTCCCCGGCGAGCCAGCGCATGGCGATCGGGAACGCCACCGAACACGCGCCACGGTTGAACTTCCCCATGCGCCCGATATGCGCGGCGAGGAATTCACCCGCGAAGGAGATGTGGCGCGCTTCCTCGGCGATGTGGATCTCCATGGTGCGCAACACCATCGGCGGCATCGACGAGCCCTCGCGGATGACGGCCTTCTGGTAGTGGTCGATCGGTTCCTCGCCGCCGAGGATGCCGATGAACAGGATCGTGTGGGCGTAGCCGCCCGCGACACCGATCAGCGGGGAGAGCACCTTGAACATCGGCCGCATGCCCGGCACGTCGATGCCGATGCGGTTCACCAGTTCCTGGAACATCTGGATGTGGTTGCACTCTTCGGTCATCTCGTGCAAGCAGTACCGGAACTCGGGCGAGCCGTTGGGCAGCTTCATGATGTACTGCATCATTCCGCGGATCAGGATGCTCTCGAAGGCAGCGCCGACCTTGATGACATTGGCGGTGCGCCACTTGCCGATCGCGATCTGCTTGTCGAGCGGCTGGTCGCGGTACCACTGGGTCGCGCCCAGCGGATCGACCTCGGGTGAGAGCACCCAGCGCACATCGTTCGGGTCAAGGGCGAGCTCCGGCGAATCCCAGTCGATGTCGAGGTAGGGATCGAAATGCCGGTCGACGGACCCCTGCGAAAGGGTCGCCAGCGCATCTCGGTACTCCTCGGTGATGAGTCCGCCACGGCTCGATTCGGTCAGCGTCATCGGTGCCTCCTCGGTTCGCGTCCGGCGGCGGCGCTGTAAGCGCCGTCACACCGGTAACCCCGAGAATAACTGAGACTCGCAGTCCCACACAACCCGCCACGCCGACTTGTGATGAGCCGTTCGATCATGCGATCCAGGAACCGGCGGCGAAGGCGACACAGTGACGTGGGTCTACTCGACGAGGAGGACAACCAGTTGCCGGGCCAGCCCGGCATCGCCGGGGCCACCCAGCCAGACCAGGGGACGGCGAGGGTCGAGGCGGTCGAGGGCGTCGGGGAGGGAGCCGAAGACCCGGTCGGCGCGGACGACGCAGACTTGCGGGACCACCTCGGAGACGGCGGGGCTGCCGTGGACGTCCAAGGCCAGGGAACCCGTCGATGCGTCGCCCGCGACGGCGTCACGGACCACGGCATCACCGGATTCGGTGGTGCCCGAGCCGCCGTGCACGACCTGGTGGCCCGGTGCGCTCGCCCAGTGATCGAGCCAGGCCGGGCCGGGCTCGACGGCCGCCAGGACCGAACTCGCGCTCATGCCGTAGAGCACGTCCGCGACCGCGGCGGGCAAGCCTGCGAGGTCGACGGTCCGCACGAGGGAACCGTGTTCGCGCAACCGGTCGGCGAAACGAGTGAGCACGGCCGCCCGTTCGGCCGGATCGACGTCGTCACCGTGGCCCGACGTACGGCGCATCGGCACCCGGCGCTCGTCGTCGGGTAGGTCCAGCAGCCCGTCACGGACTCGGCGCAAGATCTCCTCGCGAGAATTCACTCGGGCACTCCCGTTCGTTGGCGACACCGGTGGACATCGCCGTTCACACATCTCTCACCCCACATACCGCGGGAATCACCTCGTTCGCTACCGTACCGACCGGTCTACGGTAGGCGGTCCGACGCTCCGGACCCAATGGCTAGTTCGCGGCAACCTGCCCGAAGCCGAGCATCCGCAGCAACTGTTCGACCTGTAGGTCGAACACTTCGGCACGATCGGCGAAGGTATCGCGGCCGTACATGTCGAAGACGTCGAAGTTCACCGCGCCGAACAGGGTCGTCCAGGCGGTGAGGGCGACGGCGATCAGCCAGTCCGGGGCGGCCAGCCCGAATTGCTCACGAATAGCGGAGAAGTCGCCCGTGGTGGATGGCGAGATCACCGGTTCCACAGCGGGGGCGCTGAGCTGCCCGGCGCGGTAGGCGCTGTCGATGATGCCCAGCAGCGTCGCGATCACCCGCACGCCCGGCGCTTCGGTGTCCTCGGCGGGAGCCGCGTAACCGGGCACGGGCGTACCGAAGAGCAAGCCGTACCAGGCGGGCTCGGCCTGCGCCCACGCCCGCACCGTCCGCGCCACCGTCCGGAAGCGGGTCGCCGGGTCGTCCGGCGCGTCGGCCAGTGCCGCGTCGACCGTGTCACCGAGCGCGTTGTAGCCATCGACCACGAGCATCGTCAGCAATTCGTCGCGACTGCGCACATACCGGTACACCGCCGAGGACACGACGCCCAGATCGCGGGCGACAGCGCGCAAGGACAGCGCCGCGGCGCCCTGCGACGCGAGATGATCCCGGCCGATCCGTTTGATGTCGGCGATCGTCTGGGCGCGAGCCAGCGCCCGCGGTCCTGGTCGGTCGGTACTCATCGACCGATCATCGCGCACCGGCCGCGCCGTGCAGGCGGCGGCGTTCGCTCGTGTCGTCGACCGGGTCGACCGCACCGGCCGCGCGTTCGATCTCCGCGGCGAACGTCGCGCCGCCGACCTCCCAGGCCATGGCCAGGAACTGGTCACGGAACCGGCTGAGGTCGACGCCGACGTCCTCGCCGCCGTACCCGGTGCCCGCCGCGGCGCGAACCGTGCGCACGACGTCGTCGGCGAGGTCGGCGATCCGTTCCCGGATCAGCGTGCGCAGCACACCACTGAGGGTGATGTCGGTGCCGACGTCGTAGAGCACGAGCGCGCCTTTGAGCATGGGGCGGTCGGGCACGAACCAGCTGTCGTCGCGCCGCTCGAGGTAGCCGGCCGCGATCAATTCGGCGAGGACGTCGGTGCCGCGGTCGCCGAGCAAGCCGGTCAGTTCGTCATCGTCGACCAAGGCAGCGCGCTCTCCCGTCTGCGCGGCGCGCGGATCGAACAGCGTGCGCCAGTCACCGGCGCCGGGCGCCGGTTCGGCGTCGAACACCTCGCGGATGGCGTCCAGGCGCAGCCCACGGGCCTGCATCGCGACGATGTCGCGCAGCCGGTCCAGGTGGGCGTCGGAGTACACGACCTCCTTGCCCGCGCGACCGGGTTTCGGCAGCACGCCGAGCGAGTGGTAGTAGCGGATCGTGCGCGCCGCCACGCCGCTGACATCAGCGAGTTCCGCACGGGTGTATCGAGGCACCCGACCAGCATAGGGCCCGATCCCCGCGAACTTTGACAGCTCTGGCTGTCGACGTTAGCGTTACCGGCGTCACTGTCGACACCCTTCGAGGAGCCCTCGTATGTCCGATCGCACCACCGACTTCGACGTCTTGATCGTCGGCTCCGGCTTCGGCGGCAGTGTCACCGCGCTGCGCCTGGTGGAGAAGGGATACAAGGTCGGCATTCTCGAGGCCGGCCGCCGATTCGCCGACGACGAGTTGCCCAAGACCAGCTGGGACCTGCGCAAATTCCTCTGGGCGCCCAAGCTCGGCTGCTACGGCATCCAGCGCATCCATCCCCTGCGCGACGTCCTGATCCTCGGCGGTGCCGGTGTCGGTGGTGGTTCGCTGAACTACGCCAACACCCTCTACGTCCCGCCGGAGCCGTTCTTCCAGGACGCCCAGTGGCGCGACATCACCGACTGGCGCGCCGAGCTCACCCCGTACTACGAGCGGGCCCAGAAGATGCTCGGCGTGGTGCGCAACCCGCACATGACCCCCGCCGACGAGATCTTCAAGGCTGTCGCCGAGGACATGGGCGTCGGTGACACCTTCGTGCAGACTCCGGTCGGCGTGTTCTTCGGCGAGCCGGGCAAGACCGTGGCCGACCCGTACTTCGGTGGCGCCGGCCCCGAGCGCACCGGTTGTGTGGAGTGCGGTGACTGCATGGTGGGCTGCAAGTTCGGCGCGAAGAACACCCTCGTCAAGAACTACCTGTACCTCGCGGAAAAGGCCGGGGCACAGATCATTCCGATGACGACGGTCAACGCCCTGCGCCCGCTGCCGGACGGCACCTGGGATGTCGCGACCGAGCGCACCGGTGCCTGGATCCGCAAGGATCCCCAGACCTACACGGCCAAGCAGGTCGTCCTCGCCGCGGGCACGCTCGGCACGCAGAAGCTGCTGCACTCGATGCGCGATCAGGGTGTGCTGCCGAACCTGTCGGACAAGCTGGGCCTGCTGACCCGCACCAATTCCGAGTCCATCGTCGGCGCGGCGACCAAGACGCTGGCGCCCGGTCAGGACTTCACCAAGGGTGTCGCGATCACCTCCTCGATCCACCCCACCCCCGACACCCACGTGGAGCCGGTCCGCTACGGCAAGGGCTCCAACTCGATGGGCCTGCTGCAGACCCTCATGGTCGACGGTGGCGGCAAGATCCCGCGCTGGCTGCGCTTCCTCGGCGTCGCGCTGATGCATCCGCTGTTGCTGGTGCGGTTCCTGAGCGTGAAGAACTGGAGCGAGCGCACCATCATCTCGCTGGTGATGCAGCACCTGGACAACTCGATCACCACCTACACCAAGCGCGGCCTCTTCGGCGGGCGCAAGCTCACCTCCAAGCAGGGCCACGGCGAACCGAATCCGACCTGGATTCCGGCGGGCAACGATGTCACCCGCCGGGTCGCGGAGAAGATCGGCGGCGTCGCGGGCGGCACCTGGGGTGAGGTGTTCAATGTCCCGCTGACCGCGCACTTCCTCGGCGGTGCCGCCATCGGCGCCGACCGTGAACACGGCGTGATCGACGCCTACCACCGCGTATTCGGTTACCCCACACTGAGTGTCGTCGATGGTGCCGCCGTCTCGGCGAACCTGGGCGTGAACCCGTCACTGACCATCACCGCCCAGGCCGAGCGCGCGGCCGCCTACTGGCCGAACAAGGGCGAGGTCGACACCCGCCCCGAGCAGAGCGCCGGTTACACCCGGATCGAACCGGTCGCCCCGCAGCAGCCCGCCGTGCCCGCGGGTGCCCCCGCCGCACTGGTGCTGCCGATCGTGGAGATCCGCAGCAAGGAGCAGACCGCGGGCTGACCCCCGCCCCGAAATTCGGCCCCGGACAACGGTTTCGCACCGTGATCCGGGGCCGTTCTCGTTCTCGAAGGGGTGGCTATCGGCTCGGTTGGGATCGCCGAATTGCCCCAGCGGTCGACGTGCTGGTGGACAGAGTTGTTCAGGAGCCGGCTTGCTTGCGGCGCTGCCGAAGAGCGCGCATCGACACCTGCGATCCGCATCCGGGGCTGCAGTAGCGCGCGGCCCGGTTGCGGGTGCGATCGATGAAGCCGAAGTGGCACGGCGGATTGCAGCATGCCTTGATCCGCATCCAGTCGCCGCGCTGCGCCGTCTCGGTCACCGCGGCCAGAACGGCCCCCAAAGCGCCGGGGACACCGGTCGATCCGGCGAGGAGCTGCGCCGTTTCCGCGGTGACGACCGTTGTGAGCGGATAGCGAACACCGGCCTGCAGCAGATACCGTTCCGCCTCGGCGACCAGGGCGTCATCGATATCTGGATCACCCGCGTGTGTCAGCAGCACCGTGACCAGTGCGTCGCGCAGCTCACGCGCGGCCGCCGCGTCGGAGTCGGTCACCACGATGGCGGCGGCGAGCAGGCCCTGCTCGATCGCCCAGTCCGCGAATCCCGAAGCTGTGTCGAAGACCTCGACGCGCCCCGCGCCGTCGGCTCTGGTGTTGACGAACTGCAACACCAGAGCAGCCGCATCGTCGCTCCACTTCGGTGCCTCCTGCGTCGCCTCCACCCCTCCACGATACCAACAACACACGCGGCTAACCCGGTTGATCACAACATTTCCGCGCAAAGAACTTGAAATGTTGTGAGCTAACCGATTACGCTCGCAACATGACGAATGCAGGAAACACCCCCCCGATCTGGTTCATCACCGGCGCCTCCTCGGGCATCGGACGCGAGCTCGCAGTTCAGGCACTGAAGGCCGGAGAAGCTGTGGTCGCTGTGGCTCGACGCACCGAAACTCTCGGTGACCTGGGAGAAAACGACCGACTGCTCGCGGTCGAGGCAGACGTGCGCGACGAGGCAGCCGTCGCGAAGGCGGTCGAGCAGAGCGTGGCTCGCTTCGGCCGCATCGACATCGTCGCCAACCTTGCCGGCTACGGACTCTTCGGGGCAGTCGAGGAAGCAGCCGACGAGCAGGCACGGGCAATCTTCGACACCAACGTCTTCGGCGTACTCAACGTGCTGCGCGCGACACTGCCGGTGCTACGGGGCCAGCGGTCCGGGCACATCCTGCAGGGCTCGTCCTACTACGGCCAGACCGCAGATCCCGGCGTCGGGCTGCTCGCAGCCACCAAGTATGCCGTCGAAGGACTCTCCGACGCGCTCGCAGCCGAAGTGGCGCCACTCGGGATCCACCTGACTCTCGTCGAGCCCGGCCTCACCGCAACACCTTTCCTGTCCAACCTCGACACGGCTACAGCAACCCACGCCGACTACGACCAGACGGTGCGCGCCGTACAGCAGGCGATCCAAGCGCTGCCTGCATCGGCGTTCTCCGGCGTCGATCGCGTGGCCGCCGGCATCCGCACGGCCGTGGCCGATGACAACCCACCCCGCCGCCTCGCCCTGGGCATCGCCGGCGCCGACAGTATGCGCACCGCGCTCACCGCACGCCTCGCCGAACTCGACAAGTGGGCCACCGTCACCAACCTGGTCGACGCCGGGCCCAGCACTCACGTCCACACCGGATAGACAACTTCCGCAGTGGCTCGGGTAGCGGGTGACCGGGCCGCGGGCCCTGGTCGCCCTGAACCCTCAGCGCGTCGGTGCGTGCCAGCAGTCACCGTTGGTGGTGGACTGGATCGTGTCGGTCCAGTCCATCCCCGCGGTCGCCGCTTCGATCCTCATCTTTCGGCTCGGACGCGACGAGAACGACCTGACCATCCGCTACGCCGCGCAGGCGACCTGGGGGTATCTCGCCGGCATCGACCACTGGGCCGCAACCGAATCCGCCGAACCCTTGACCACTGCTCTCCAGCGCACCACCGATCTGATGGTCGAAGCTGTCGGCGCCGTACTGAACCCCGACCGCGCCCGCGATCGGCGAACGCCAGATCGGCCGGGGTCAGCGTCGCCCATACCTCCTGTTGAAACTCGGCCGGCCTGTCCGGCACCTCGACGCTAAATATCGACGCAGCGTGAACCTCGAGACCCGGCCAGGAGATCAGGCTGTTACGGATTTGTTCGGATGCCGAAGAGCGGCAGGCACTCCGCCAGCCCGGTCACTGCCACGGGCACGCTCCGATGGGCTTCCCATCGGGTGCGCGTCAGCCGCAATCGTTGCAGCACCGCCGGCTTGCCACGCACCGCGTGCACTTCGATACCGTCGGGCTCGTACCCGAGTTTGCGGGAGACTCCGCGGGAGCCCAGGTTGTCCTCGAACGCACCGGAGACCGCCGAATTCGCCCCGAGCCGGGCGAAGGCCAACTCCAGAACCGCGGCCCGCATCTCCGTTCCGATCCCTTGGCCGTGGTGGGTCCGGCCGAGCCAGGATCCGGTGTTCACCTCGGAGCAGACCGCGAAGCTCTTCGCTGCGAGCGACTGCGTACCGACCACCATTCCGTCTCGGAGCACGACGAAGTTGAGGCTCCACGCATCGGGCTGCCACTCGGCCCAGCATCGCCAGTGCCACTGCAGTACCCGCTGTGCGCGGACATCCGGTTCCGCGTCTGTCCACTCCGCGGTGAACGGTTGCACCACCGGATCGTGCACTCCGTCAGCGGCCAGCCCGGCAAGTGCACCCATGTCCTCCGGACCTGGCATTCTCAGTTCCAGTCGGGGTGTCCGCACCTGTAATCCGGCCAGGGGCCAGTATGACGTCAGGCTCATACCGGCCATCATGACGATCGAGCGGCCTTCGCGGCCAACGATTTGTCACCGAGCAGCTATCCGAATGCCGTTGCGCTGCGCGGTTATTGCTGGCAGCATCGGGCTGCCACTCGGTCAACGGCGGCACGCGGTTTATCCAGCTGTTTCGTGCCCATTCCCTGCAACTGCTTCGTGATAGGCGGCGGTCAGTTCCGCAAGCACGCCATCGGCAGGTGTCGGCGTTCCGGCCAGGTGGGTCGCGCGGAGTTCGGCCATGAATCGCGCCCACAGCGGTGGGCCGCCGGTGGCGAGTAGTTCGGCGCGCACAGTCAGTTCCGGCGCCGTATCCAGCCAGGATGCGCCCCATGCGCCCAGTTGGGCCATCACCGGGACGAGCTGGATCGACGCCTCGGTGAGATGGTATTCGACCTTCTGACGGTGGCTCGGGTCGTCGTCTCGGGTGAGTAGGCCCGCGGCGACCAGTTTCGCCAGGCGGTTGGCCAGGATGTTCGACGCAATGCCCTCGATGGAGGCGGCGAGCAGTTCGCGAAAGTGGGTGTTGCCGCCGAACATGATGTCGCGCAGGACGATCAGACTCCATCGATCTCCGAGTAGCTCGATCGTCATGTTGATCGGGCAGCCCGACTTGCCCGGGGGCACCGGGAGTTTGTCGTGAGCAACTGGTTGCGCCATGGGATCAGTCTAGGTAGGTTGTTAACCGATTGCACTTTGCAACCAGAAGGGGTTCCGATGACAGCATTGGTCCGCGTTCACAACTTCGCCGTTTCCAGCGATGGATACGGTGCCGGGGAGGGGCAAAGCCTCGAGCGCCCCTTCGGCCACGCCGATCCGGGCGATTTCATGTTCTGGGCGGGTGCCACCGCGCACTGGCCCACCCGGACCGACCCCGGGGGGACCTACGGCCTCGACGACTACATCGTTCGCGACTACACCAACAACATCGGCGCCGAGATCATGGGGCGCAACAAATTCGGTCCACAGCGAGGCCCATGGGAGAACCACGACTGGCAAGGATGGTGGGGGGACGAACCCCCGTTCCACACGCCGGTGTTCGTCCTCACCCACCACCTGCGGCCCTCATTCACACTGGCGGACACCACGTTCCATTTCCTCGATGCGGCTCCGAAGGACGCGCTGGCGCAGGCATTCGATGCCGCCGAGGGCAAGGACGTGCGAATCGGCGGCGGTGTCGCCACGGTTCGGCAGTTCCTCGACGCCGATCTGATCGACACGATGCATATCGCCGTTGCGCCGGTCGAACTCGGTCGCGGCGAAAGGTTGTGGGCGAGTCCCGAGGAACTCGTCGACCGTTTTCATCTGGAGCAGATCCCGAGCCCGAGCGGGGTCGTGCATCACTTCTTCTGGCGACGGTGATCGGGGCCCAGCATCAGGCTACCCGAATGTCGTGTGCTGAGCGGCTGTTGCCGGACGCACGTCAGAGGGCGTTGATCCGTGCCAGTGCGTCGAAGGCCAGGTCGGCCGCCTGCCACAGGGCGGTGACCTCCGCGCGCACGGCAGGCGCGAGGGCGGGGTCCTGCAGGGCAAGGCCATTGGTGAAGATGACGGTATTGGCGCCCAGGTCGGCGGCGATGAGCATCTGCTCGGTGGCGACGCCCGCGCCGAACAGCTCGTCGAGTCCCTCGCCGACGAAGTAGAACCGCCACAGTGGGCCGAGGTCGGCGCCGTAGACCGCTTTGGTGCGGTCGATGATCACGTCGCCGACGGCGGCGATGCCGGCGACGATCTTGAAGTAGTCCGGGGCATTTTCGGGTCGACTGCCCACTGCCGCTACCGAATACGTCAGGTCGACGGTGAGGTGGGCGTTGTAGCCTGCCATGGCGGTGCGGGCTCTGGACACGCCGCAGTCCTGGGCGAGGGCGAAGTAGTGGGCCCAGTGGGGTTCGGTGACGCCGCCGGTGAATTCGGCGTGCAGGTTGTCCAGGAAACGGCGCAGGAGTTCCGTGCTGACCGCGTGCGCGTATTCGCGGTGCGCGAACGCGGCGGGATCACGCTGTAGCGGCATGACGGCCGCGTACTCGACGCCGTCGAGACCAATGGTGAACAGACCGCGCAGATCCCGGTGGGCGACGAGGATCTCGGTGATCCGGTGGTGACGGTCCACCGCCTCCTCGAGTCGCGCGAGGCTGTCGGCGCTGGCGATCGTCGAAGTATCCGACAGCCGTACGATGTCGGCGATATCGCCAGACGACAGCGTCGAACCACACGCCGTGTCGCGCACAGCGCCGGTGGCTGGTCCCGCGACGACCGCGGGCAGGGTCATGATCAGGGCCGCAGAGATGGCGGCAATCCCGCTCGATACACGCACCCGCAGATTCCACCACCTGCGAGCCCGACCCGCAGCGCACGCCCCGCGGACTGCACGTTCACACCTACACCGCGATCATCCACGGCGACCCCGCCCAGGTTTCCGACGCGGTGCCGTCCCGCACCGGCCATCCGGCCACCGATTTCACCGACTATCTGGCCGCGCTGCCGAAACAGTCCTGATCGCTGCTCAGACCAGGCGCAAGCTGGTGATGATCTTCTTTGCCTGGTCGGCGGTGAGTTCGCCGGTGGCATTGCGGTCGACGAGGAGGGTCAGCACCAGCAAGGTGTCGGCGGCGTTCTTGAAGGCGAAGGTGTACACCGAGTAGGCGTCGGCAGTGCAGCCTGCGACCGCGGGCTTCCAGGGGCCTGCGCTCTCGACGAACTGGCCGGTGACGCCGCTCTGGGTCGTGAGCGCGGTCGGTGAGGTCAACTTCCCGCCGGTCGGGTCCGAGTATCCGCCTGCCGCAGCGATTTTCGCGACGGCTTTGGCGGCGGCGGCCGGATCGGATTCGGTGGTCGTGGTGACGCCCGCCATGGCGCGGTAGGCCGATCCGGGGCAGTAGCTCTCGCCCTCGGTCGCCTGGCCGCGGCCGTTCATCGAGCCGATCGCCGTGGTGAAGGACATGGTGTCGTACTCGGCGGAGACCGACCATGCGGACGGCACGTCGTAGGCGACACGGTAGGAGGCGACGAGCACGCCTTTCGCACCCGGCGTCGCGGGTGCGGTGGTCGTGCCGGACAACGGTCCCGCTTTCACCGTCGGCGCGGTGGTCGAGGTCGCCGAGGCGGAGGTCTCGTCGGAGCTACTGGTGCCGATCACGACGGCGGCGATCCCGACGACAGCGATCAACGCGACCACGGCGACCACTGCGATGATCACACCGGCGCCGTTGCCGCGGCGCGGCGGTCCCGGATTCGGTTGTGGCGCATACCCGTACGGCTGTTGCGCATAGGGTTGCTGACCATACGGCTGCTGACCATACTGCTGCGGCGTATACGGCTGCTGACCGTACGGCGGTTGCCCGTACCCGGGCTGCGGCGCACCGTACTGCGGCGGCGGATATCCGCCCGGCTGCTGCGGGATGGCGGGCTGGGAATAGGGCTCCGCTCCGGTCTGCGGGGACTCCCCCGACATCCCCGGTGCCTCCCACCAGCGATCGCTGTCGTTTGCCACGTCGAGTCCTCCCTCGCCACCTGCCTCCGCGACCGTCCTGCGGGTCAGGCCAGGTTCACCCGTCAGCGTAATGGCGAACCGTCCCCGCCGGGCGCCGCGGTCCGGTCGGCTAGTGCGCGCTGATCCGATCGGCGGCAGCGACGGTCGCGGAACCGAGCTCACTCAGCGCCGCCGCGGACAAGCGGGTGTCGGGGCAGCTCACGACCGCGGCCACCACCGCGCCGCTCGCATCGCGGACCGGCGCGGCGAGGGTGACGACGGCGTTCTCGGGTCCGAGTTCGTCGGGCAGGTAGTCGATGGTGATCAGTTCGGTGATGACCGAGCCCAGTTGTGCGCGCAGCGCGGCGGTGATCGGCGAATCCCGCAGTCCCGCCAGCACTTCCAGCATCGGTGTCGAATCGTCGACGAGGCGTTCCACCGAGTAGCCGCGGACACGGATCTCGGCGAGGACGCGGGCCAGCCGATCGTGGTGGGCTGGATCGGCGGTCGCGAGCCACGCCTGCCGGGCCGGTTCCGGCGCCCAGGCGACGAACTCGCGGCAGACGGGTGGCGCGAGCGGGAGCCTGCGGCCTGGACGGATCCAGCTCGCGGACGGGTTTCCGACGACCTCGGTGACCACGATGCTGTCACCGTCGCGTTCGGCGAGAAAGACCGGATCACCGGTGCGCTCGAACAGGGCACGCAGGTGGGGCGCCGCGGTGCGGCGCAGGGGGAAGGCCGCTTCGGCCCGGCGGGCGACGGTCAGCAGGCGCAGACCGATGCCGTAGCAGCCGTCGTCGTCGCGCACGGTCCAGCCGTCCGCGGTGAGCTGCGTGAGCACTGCGTGCGCGGTGGCCCTGGACAGTCCCGCTTCGCGAACGATCCGGGCGAGTGACAGCCGGTCGGTCGGGTGCCGCGAGAGCAGCTCGAGCACCTTCACGACCCGTTGCGTCGGCGGCGATGCGGCGCCGGTGGAGTCGGCTTCGCTACCCGAATCAGCGATCACCTCTTGACCGGCGCGCTCGGCCCGGCTTATCGTCGGTGTCACAATATCGAACAATAGCGTCGAATATTCGACATTGCAACCCGGCAGCAGATGTTGCGCCGACGGAGCAGCGGAACGAAGTAGGTGAACAGTGCAGACGGGGTACGAGTTGTCGCACCTGGCGGCCTTGGAGGCCGAGTCGGTGCACATCTTCCGGGAGGTGGCGGCCACGTTCGAGCGGCCGGTGCTGTTGTTTTCCGGTGGCAAGGATTCGGCGGTGCTGTTGCACCTGGCGCGACGGGCTTTCTGGCCCGCACCGCTGCCGTTTCCGCTGCTGCACGTGGACACCGGACACAATTTCGACGAGGTGATCGAGTTCCGCGACCGGACCGCCGACCGCACCGGCGCGCGGCTGCTGGTCGCGCGGGTCCAGGACGACATCGACGCGGGCCGCTCGGTGGAGCGCCCCGGCGGCACCCGTAATCCGTTGCAGACCACCACCTTGCTGCGGGCGATCGGTGAGCACCGTTTCGACGCCGTGTTCGGTGGCGCGCGCCGCGACGAGGAGAAGGCGCGGGCCAAGGAGCGGGTGTTCAGCTTCCGCAACCGTTTCGGCGAGTGGGATCCGCGTGCGCAGCGGCCCGAGGTGTGGAACCTCTACAACGGGCGGCATCAGCAGGGCGAGCACATCCGCGTGTTCCCGCTGTCGAACTGGACCGAGCTCGACATCTGGGAGTACATCGACCGCGAGGCGGTCGAGCTGCCGACGCTCTACTACGCGCATCGGCGCCAGGTCGTCGAACGCGACGGCATGCTGTTGTCGGCGGGCCGGTTCATCACCCCGCAACCGGGTGAGCACACGTTCGAGGCGACCGTGCGTTTCCGCACCGTCGGCGACGCCACCTGCACCGGGTGTGTCGAGAGCGACGCGGACACCGCCGCGACGGTGATCGCCGAGACCGCCGCCACCCGGTTGACCGAGCGCGGCGCCACCCGCGCCGACGACCGGATCTCCGAGACCGGCATGGAAGACCGCAAGCGAGAGGGTTACTTCTGATGAGCCGCAACCTGTTACGCCTGGCGACCGCGGGCAGCGTCGACGACGGCAAGTCGACGCTCATCGGCAGGCTGCTCTACGACTCCAAGTCGCTGTTCGACGACCAGCTGGCCGCGATCGAGCGGGTGAGCACCGAACGGGGTGGCGACTCGGCCGATCTCGCCCTCGTCACCGACGGGCTGCGCGCCGAGCGCGAACAGGGCATCACCATCGACGTCGCCTACCGCTATGTGACGACACCGCGGCGCAAGTTCGTCATCGCCGACACCCCGGGCCATGTGCAGTACACCCGCAATATGGTCACCGGTGCGTCCACCGCCGACCTCGCGCTGATCCTGGTCGACGCCCGCACCGGGGTGTCCGAGCAGACCCGCAGACACGCCTTCCTCGCCACCCTGCTCGGCGTGCCGCACCTGGTGGTGTGCGTGAACAAGATGGATCTGGTCGGCTGGTCGCAGGAGCGGTTCGAGGAGATCCGCACCGAATTCGCCGCCTTCGCCGCGAAGCTGACGGTCGGTGACCTGAGTTTCGTGCCCGTCTCGGCCCTGCTCGGCGATAACGTCGTCGAGGGATCCGAGAATATGGCCTGGTATCCCGGACCACCGTTGCTGCGCCATCTCGAGGACGTGCACATCGCCTCGGACCGCAATCTCATCGATGCGCGGTTGCCGATCCAGTACGTCATCCGGGCCCAGCAGGGGCTCGATCACCGCAGCTACGCGGGCACCGTCGCCGGCGGCATCTTCAAACCGGGTGACGAGGTGGTGGTGCTGCCCGCCGGGCATTCCTCGCGCGTATGCGAAATCTGGGGGCCGGGCGGCACCAAGGTCGACGAGGCGTTCACCGGAATGGCGATCTCGCTGACGCTCGACGACGAGATCGACATCGGCCGTGGCGATCTGCTGGCCAGGCCGGGTAATCGCCCGCAACAGGGCGCCGATCTGGACGCGATGGTGTGCTGGTTCTCCGAGACCACGCAGTTGCGCGAGGGCGCACGGTATCTGGTGCGCACCGCGGCACAGACCTCACCGGCAGAAGTCACCGCCATCGAGTACCAGCTCGACGTCAACACCTTGCATCGGGTCGAGGACGTGGAAGCGTTGTCGCTCAACGACATCGCCCGGGTCCGGCTGCGCAGCAGGCAACCGCTGCTGTTCGATCCGTACCGGGAAAACCGGCGCACCGGCAGTTTCATCCTGATCGACCCGGTGACCGATCAGACCGTCGCCGCGGGCATGGTCACCGGACGCGACACCGGGGCGCACGCCGCACCGGCGACGGTGGTCTGGCACCGCTCGGCGGTGACCCGCGACGATCGCACGCACTCCGGCGCCACGATCTGGCTGACCGGCCTGTCGGGCTCGGGGAAGTCGACGATCGCGGTCGAGGTGGAACGTCAGCTGGTCGCGGCGGGACGCGCCGCCTATCTGCTCGACGGCGACAATCTGCGGCACGGCCTCAACGCCGGTCTCGGCTTCTCCCCTGCCGACCGGGACGAGAACGTGCGCCGGGTCGCCGAAGTCGCGGCATTGTTCGCCGATTCGGGCGCGATCGCCATCGTGTCGGTGATCAGCCCGTTCGCCCAGCAGCGTGCCCGCGCGCGCACCGCGCACACCGAGCGCACACTGCCGTTCCACGAGGTCTTCGTCGACACGCCGCTGCCGGAATGCGAACGGCGTGACCCCAAGGGGCTCTACGCCAAGGCCCGGGCCGGTGAGCTGCCCGGTTTCACCGGCATCAGCTCGCCGTACGAACGACCCGAGAACGCTGATCTCGTCATCACCCCCGATCTCGGCTCCCCCGCCGAGATCGCCGCCCATATCCTCCGAGAGCTAGGAATCGCAGACCGTTGACCCACTCCAGCACCGCCACCGAAGCCGGTAGCACCGCGCCACCGGAGCCACTCACCGCGCCGTTCACCGCCGCGGTGGCTCAGGCCGAAAAGCTCATCGCCGGCGCCGAATTCGTGCGCAGCGAGGCCGACCTCGCCGAGGGCTACGACTACCTCGCCGCGAGCGTCGCCGCCTGCCTGCGCCTGTCGGGCGCGCACGGGACCAGCCATCCGTACTTCGTGTCCTCGACCGGGCCGTACGCCAAGATGGGCCTGGACAATCCGGACACGCTCTACTATCACGCGAATATCGAGCCCGACGCCGAATACGTGGTGAGCGGCGTGCGCGGCAGCACCGTCGACCTCAGTTTCCAGGTACTCAAGGGCGATTACACCGCGACCGACGTGCCCGGCGGCGAGGACGCCTTCGACGATCGGCGGATCCCGATCGCCGACGACGGCAGCTTCTCGATCCGGTTCGGCCCCGCCAAGCCGGACGCGGGCGCCGGCTACTTCGCGCTCGGTGAGGGCGCGTCGATGCTGGCGGTGCGCGAGGTCTACGGCGATTGGACCGAGCGCAAGGGCTCGATCCGCATCGAGCGGGTAGACACCATCGGCACCGCACCGGTCGAGCCGGATCTGGCGCGCATGCGCAAACGCTACGGCGCCGCCGCGAAGATGCTGCTCACGCGGGTGCACACCTGGTTCAACTTCCCGAAGTGGTTCTATCTGGATCTGCCGGTGAACACCCTCACCGCGCCGCGACTCACCCCCGGCGGACTGAGCACCCAGTATTCCTCGGTGGGCCATTTCGATCTCGCAGACGATCAGGCGCTGGTGATCACGGTCCCGAAATCGGATGCGCCGTATCAGGGTTTCCAGCTGGGCAGCCTCTGGTACATCTCGCTCGACTACGTCAACCACCAGACCAGCCTCAATCATGCGCAGGCGCAGGTGGATCCGGACGGAATGATCCGGATGGTGGTGAGCAAGCAGGATCCCGGCATCGCGAACTGGATCGAGACCACCGGCCGCACACGCGGCATCCTGCAGTTCCGGTGGCAGCGCACCGACCGGCCGATGACCGAGGCCGACGGCCCGACAGTCACCCTCGTACCGGTCGCCGAGGTCGCACAACACCTCCCCCATATCGAAGACAACCGGATCGACGCCGTCGGCTGGCGTGACCGGATCGCCGCCCGGCAACGGGCTTTCGCCGAAAGGATGCTGGGATGAGCGGAGCATTGTTGGATGGAAAGGTCATCGTCGTGTCCGGGGTCGGCCCCGGGCTCGGCCGGTCGATCTGCCTGGAAGCCGCGGCTGCGGGCGCCACGGTCGTGCTGGCGGCGCGGACCGAATCACGGCTGCTCGAGGTGGCCGCCGAGATCGAGGCCGCCGGTGGCGCCACGCTGACCGTGCCCACCGACATCACCGACGAGGCAGCGGTCCAGAATCTGGTGGCGAAGACCGTCGACACGTTCGGGCGGGTCGACGCGCTGGTGAACAACGCCTTCTCAGTGCCGTCGATGAAGCCGCTGGACCGCACCGACTTCGATCACATTCGCTCGAGCCTCGACATGACGGTGCTGGGTGGCCTGCGGATGACCCAGGCGTTCACGCCCGCCCTCGCCGAAGCCAAAGGCGCGGTGGTGATGATCAATTCGATGGTCGTGCGGCACTCCGAACCGCGGTACGGCAGTTACAAGCTCACCAAGGCCGCGCTGCTGGCCATGTCGCAGACCTTGGCCACCGAGCTCGGCGGCAAGGGCGTGCGGGTCAACAGCGTGCTGCCCGGCTACATCTGGACCGACCAGCTGAAGTGGTACTTCGGTCAGGTCGCCGAGAAATACGGCATCACCGTCGAGCAG
Organism: Nocardia sp. NPDC057663; assembly: GCF_042799895.1. Classification (NCBI taxonomy): domain Bacteria; kingdom Bacillati; phylum Actinomycetota; class Actinomycetes; order Mycobacteriales; family Nocardiaceae; genus Nocardia; species Nocardia sp. NPDC057663. The sequence continues at coordinate 124,731 of NZ_JBHVHX010000014.1, read as the reverse complement.
GTCTACGAGCAGACCGCCTCGAAGTCCGACCTGAAGCGGTTGCCCGAACCCGACGAGATCGCCCGTGCCGTGGTGTTTCTCGCGTCCGACTGGTCGTCGGCGATCACCGGCCAGACCCTCGACGTCAACTGCGGCGAATACCACAACTGAGCAAGGAGTTTCCTTCGATGACCGTGCGCACCGATGTCGGCACCGTGGCCGATCTGCACGCCTCAGCCACCAAACTCACCGGTCTCACCGATTTCGGGACCGACGACTACACCGAGGCGTTGCAGGTGCTGCTCGACTCGTATCGCGACGAGGCCGGGCTCACCGAGCTCGGCAGCAAGATGTCGCGATTCTTTTTGCGCGGCACGCTCGTTGCCCGCGCGCTGAGCGAAGCCGCGTGGGCGGCCAATCCCGGCTATGTCGACACACCGGTCACCCGGCCGATTTTCGTCACCGGCCTCCCCCGGACCGGGACCACCGCCCTCCACCGTCTGCTGGCGGCCGATCCGGCCAACCAGGGACTGGAGATGTGGCTGACCGACTTCCCGCAGCCGCGCCCGCCGCGCGAGACCTGGGACAGCAATCCGGCCTACCAGCAGATCGACGCGGGACTGCGGCAACATCAGGTGCAGAACCCCGAATTCATGGGTCTGCACTACATGAGCGCCTCCGATGTCGAGGAATGCTGGCAGCTGCTGCGGCAGTCGGGCATGTCGCACTCCTACGAATGCCTCGCCTACGTACCGGGCTACTCGCAGTGGCTGGCCGGCCAGGACTGGACGCCCGCCTACGCGCGGCACCGTCGCAACCTGCAACTGATCGGCATGAACGACACCCGCCGCTGGGTGCTCAAGAACCCCAGCCACCTGTTCTGTCTGGACGCCCTGCTCGCCGTCTACCCGGACGCCGTCGTCATCCAGACCCACCGCGACCCCGCCACCATCATCCCGTCGGTATGCAGCCTCAACGAGCACGCCACCCGCGGCTGGTCGACCACTTTCACCGGTGAGACCATCGGCCGCACCCAGCTCGACCTGTGGGCGCGCGGCCTCGCCGAGTTCACCGCCGCCCGCGCCCGCCACACCGACGCCACCTTCATCGACGTCGAGTTCGACGACCTGCGCGCCGACCCCTTCGGTGTCGTAGAACGCATCTACACCCGGATCGGGGCCGATTTCACCGACGAGGCCCGCACCGCCATCACCGCCCTCGACAACGAGAGCCGCACCGGCGACCGCAAACCCACCCACCACTACTCGCTCGCCGACTACGGACTCACCGAGGAAATGGTCGCCGAACGTTTCGGCGCCTGAGCGCCGACGAATGCGCTATTCGACCTCCACCCCGTGCTGCCGTGCCAGTGCGGCGAGGTCGAATTCGTAGCCCTGACCGACGGCGCGCAGGCGCCAGGTCTCGCCGCGCAGGTACAGCTCAGCGAGCAATAGGGTTCGTTCGACGGTGGCTGCGTCGAGGGTCGCTCGGATCACGGCGCCCGATTCGAGGCCCGGAGCGACGTCGACTTCGATCGCCCCGACGTCGCCGAAGGTGACGCCGGGAGCGTCGATGGCGGCCGCGAAGACGACGCGGGTGCAGTGTTCGGGAAGGTCATCGAGGGAGATCGTGATGGACTGCTCGGTGGGGCCCTCCTCGGAGAGCCGGGTCCCACCGGCTTCCGGCTGGTTGTAGAACACGAAATCGCCGGAGGCAGCGACCTTCTCGGCACTGTCGACCAGAAAGGCGACCAGGTCGACGGCCGCGTGACCGAGCTGGTTCCACGTGGCGCGCACGGTCCACGATTCCGCCTCCATCGGCAGATCTACCACCTGGCCCCGCGCCAGCACGGTCGGTTCGGAAGCTGACGGCTCCACTCTGCCCGGCGCAGATTCGGGAGCTGTCGGCGCCGTCGGCTCCAACAGTTCGGCTCCGTGGACAGGTAGCCCCAGCTCGGTTGCCTTCCGCACTCGGCGATCGGTGTCACCGCCCGCGAGAAGCAGCAGATCCGTCACCGAGGCGGACAGATTCACCGCCGCCGATCCGCCGAGCTCCACAATCCGGGTTCTGCTCGTGGCGGCCTCGTCATGGGTGCCGCCGAGGACCAAGACCCTGCGTCCCACCAGCCTGCCCGCGGGCCTGGGAATTCGACGGCGCGGGGGCACCTTGGTGCGCTGGCCCTCCCGGGGCATTCCCGGCTCGGTTGTTGCGAGGAGCTCGACGAAACGGGTTTCGTCGACGGTAGGCGTCGCGTGCTGGATCGCCCTGATCGCCTTGCTTGTTCCGCAATCGGGCGCGTTGGTGACCAGAACACTCGTCCGGCCGCTGACCATGCTCGTCACGTCGAGCCCGGCGGCTTCAGCCCGCGCCACCAACTCCTCGCGCTGGACTCGGGTTTCCCCGGTGAACGCTGCTTTCATGCCCTGGCGCAGTGGCCCATCCGGCTCCCAGCGCCCCGGGTAGGCGTACACGCACGACTGCTTCGGGCCGCGGCGCTCGGTCACCCACGCAGTCTGCGCCGGGCTGTCTGTGTCCGGCGTGCACGTCAGCAGGGGCGGGGCGATGCCAAGGCGGGCCGCATCGGCCACCAGCGCGCGCAGCACGTTCGCGAGGACGCGGGTGTCGTCCAGAGCGTCGTGCGCCTTCTGCTGCGGCACACCGTAGTAGTCGGCCAACGTACCCAGCTTGTAGTCCGGAGTCGGCAGTCCGAGCCGACGGGCGAACGCCAGCGTGCACAGTCGCCGCTGAACCGGGAGTATCCCGCCGGCCCGCTGGAACTCCGTCGCGAGAAAGCCGAAGTCGAACAGTGCGTTGTGCGCCACCAGGACCCGGCCGTCCAGCATCGACGACAGTTGCTCGTGCACCTGCGCGAATCGCGGTGAGCCGCGCAGCACCTCGGCGGTGAGACCGTGGATGCACTGGACCCGGGTCGCACCCGGGATCCACCAGGGTGTGGAACTCACGTGTCACCTGCCCCGTGCTGTCCAACGTGAGTGCGGCAACCGACAGCACCCGGTGTCGCCGCGGCTGGAGTCCTGAGGTCTCGACATCCACCACGGTGAATTCCCCGAAGCCGGAGGTCTGCTGTTGCTCGTCGCGACGTGTCATCGGTTGCATGAGCATCGCATCGTCATCGAGCGCCGAAATGTTGCAGGCTGCAGTGGGATTCAGCGATCGTTCAGCGCGTCACCCACATTGGTCGGCATCGCGGCTGCGCGCGACAGGACGCAGGCCTGTGTTCGGCGGGTGGGTTACGGACGTGGGCCGAAGAACTCGGCTCGCGCCGCGGTGACACGGGCCTGCGTCTGTGCCGCGCTCTGAAAGCTCAGCGCGGCCGATCCTCCGCCGGCTATTCCTAGCGCGAGGAGTCCGCCGATTACCGACAGGAGATTCGGCGCGGGGAGGGCGTCCGTGGCGCTGGTGGGTGTGACGTCGTGCGAGGGTACCGGCGCGTCACTGCTTTGGGCCACTGGAGCGTGTGGCGCCCCACCTTCACCGGGTGGTGTGGCCGGAGCAGGTACGGACGGTCCGGGTGCTTCGGGGGCAGGCGGAGACGGCGCAGCGGGGGCCTGGCCGCTGGGGTCGGGCTCTTCGGCCGCCGCTTCGGGCTCGGTTCCGTTGCCTAGGTTGGGGTTCACATAGTTGCCCTGATTCCCATCGCCCTTGCCCTGGTTGCCGTTCCCGCTTCCCGGGTTCGGGTTGCCGTTGTTGCCCTGATTTCCGCCCCCGTTGCCCTGGTTGCCGTTCCCGCTTCCCGGGTTCGAGTTCTCGTTGTTCCCCTGATTCCCGCCGCCGTTACCCTGGTTACCATTTCCGTTACCCGGGTTCGGGTTGCCGTTGTTGCCCTGATTTCCGCCCCCGTTGCCCTGGTTACCGTTCCCGCTTCCCGGGTTCGAGTTCCCGTTGTTCCCCTGATTTCCACCCCCATTGCCATTGCCGCCCGGTCCAGCCGCCAGCTGGACGCCGCCGTTTCCTCCGACTCTCTGCGCCCTGGAGATTCCATTCCCGCCGGGCGAATCCCCAGCTTCGCCGATGATGCTCGCCCCCACGCGTGTGGTGAGTCCCGGCTCGGCGGCCGCGACACCGCTGTCGCCGAGCAGGCCGAGGCATCCCGCGGCCCCCGCTGTGAGAATTCGTCTCGTCAGACCGGCCGTCCCGCGCACGTTGCCCCCTCATCGAGATATCGGATCACACGATTGCGGATCGGATCCGGCAGACCGCACGTTACGCACCGTGGTCGTCGCCCTCCATAGCGTCAGGGGCGACGGACCTGGGCATACCAGTCGAGGAGGGCCGGGTGATCGACCGCGGAGGTGTCGAGGACCTGGGATGGGGTAGCGCCCTGCAGGATTCGCTTGATGGGAACCTCCAGCTTCTTTCCGGTCCTGGTGCGGGGCACGCCGGGTGCGGCGATGATCTCGTCGGGGACGTGGCGAGGGGACACTTCGGTGCGGATGGTGGCGGTGATGCGGGATTTCATGGCGTCGGTGAGGGTGGCGCCGGTGGGGAGGACGACGAACAGCGGCATCCAATAGCCACCGTCGGGTTGTTCGGCGCCGATGACGAGGGAGTCGACGATGTCCGGGAGTTGTTCGACGGCCTGGTAGATGTCGGCGCTGCCCATGCGGATGCCGTGCCGGTTGAGGGTGGAATCGGAGCGGCCGTGGACGATGACGCTGTGCTGGTCGGTGACGGTGATCCAGTCTCCGTGGCGCCAGACACCGGGGTAGTCCTCGAAATAGGCGGCGCGGTAACGGGATCCGTCGGGGTCGTTCCAGAAGCGGATCGGCATGGACGGCATGGGTTTCGTGACGACGAGTTCACCGACGGCACCGTGGACGGGCCTGCCCTGGTCGTCCCAGGCTTCCAGGGCGACACCGAGGTACGGCGCGGACAACTCGCCCGGCCGGACGGGGACGGTCGGCGCGCCGCCGGCGAACGCCGAGACCACGTCGGTGCCGCCGCTGATCGAGGCGACCGGGATGTGCGCGCCGACGTTGTCGCGCAACCAGATCGACGAGCTGGCCGGCAGCGCTGAACCGGTGATACCGATCAGGCGCAGCGCGGACAGATCGTGGTCGCGCTGCGGGACCGCGCCGACCTTCGCACACGCCAGGACATAGCCGGGGCTGGTACCGAGCACCGTCGCGCGCAGGCGGGCGGCCATGTCCCACAGCGCATCCGGATTCGGGGCGGTCGGGCTACCCGGATAGCAGACGATGGTCGCGCCGACCAGCAGCCCGGCAGCCTGGAAGTTCCACATCATCCAGCTCGGGCTGGTGTACCAGAAGAAGGTGTCGTCGGGCCCGATATCGGACTGCAGCGCCATCGCTTTGAGGTGTTCGAGGAGCACACCGCCGTGGCCGTGCACGATCCCCTTGGGGAGACCGGTGGTGCCAGAGGAGTACAGGACCCACAGCGGGTGGTCGAACGCCACCTGCTCGGTGCACCACTGCGCCCCGTCGTCGGCACTCGCCTCCGCCCAGTCGAGCGCGCCGTCGACGACACCACCCAGCCGCGACACCAGCACCGTCGCCCGCAGACCCGGCAGACCGTCGCGCAGCGCCTCGACCTCGGCGACCTTGTGGTGTTCCTTGCCGCCGAAGCGGTATCCGTCGGCGGCCACCAGCACGACCGGCTCCAGCTGGCCCAGCCGATCCAGGGCAGCCTTCGCCGTGTAGTCCTGCCCGCAGGCGCTCCACACGGCCCCGAGGCTCGCGGTCGCCAGAAACGCGAGCACCGCCTCGGCAATGTCGGGCAGGTAGCCGACTACCCGATCACCGGGCCGGACACCGAGTTCGCGCAGCGTGCGTGCGAATCCGGCTGCCCGGCTTAGCATCTCGGCCCACGACAGCTCCGTGACCGCGCCACCCTCGTCGACCGACACGATCGCGGGCCGATCCGTCCGCGCCTGCCGGATCACCTGGTCGACGTAGTTCAGCCGAACACCCGGAAACCACCGCGCCCCGGGCATTTCCGTGTCGGCGAGCACCACCGCAGACCGCTCGCCCAGCGCGAAGTAGTCCCACACCGCGCCCCAGAATCCGGCCAGGTCGTCGACCGACCACTGCCACAGCGCCCGGTAGTCCGGCAGCGCGACAGGGTGCCGCGCCGCCACGAACCGCGCGAAGTCGGTGATCCGCGCCTGGGCGATGTCCTGTTCGGTCGGCACCCACTGCGGTGCCACGGTCACGCTCGTCATCGCGCGCTCCACCCCCCGTCCATGACGTAGGAGGAGCCGGTGACCATCCCCGCGTAGTCGGAGGCCAGCCAAGCGACCAGTCGCGCGACCTCCGCCGGTTCGATCAGCCGTTTGATCACGCTCTCGGTGAGCAGCACCTTCTCCACCACCTCCTGTTCGGGGATGCCGTGCGCGACGGCCTGGTCGGCGATCTGCTTGTCCACCAGCGGTGTTCGCACGTAACCGGGGTTCACGCAGTTGCTGGTGACGCCGTGCGGGCCACCCTCGAGCGCGGTCACCTTCGACAGCCCTTCCAGTGCGTGCTTGGCGGTCACGTACGCCACCTTGAACGGGGACGCGCGCAGCCCGTGGACCGAGGAGATGTTGACGATGCGTCCGAATCCTTGCTCGTACATGTGCGGCAGCGCCGCGCGGATGAGCAGGAACGGCGCCTCCACCATCAGCGTCTGGATGAGCCGGAACCGCTCGGGCGGGAAATCCTCGATCGGGCTCACGGTCTGCACGCCGGCGTTGTTCACCAGGATGTCGACCGACAGGCTCAGGTCCGCCAGCGCGCCGACGTCGAGAAGATCCACCGCCCAGGCGTTTCCACCGATCTCGGCGGCCACGGTCTTCGCGCCGAGCTCGTCGATATCGGCGACGGTGACCTCCGCGCCGCGCGCGGCCAGCTCGTGCGCGCAGGCCGCGCCGATCCCGCCCGCCGCGCCGGTGACCAGTGCCTTGCGTCCGATCAGGTCCGTCATGCCGACACGACCTTCGCCGGGGCGGGCGCGGCCACGGTGGCCGGGTGCGCGGCATCGGCGGCGTCGAGGGATTCGAGGTCGATGCCCTTGGTCTCCTTGGTGCACAGCACCGCGATCACCGTGACGATCGACGCCACCGCCAGATACACCGCGATCGGAACCGAGGAACCGTAGGAGTCGAGCAGCTTGACCGCGATGATCGGCGCGAGCGAACCCGCCACGATCGAGGTGACCTGATAGCCCAGCGACACACCGGAATACCGCATCCGGGTCGGGAACATCTCCGCCATGATCGCGGGCTGACCCGCGTACATCAGGCCGTGGAAGACCAGGCCGATGATGATCGCCGACAGGATCAGCGCGCCGTTGGCGGTGTCCATCATCGGGAACGCGAAGAACCCCCAGGTCGCGGCGGCCACCGCACCGACCAGGTAGACGGGGCGGCGGCCGACCCGGTCACCGAGACGGCCCGCCAGCGGGATCACCAGCATGTGCACGGCGTGCGCGGCCAGCAGCCACCACAGGATCGTCGTGGTGTCGGCATGCACGTGCACCTTCAGATAGGTGATCGAGAACGTGACGACCAGGTAGTACATGATGTTCTCGCCGAAACGCAGTCCCATCGCGGTGAATACGCCACGCGGGTAGCGGCGCAGCACCTCGAACACGCTGAACGACGTCGCTTTGGCCTGTTCCCTGTGCCGCTGCGCCTCGACGAAGATCGGGGCGTCGGTCACCTTGGTGCGCACGTAGTAGCCGACCAGCACGACGACCGCCGACAGCCAGAACGCGACCCGCCAGCCCCAGCTCAGGAACGCGGCATCGGACAGTGTCGAGGTGAGCACGAGCAGCACGACGGTGGCGAGCAGATTGCCCGCGGGCACACCGGCCTGTGGCCAGCTCGCCCAGAACGCGCGGCTGCGGCTGGGACTGTGCTCGGCGACCAGCAGCACCGCACCACCCCATTCGCCGCCGATCGCGAAGCCCTGGATGAACCGCAGCGTGACCAGCATGGCCGGTGCCCAATAGCCGATCTGGGCGAAGGTGGGCAGACAGCCCATCAGGAAGGTCGCGCCGCCGACCAGGACGAGACTCAGTTGCAGCAACTGCTTGCGGCCGTAGCGGTCGCCGAAGTAGCCGAAGACGATGCCGCCGAGCGGGCGGGCCGCGAACCCGACGGCGTAGGTGACGAAGGCCGCGAGGATGGCGTCGAGATCGCTGGTGCCCTTGGCGAAGAACACCTTGCTGAAGACGAGGGTGGCGGCGGTGCCGTAGAGGAAGAATTCGTACCATTCGACGACGGTGCCTGCCATCGAGGCGGCCACCACCCGGCGCAGACCGCTGGGTGCCCCGCCCGGGTCGTCGCCGGCCTGCCTGGTCGCGTTGCTGACGCTCATCACTGCTCCTTGGTGATCGCGACCACATCACATCAGAAATGTGACATGGCCCACTAGCAATGGGGAGAGTATTCGTGCAGATCGGATTCGGTCGCAATGGCCAAGTTCGCACCGCACATCTGCAAAGATGCAGAAATGAGCGCGACCTCGCCTGATCCGGGTCCGCGTCCCAGCGCCGATGACCTGCTGGTTCTGCTCGCCGTCGGCCGGTCAGGGCGGTATGTCACCGCCGCGGAGGAGCTGGGAATCAACCACACGACGATCTCGCGGCGGATCGCCGCGCTCGAGCGGGCGGTCGGCGGACGGGTGCTGACCAAGGCCACCAGCGGCTGGGAACTGACGGACCTGGGGAGGGCGGCGCTGTCGGCGGCCGAGACGATCGAGGCCGCGGTGCGTTCGCTCGGTGCGACCGATGGCGAGCGGGAACTCGAAGGGGTGGTTCGGCTTTCGGCCACCGATGGCTTCAGCGCGTATCTGGCGGCCCCGGCCGCCGCGCGCGTGCAGCGCGAGCATCCGCGCGTGGCGGTGGAGATCATCGCGACGACACGGCGCGCGTCCACCCAGCGCAGCGGGCTCGACATCGAGGTGGTGGTCGGGCAACCCCAGGTCCATCGCGCCGAGGCCATCCGGCTCGGCGACTACCGGCTCGGCCTCTACGCCGCGCGCGACTACCTCGCCGTCCGCGGCACGCCGGAAACGATAGAGGACCTGCGCCGCTACCCGCTTGTCTACTTCATCGAATCGATCCTCCAGGTCGACGATCTCGACCTGGCCACCAGCTTCGCACCCGCCATGCGCCAATCCGTCTCCTCGACCAATGTTTTCGTCCATGTCGAGGCCACCAGGGCCGCGGCCGGAATCGGCCTGCTCCCCTGCTTCATGGCCGATCGCCACGACGATCTCGTGCGCGTGCTCGGCGAGCAGGTGCGCGTACAGCTCACCTACTGGCTCGTCACGCGCGCGGAGACACTGCGCCGCCCCGAGGTCGCCGCGGTCGTCGATGCCCTGCGCGCCACGGTCGACGAGCGGCGCGCGGAACTACTCGGGAATCAGCGCGGGTCGGGGCAGCGGCCCGCGTAGTGGCTCAGACCGAGGCCGTTTTTGCTCTTGCTGCGGCCGACCGGGCCGTTCTTGGCCGAACGCAACCAGGTGCCCGCGGTGTCGAGGACCGGCATTTTTTCGCTGAAGGCGCGACTGTAGCGGGTGGTGCCGTCGACGGTGAGGATGCCGTCGCGGACATCGATATGGGCGACAGTGGCCCAGAAGGAGTTCTTGCCGTTGCCGATGACGACGGTGATCTGGTCGGCGTCGGGGCCGGGGAGGCCGTCGCGGCCAGGGCGGCCGTAGCGGACGCGGACGCGGGGCCGCCCGAAGGTGTCGATGGCGCCCGCACCGTTGTCGACGGACTGGTAGACGTTGAGCAGCAGATCGCCGTTCTCGGTGGGGCGCACGACGACCTGTTCGGTGGCGGGGAGGTTACTCGCGCCGGGACCGCGGCTGTCGCCCTGGTGGTGGATGAACGGCCAGGCGGCGAGGTCGCCCTGGTGGCCCTTCTCGCCGCTGATCACGATGTAGTCGCCGGTGATCTCGTTGCGGCAGAAGAAGTACACGTCGAGGTCGCCCTTGCCGAACTTCGTCACGCGCCCGGCCGGGTCGTACTGCGCGCCGCGCCCGTCCCATTCGAGACCGACGGTGAGTACGAAGCCGGGGTCGCCCTTGCGCAGGTCGATGCTGGCGCGTTTGTCGGGCGAGTCCTTGGTGAGGACCACGTCGACCTTGCGGAGGTCGACCGCGGGCGCGACCGGAACGGGTTGCGGCACAGCAGCGGGCGGTGCGGGAGCCGCGGCCGGCGCCTCGTCGACGACGATCCCGTGCTCGGTCGCGAAGGCCGCGAGCCCGGCGCTGTATCCCTGCCCGATCGCGTCGAGTCGCCACCCGCTCCCCCGCCGATACAACGCGACGGCCTGCAGTACGGTCTCCGAATCCAGTCCGGGCGGGACGAAACTCAGCGTCTGCGCGGTGCCCGTGACCGACACCCGCAACCCGGTGACCTCCCCGAACCGAATGCCCTGCGCCTCGGTGCTGCCCGCGATCACCACCCGATGGATCTCGGCGGGAACCGCCGAAAGATCTACCGACACCACAGCATCGGACTCCAACCGCACACCCGGCGCCGCCGGATTGTTGAAGAACACGAAATCGGCGTCGGAACGCACCCGGCCGTCGGCCGTCACCAGCACCGCCGACACGTCTACCGCGCCGGCCGGGCCGTCGAGATCGATGCGCACCGTGTACCGGCCGTCGACCAGATCGGTCTTGGACCCCTTGGCGACCTCGGCCACCGTTGCGCTCCCTGTCATGACGCCGCCCTCCACCGGTCGATTGTCGCGCCAGGCAACCGCTGCCGGCGCGATCAGGCCCACGGTACTCCCGCGGGGCGACGATCGGCCCGGCATCGCCGGAGCCCCACAGCGGGCGCTTCCCGCTCGCTGGCTTCGGTCACAGGAATCGCGGGGAACAGTGGCGGCGCAGAGACGTCTGACGTTCACTGGTCTGCATGGACGTCCGTGAACTGATCGACCGCAAGCTGGGTCGCCGGATCTCGGTGGTGGTGCCCGCACTCGACGACGAGGACACCGTCGCCGGGGTGATCGCCGCCGCACGGCCCTGGCTCGGCGGGCTGGTCGACGAACTACTGGTCCTCGACGCGGGCTCGGCCGATCGCACCATCGCACGGGCGCGGGCGGCGGGCGCCACGGTCTACACCCGGGAGGAGGCGCTACCCACCGTGGCGCCGAGACCGGGGAAAGGCGAGGTGCTGTGGCGGTCGCTGGCGGTGTGCACGGGTGATCTGATCGTCTTCCTCGACGCCGATCTCGTCGAGCCGAACCCGTCCTTCGTGCCCGCCCTGCTCGCGCCGTTGCTCGACGATCCCGGCCTGGCGCTGGTGAAGGGGTTCTACCGGCGACCGCTGGCGAGCGGCGGGGGCGTGGACGCCGACGGCGGCGGGCGGGTGACGCAGTTGGTGGCCCGCCCGCTGCTCACCGCCCTCGCACCCGCCCTGGCCGAGATCGTGCAGCCGCTGGGCGGCGAATATGCCGCCACCAGGACGTTTCTCGGCGACATCTCCTTCGCCAGCGGCTACGGCGCGGAGATCGGGATCCTCATCGACTGCTGGCAGCGGCACGGACTCTCGGCCATCGCCCAGGTCGACCTCGGCACCCGGGTGCACCGCAGCAGGCCGACCCACGAGCTCGCGGTGATGAGCAGACAGGTCGTGGCGACCCTGCTCGACCGGCTCGGCATCCGCGACTCCGGGATCGGGCTCGTGCAGTTCCTGCCCGGCGAAACCGGTTGGCAGCGAACACCGTCCGAAGTCAGCCTCACCGACCGCCCACCGATGACGCAGCTGATCGCGGCACAGCGCGACAGCGCCTGACAACGGCGAACGCCGGTCCGGCCTGTACGGACCGAACCGGCGTTCGTGTGATGCGTGAACTACACCGCGACCAGACCGAAGTCGAGCTTCACCAACTGGTCGGCGCAGTCGAAATACCGGTCGTCGTGGGTGATCACGATGACCGTCTTGCCGCGCCGCTTCAGATCGGTGAGGATCTCGCGGTAGAAGACCTCGCGGAAGCGTGGCTCCTGATCGGCGGCCCATTCGTCGAAGACATAGATCTGGCGGTCCTCGAGCAGGGCGGTGAGCAGGGCCAGGCGCTTACGCTGCCCCTGCGACAGGTCGACGGTCGACAGCCGCCCGCCCTGCACGGTCACCTTGTGCGCGATCTGCAACTCCTCCAGGTACCGCTGTACTTCGCCGTCGATACCGGGACGGTCGAAGCCCAGGTAGTCCTCGAACAGATGGAAATCGGTGAACACCGCCGACGAATTCTGCCGGTACCACTCGATGTTGTCGTGGTCGATCCTCTCCCCGTTGAGCGACAACGACCCCGAGCGTGGTACGTACAGACCGGTGATGAGCTTGGCCAGCGTCGACTTGCCGCTGCCGTTGCCGCCGACGATGAACGTGATCTGGCCCGGTTCGAAAACCAGGTCGATCGGACCGAGCCGGAAGCCCACGTCCTCGGAATCGTCGCGTCCCGGCGGTGGCGCCAGCGGCCGAACATCGTTGCCGCCGTGGTCGACCCAGGCCTTGCCGTTCACATCCGGCTGACCGGCGGCCGGATGCGCACCGGGATGCGCCGGATGCGGCCCGCCGGGACCGGGACGGCCGTTGCCTGCCCGCGGCGGCATGCCGGGACGCGGCGGATGCCCACCACGCTCGGGCGGGCCGTCCGGCTGTGAACCGGGCGGCGGCGGAACCGGCGACGGAGCCTCGGAGCGGTACACGTAGCTGACATTGGTCAGTTCCAGCTTGGCCTCCCCTGCCGCTGGACGCTCGGTGTACGGCAGGAGTTCCTCGTTGTGCAGGGTCTCCATCGACAGGTTCATCGCCCGGATCTTGGCCAGCGCCACATCGCCGCGCAGCAGATCGGGGATGCGGTGCATGAAGTTCTGCATCGGCATCGCCAGGAACGTGGTGACCAGCACGTAGCCGACCATCGTGTCCCGCGGCAGATCCAGCGCCGCCGCGACGACGAACAGGATCAGCGCCATCGTCGCCAGTTGCAGTGCCTGGCCGAAACCCTGCGCGTAGGAGAACTTCGAGCCCGCGTCGGTGTTCTGATCACGCAGCGTGCCCGCAGAGCCGAGCAGATGCCGGTCCATGAAGTCCCGGCGACGACCGCGGTGCAGCTTCAGTTCCTTGATGCCGAGGGTGACGGCCTGGAACGAACGCAGCAGTGCGTCCTCGTTCTCACGCGCCTCGCGGTAGATGCCGCGAACCCGCTTGAGCACCAGTTCGACACACGCGATGCCCACCAGCGTGCCCGCCACCGTCACCGCGAAGATCGGCCCCGACACGATGAACAGGAACACGAAGCAGCCGATGATGGTCGCCACGTCGACACAGATCGACGGGATGGCGGTCACGGCCTGCGACAGCGAACGGACATCCTCGGTGAGCGTCGCCATCAGGCGGTGCATACCGAGCCGCTCCAGGTGTTCCAGCGGCGCGGAGACGATGCCGGAGCTCAGATCGCTGCGCAACCGGTAGATCGCGTCCTGCGACAACCGGATCAACAGCACCTGCGAGGCCACGCCACTGACCAGGATCACCAGGCCGGTCAGCCCGAACCGCAGCAGCAGCTGATCAGGCTGCGGCTTCGGCGAGACGACCGCGTTGATCAGCGTCACCAGGTAGGTGTTGGCCACACCGCAGATCAGGCCCGCGGCCACCACGGCAGCGATCCTGGCCGGCGAGAGCGCGGCGAGAAAACGGAGTAGATGCATGACGTGCGCTCTCAGCTGCGGATGACATCGAACACGATGCCCTCGAGGGTGACACCGGGCGCGAACGAGAACGCCACCCCGGTGGAAATCGGTGTCGCCGACTGCGCGTCGCGGATCATCCGCTCCAGCACGAAGATCAGCGAGACACTCAGCATGTTGCCGTGCTCGGCGAGTACGTCCCAGCTCGGCGCCGCCGCCGCGGCCGGGATGCCCAGCGAGTGGGCCGACTCCTCGATGATGCGGGGACCACCGGGGTGGATCGCCCACAGATCGATATCGCTCTTGCCCAGGCCGTTGCGCGCCAGCACCTCGGTCACCACCGGATCCACCCCGCGGTAGATGTAGTCGGGCAGGCTGGTCGCCAGCTCGCAGGTGATGCCCGCGTCCTTGATGCCGAGCACGATGCCGTCCTCCGCGTCGTCGAACAGGTGGCTGAAGCTGTCGCGGATGACGATGCTGCCCGGAGCCAGCGGCTGGTGCACCTGGTTGGCGCCGATCACCACCGCGCCGCAGCCGTCACCGAAGAGGCTGTGGGTGATGACATCGTTGACGTCGTCGTCGAATACGGCATTCACCGAACTCAATTCGATGCACAGCACCATCGCCTTCTTGTCCGGGTTGGCCCGGACGTAGTCGGTGGCGGCCCGGATGCCGTTCATCGCGGCGGCGCAACCCATGAAGTTGATGATCATGCGGCCGACCTTCGGCGACAGACCCAGCTGTTTGACGACCGCGACGTCGACGCCGGGGGCGATGAAGCCGGTGCTGGTCACGAAGATCAGCTGACCGATGTCCTCGGCCGGGTTCTCCAGTCCGGCGACGGCGCGGCGGGCGACGTCGACGGCCAGCGGCACCGCGTGCTCGAAGAACAGGTTCATCCGCTCCCTGATGGTGCCGGGGCGGCGGCTGAACTCGAGGAACTCCGGATCGAGCGGGTCGATGGCCAGGTGCCGGGTGTCGATCCTGGTCTTCTGGTAGATCCGCGGAATCCGCTGGCGCTGAGCCGGATCGGAGAACAGTTCGGCGACCCGCCCGGCGTTGACGGCCTGGTCGACCACGCGCTCGGGCGAACCGGTCGCGACCGCTTCGATCACACCGACCGTGGTCGGCGGGGCGGGCGGTAGCAGGTCGTGCCCGCGCTCGACGTCGGCCGTGCGGAGCAGGTCAAGGGAAACAGACACGGGCACAAATCCTTTCGAAACAGATACGAACGTGGCAACGGAGTCGGATCAGACGGTTCCGATGCCGGTGAAGCCCTGCACCGTGTAGGTCACACAGGTCTTCAGCGCTGTGGGTGCGCAGTGTTCGCGCACGAATCCCCACCGGTTCTCCTCGGCATCACGCGACGGCGCGAGCAGATAGGTCCGGCACAGCTTGGGGAAACGATCTCCGAAGAAGCTCTTCGCGGGCAGCCACTCCACCCCGAACTTCGCGGCCTCCTCGCGCACCACGTCCTCGGTGGCGATATTGGCGAAACCGCTGCGCTGGAACGGAAGTACGTGATGCACCCGGTGCGAGCTCAGGCCGGCCGAGAGGAAGCAGTCGACGTACTTGTTGCCGACCACCGTCAGGTCGTAGGCCTGCTCGAGCTGATTGACCGCCCAGTCCTCGGTCTCGGTGTGCAGTTCCTCGGTCGGCACCTCGAAGTCGTGGCTGGCCACCACCATGAAGGTGCTGATCCACAGCGTGATCGCGAATTGCAGTGCCCAGGCCCAGAAGTCGCCCGCGACGGTGAAGACCACGAACTCGGCCACCAGCAGGAAACGGACGCCGAAGGAGCCGATGAAGTGCGGCAGCGCGCCACCCCAGGTGCCGTACATGTCCTTGATGCCCACCTTGCGGGTGAGCCGGCAGACGTCGAGCAGCCGAATGATCATGCCGGTCAACAGATGTCCGAACTTGTGCACCGTGTGCACCGGCACCCGATACAGGCGCGGCACCTGCATCATCATCGTGAAGACGTTCTTCTTGATGTCGACTTCACTCTGGGTGTGCGGGTGGTGCAGCAGCGCGTGGCCGTCGGCGGTGACGAAAGACAGTGCGACATAGTTCATGTCGAACGCGTTCACCGCGTACTTGTTGAGGCCCTTCTGCGCCCGGTGGATGGCGTAGTGACCGAAGCCCGCCAGCGAGCTACGCAGCAGCACCATCGCGATCACGAAGACCGGCAACGGCATCCAGCTGGTGTCCCACAGACGCAGGCCCTGCACCGCGAAGTACAGGAAGATCAGCACCGCGACGACGATGTCGAACGCGCGGTCCATCCGCTTCAGCCGGGCGGCCAGCTCGGGTTCCTTGATCCGGGCCTTGACCTTGTGCAGGAGGTCGTTCTTGTTGTCGAACTTGTACTTCGGGGTGTCGTCCCAGCTGTTGAAGCCTTCCTTGAACAGGAAGTCGGGCGCGTTGTTCTTCGGGTGGATGTCCTCGGGAGTGGCATCGCGACCGAGGCTGTAACGCTCGATCATCCGCGCGATTTTTTCCGGATCACGGTGGTAGGAACCGATGATCGAGGTGATGTCGCGGTTCTTCGTCCGGCCGATGAAGAATTCACCACCTGGATGCTTGGAGATCCAGTCACTCAGGTCGTAGGCTCTGCCGTTATAAACCCATACGTTGTTGACGGGAGGCCGACCCCCGGGGCCGGGCGGTGGCGGGAGCTCGCGCTCCGCTTCATCAGGTCGATCATCGATCGTCATTTGTTCTTCCTCCGTGTCGATCGGCGTTCGATGCGTGTTGCCTGCCGACCAGCGTCCCGACACGTATAGTCCTTGTGGCGCCTTGCATCTCGCTGAACATTCTCTTATTGGTTGTGCGTGCGTGCGTTCGGAGCTCGAGTTACCGCAGGCGACACCCAGACGACACACCGGCCCGGGGCTGCGGACGGCACTGCGTGCCAGGTTCCGCGTTCCCCGGACCGGTGTGGGTGATCCGGTTCGTCCGGCTCAGATCAGCCGGCGGGCTTGACGATGTTGACCGGCTTGGCCCAGTTGGACAGGCCGACGGTGACCTCGCCCTGGTCCTTCTTCACCACGGCGCGAACAAGATTCGGGCCCTCACCGGTGGACGCGGCGTCCGACGGCTTGGTCGAGTCGGAGGCGGGCGGGGCGGTGTCCTGGATCCACAGGGTGATCGGCATGGTGCCCGCGTTCTCACCGACGCGCGGCACGATCGGGTCGATCACGGCGGCGTCGATGGTGCCGGTGATCTTGACGGTGTTGATGCCGTTGATGACCTCACGGCCCTCGGCCTTCGGGTTCTGGACATTGGCGATCACGTTGGCGATGCCCTTGTCCTTGTCCAGGATGACGCCCGGATCGTAGACCTTCTCCGCCGGGCCTGCCGGCACGTAGCGGCCGCCGGTCTGGGTGTATAGAACCTTGTCCACCACAAGGAACTTCGCCTCGGTGAACTCGGCCTCCGGCTTGAGCTTGACCTTCGCCTCACCCATCGCGGCGCCGGAACCCTGGGTCTCGTTGGTGACGTCCGCCGAGACGGTTTCCACCGGCAGGTTCGGCAGGTTCTTCACGTTGATGTTCAGGTGCACGGTGCGCAGGGTCTGCGTGGTCTTCGCCGACTCCTTCACGAGCTGCGCGCCGTCAGGCAGCTGGCCGGTCGGCGGCGCCGTCGTGGTGGCGGCGTCGTCCTTGGTGCAACCGGTCACGAGGGCCGCGCAGAGAGCGGCGGCCGCGACGATCGAGGTGATGCCGGAGCGCCGCGAGAAGCGGCTCCGGGGGGTGGGGTGCGGTGTCATGTCGATCAAGTTTCATCCCCTGGAGATGTCGTGTATGGCGTTGATGAGGCAGCCGAAGCTGCCGGTGCCTGCGACATACTAAGCAGACCATCGGACATCTCGCGCTCCCCCGACGGCGATAGTACCCGAGGATCGCAGATTGCGACTTGCAAGGGCGCGGTGGAGTTTTCAGCGCTGAAACGGCCCAGGAAACCGGCTGTCGACGCAGGTCAGCCGAGCGCGGGCGCGCGTCGCCTCGGATCTGAGGACTTCCGTATCGGCGAATTTCGACGTCGTGATGTCGGTTGCGCACGGTGTTCGGCTGCCATAGTGCACAATCGGGCGTATGGCACGATCTCTGCCCCTGGGCGAATCGCTTCTGGTGCGCACGGACTTCACCGACGACGCGGCCTGGGCCCAAACCCTCGCGGCGGTCATCGCGTCCTACGACGAAGACACGATGACTGAGCTGACACCCGTCGACGACGCGACCTTCGACGGGCTGACCCCCGCCGGCCTAGGCGATCTGGTCGATGACCAGACCTATGTGTTCCTCGCCGACACCACCACGATGACCGACCCCGAGCACCCACTACTGGCGGTCGATACCAGCGACGAGGATGTCCGAGGTGACGGCGACCCGGTGTTCCGGATCGCGCCGATCGCGATGGCCGAGGTCGAGGCCAACTTCCTCCTCGCCACCATGGACTTCGAGGACTACGCCGGCAGCGTCGACGACGACGGTGTTTTCCGCGGCTTCGATCGGTGAACGCGGCCGGCCCTCATGACCGGCCACAGGTTCCACCGAGAAATCCGCCACGCCCCACCGCCATGTGGGATCTGTCCACCGTATGCACGAGGGGGCTGTCACCAGCAGGGGGTGAGATTGTCCCGGCCCGCCAGTGGGGCGGGGGAACAGCCACGTGTACCAGGTGAGGCTGAACCCAGTGAGTCATACCACCTCCGCACTCCTTGTAGCATCAGCTAGCGGACGATCCGCTAGCTGATGCGGCCGACATGATCCCGCGGCTGGCGTCGAGACTGCATAGGGCCCGACAGCGCGGACACTGCAGGCGCGCCATAACGCGGTCACCACCCGGGCCAGACGCGGGTCGCCGGGGCTGGTGCCGAACAGCACCCGGAACTGGCTGAGGATCGCCAGCTCGGCCAGGTCCAACCGAGCTCGATTCACCGGCACTTCTTTTCGACAACGACTATCGCTCGTGGTACAGGCTGTAGTTGCCGCTTCCGGTCTTGTCGTGCGCGCCGCCGGCTGGGCATTTCGGGTTCGGCCGACCGCCGAAGAACAATCCCTGGCACTTGTTGCACCAACGCCAGTCGCTTTGTTGACTGGAGGATTCCCCCGCATTGTGCCAAAGGCTGTAGTTGCCGCTGTCGGTCTTGTCGTGCGCGCCGCCGGCTGGGCATTTCGGGTTCGGCCGACCGCCGAAGAACAATCCCTGGCACTTGTTGCACCAACGCCAGTCGCTCTGCCATCCCTTGGTTTCGCGCAGGTTGTGTGTCAAGGTGTAGTTGCCGCTGTCGGTCTTGTCGTGCGCGCCGCCGGTCGGGCATTTCGGGTTCGGCCGACCGCCGAAGAACAATCCCTGGCACTTATTGCACCAACGCCAGCCGCTTTGAAACGAGCCATCGTCCTTTTCGGAGAGTTTCCAGGTGTACGAAAACTGGTACCTCGCGTGTCCGCGCTGACCTTTCGTTTCCGCCATTACGCTTCGAGTCTCTTTACGTTTCGTATCATTCCAAACCGCATCGTAGTCGACGATATTCGCCGTAAGCGTTACAGGTGCGAATATTATGTCTCCCCAGAGTGTGGAAATCCAGTCGACCAATTCGCCATAAGCCCAGGCGGCAATTTCGCCGCCGAGTTTTCCGAGATCCCCTCCCTCGGCTCCTGCCCTGCGGATCCACTCCTTGGCTTCACCCTCAGTCTTCGCCAGGAGGTCGTTTAGGGTCTCGGAAAACAAATCGCCGTCATCGTTCTCGCAGAGAACAATGATCACAATGTAAGACTTCGGGAATGCAGACCCTCCGGTCAGATTGAATGCCGCCACTTCCACGGGTGGCGAATACTTCTTCGTATCTTTGTTATCGAATTTCCCGAGATTGATCGACTTTTTGGTGTTGCCTTGCCGGTGGATCTTTTGGGTGTCACCTGTCTCATCGACCATCGTTCCGCCAAGCCACATGTCATCCTTCCCTGCCTGTGGATCCGACTCGTTTCCGCAGTGCACCTCGGACACCTGCAGTCTCAACCTATTCGAAAGTTCCAGTTGTGGAGACAAGCCGCCACGGACGCTAGCTCCGGTAAGTTTCGCGATCTCGGCGGCGGTGAATTTCAGATTCGACAGAGGGATCGACGAAGCTTGTGCAGAAATAGATTTCGACGCGCTGAGATCGATCTCGGACAGCTTGCCGAAACGGCTACTCAAGAACTCCGGCGACGCCAAGTGTTGAACCACCTGTTGGGCTGCGGCAGCCTTTCTGGCCGCTGGCATCGCATCGAACCAGGCCGCAAGGGTCGTTTCGACGGAATCAGGCTCCGCAGGTAAAGGAAACTTCTTGCGGTCAGCGTGGTGAGCCGCAACCCTGATGGCGGCCAATTCAATAACACTTGCCGCTCGCTGACCGATCTTCTTCAGTTTCGGATCTTCGAGTTCGCCGAGTGGCGCGTAGGTATTCATTTTACTCATCGGACTCTCCTTGTCGTTTCATCATTCTTTCGGGCGATACACGGTTCAGAGTGCTGTCGGCTCAGCGGGTCAGCGGGGATCGTGGGCGTCGCAGACCAGGAGCCGTGGGCGGATATGGAAGCGGCAATGAGCCCGGCGGCAAGAACGCATGAGGCTGACGTGCCGCTGCGACGACAGACTGCGCGGTCGTGGATCGGGGCGATGACTCGGTGACCGCGAGCGATGATGTCTAGGCGAGGGCTGGTTGCGCAGTTGGGAAGCAGGGCGCCGGTGGCGGTGCATGCCCCGACTGCGAGACAGTGGGGGTCCCTGGCCGGGAACATGATAGGTCGTGGGGCGCAGTTCCCGGCTGCTGCGAGTATCAAAGCCCCTATGTCCGCGGCTGCGCACAGCGCATCCGCTAGACCGGGGTGCTCGTCGTGTTGGCCGAGTGGGATGGCGATCACGGATGCACCCTCCGCGGCCAGCCAGGTCAGAGCTTCGGCGACGGTGTCGGGCTGGGACATGCCGTTGGGTGATGCGGTGCAGGCAATGAGGAGCCGTGCGGCCGGCACAGTCCCAAGGAGCTTTGCGCTGCCCTGCCCCACGAGGAGTGATGCGGAGAAGGATCCGTGCCCACACAACCACTGCGAGGCGTTGTCTCGGGCACCGAATCGACGGACGGTGATGTGCGCACCCTCAAGATCGGCTACAGAGGGGCTGTAGTCGCCCTCGAGCAGGCCTATGGTGATGCCTGCTCCTCGATTGTCCACCACTGTGGGCGGCCACCATAGGACCCTTGGATCGACCCATCGTGTCGGCTCCGAACCAGTTGTTCGGCATTGTAGATACTGGGCTGCATCCCGAACGCTCGAGGGTGGATCCAGCGGGATTTCGGGCCGCTGCGATATACTGGCGTTTGGTGGCTCTGCGACCTCCACGGCATGAGCGCCCATAGCTGGTAACCCCTTCGAAAATAGTATCGATCCCCGTCAATAGGGCTATCTAGATCTGTACGTCAGCGGGCTACGAGAATCGCGAGTAGTCCGCTACCTGATGACAGGTTGATGGTTATCCGCTTGCGACAGCCGCGCGCTGATCAGTCCTGCGCTGCTGATTCGCTATCGCCGCAACAGCAGACGACGATCTGGACCATAGGTGAGCTCTGCGACCTCGATCAGTCCTCCATCCGGCACTTTCTTCGGCAGCGTTCGGCCGCGGACCCTGCCACCTTGCTGAACGTCCTTCGCCAGCGAATCGAACAGGCAGAATCGAACGCGGCAGAGCATCCGTGGCGAGCGGTTCCGAGCAAACTGGTCCGAGCTGTTGGCTGAGCGCGAACACCCCGGTTTCATCCAACTACTGAACGTGCTGCTCACCTGGATCGCCAGGGGAGACTCGAGTCTCCGCGCGAGCATGGGCAGCAACTTGTTCGCCGCGGCTGCGGCAGGAGCTTTCGATCAGCCAGCTCCTTCTACAGGAAACCCTTGAAAATGGCAGCGAGCAGATGCTCAGGCTGCTGAACCGGTCAGGGGCGGTACGGCCAGTGAGCGGGTCCGGTTGCGCCTCAGATCATCCGCACATGCCCGATGAGCGAGCATCCCAGTGCCTGCGCTGTCGGTGTGCCTTGCGAGCATGGGTGCGTGGGTAGTCACTGCATAGAGTTGCGTAGCGCCAAACGCGATGATGTTCTTTCGTTCATCGGCGCAACATCGTTGACCGAGGATCAGGTGCGCCGCCTCGGCCGCATGAAGGATCGGGCAACCGCCTGTCAGGGCGCACTCGATCACCAAGACATCTTCTGGGACCTGTCCATACCTGACGCGCTCGATCACCTGGTCCGAGGCCGGGCCGATGCGCCTGGCGATGACGCAGGCTGCGCATATCACGCCGCACTTCAGATCATCATCGCCAGCAACGGTTCCGATCCCGCCGAGGTCGGGTACTTTCGCAACCCCATCGCGTACTTCTTCGAGCTGGATAAGGAACTCGAACGCTGTGGCGTGCCCCAGGAGTTGTGTTCGTTCGGGTTCCTGTTCGCGGGGCCTCCGACCGAAATCCCCTTCCACATACCGGGTTCGCTGGAGGGATACCCCGCAGTCGGCCACCTGGCGGTTTCACGAGCGAAAGCTGTCGCCGATGCCTATCGGGCAGTCATCGACAAGATCGATCAAGACTTCGTCGACGATCTCACCGCGCTGGTGGAGAAGTTGGAATTCGAGCACCAGGACTGGGCGAGTCGTCAGGGGCGAGATGACAGCTGGTATGTCCCGGACACCCTCTTCTTTTCGACCGACTGACGATGTCGACCCCAGGACGTACGCACTTCTGCCGCATATCGCGCATACAGCCAGCGGTTGGGCTGCCGTTGATCCGGTTGCCCGGCGGACTTGACGGTCTGCCGGGCAAACGTCCTGTACCGCCGTGCAGGCGGTTTAGCTTAACTGTGGCGCAACCGATTTGGCGTCGCGGCGTCTCGGGGCATGGGCCCCTGGGAAGCTGCGCCATCCGCTGGTTCAAGGACGTCAACTGCACCCTTTCGAACCCGACGGGAAGAGCTGATGTCGGGAGCCTCCCACCGCACGTCGACTTCGGAGTCGACGTGCAGCGACCTGTTCCGCCCCTCGACTCTCCGACCGCGACCAGAAAGGGTTTGCCTGTCGGGCTGACAGGATTTGAACCTGCGACCGTCCGGCGAGCGTTCCGGTTTCCAGAACCTACCGACATGAGCCTAATACTGCCCAGCACCAGCCTCTTTCGGGAAAGAGTAGACGGGAAAGCGCGTGGAAAGAAAGGTCAGGTCGGCCGAGGGATCGACGGGTCGGCTGTGCCGTCCAGATCCGCGGCCGGGCCCGAACCGCTGGTCAGTGTCGCGGCGTGCCCGCTCAGCAGCAAGCCGATCCCGACCAGCAGCACCGGGACGGCGGCGGCGAGGAAGGCCCAGCGGACACCGGCGGCGGCGAGGAAACCGAAGGCCGCCAGCGACAGTGGCGAGAGCACCGCCCTGGGCAGGTCGATCAGGCTGTTCACTCGGCCGAGCATCGTCTCCGGCGCGGTGGTCTGCACGAAGGTCGGCAGCGCGACGTCGGTCGAGTACGCGACACCGAAACCCAGCACGGCCAGCAGCACGACCGCGATCAGGTAGTGCGGAACGAACCCGAGCACCGCGAACGAACAGCCCTCGGCGATCGTCATGGCGACGATGAGTACACCCCACCGCCGAGGCAGACCGAACGTCGCGGCGGACAATGTGCCGGCCAACTGGCCCAGGCCCCACGCGGACAGCATGGCGCCGAGCACGACGGAGCTGTTGCGGAAGTCCTGCGACAGCGTGGGCAGACCGACGCCGAACAATCCGCTGTAACTCAGCGTCGCGGCGCCGACCAGCAGCAGGATGATACGGACCTCCACGCTGCGGCGGGCGTAGGCGAACCCGGAGGTTATCTCCCGCAGCACTGCCCTCGCGGAGAACTGCTCGACCGGTTCGGGCTCGCGGCGCGGCGCGGCCGATACGGTCACCGCGCCGATCAGGAAGGTCAACGCGTTGAACCCGATCGCGATCGGCGCACCGGCCACCGCCATGAGCAGACCACCGAGCACCGGTCCGGCCAGTCTGGCAGCCTGTTCACCGGCGCCGAGTAGTGCGTTCGCTCTCGGCAGGTCCGCCCTGCTCACCAGGCTGGGCAGGATACCGGCGCTCGCCGGATGGAAGAACGCCTCGGCGGTGCCGATCACGATGCCGATCACGAGCAGGTGCCACAGTGTCACGGCGTCGGCGGCCGCCAAGACTGCCAGCACGGCAAGCAATGTGCCACGCACGAGGTGGCCGATCAGCATGATGGTGCGCGGCGAGAACCGGTCGGTGATCGCACCGCCGATCAGCAGCAGCGCCCCGTGCGGGACGGTCACGGCGAGCATCACCATGCCCAGCGCCGCGGGCGACCCGGTCACCGAGAGCACCAGCAACGCGAGCACGACCTCGTAGCTGGCGTCACCCACCATCGAGACGGTCTCGCCGCCCCACACCCACCGAAACGCCCTGCTCCGCAAGGGACCCCGAGCTGCCATCACGATCTTCTCGCATAGTCGCCGCGGGTGTGGAACACCCCATGATCATCGCCGCAACTCATCGGTGCCGCCAGATCATTTACGGTCACCGAAGTGACGAACTCGGCGGTGTGAGATCTTCGGCGCCGCAACGACCGTCGCGATCTACCAGCTGAACCTCGCCGGACCGAACACGGAGTGATACCGGGTTCAGCGGGTGGCGATGATGGCCGAACCGTGGCCGAAGAGGCCTTGATTCACCGCGATGCCCGCGCGCGCATCGTCGACTTGGCGGCCCTCTGCCTGGCCGCGCAACTGCCACGTCAGCTCGCAGACCTGGGCGATCGCCTGCGCCGGTATCGCCTCACCGAAACAGGCCAGCCCGCCACTGGGGTTCACCGGCACCTGTCCGCCCAATGTCGTTGCACCACTGCGCAACAGCTTTTCCGCGCCGCCTTTCTCACAGAGTCCGATGTCCTCGTACCAGTCCAACTCCAGCGCAGTGGACAGGTCATAAACCTCTGCGAAGGACAGATCGGCGGGCCCGAGTCCAGCCTCTTCGTAGGCGGCGTAGGCAACGGCGGAACGGAACTCGCGCGTCGGAACCTCGACGGCCACGGCGGAGTCCGTCGCGAAGTCCGGCAGATCGAGCACCGTTTTCGGGAACGTCGGCGTGACCGTCGACAACGCCCGGATGCGGACCGGATCGGTGACGCCGTGACTACGCGCGTACTCCATCGATGTCAGCACCAGCGCCGCACCGCCGTCACTGGTGGCGCAGATGTCGAGCAGCCGCAGCGGGTCCGAGACGATCGCCGAGGCGGCGACTTCCTCGGCAGAAACCTCCTTGCGATAGCGGGCATACGGGTTGTTCAGGCCGTGCCGGGCATTCTTCACCTTGACCGCGGCGAAATCGTCGAGCGTGGCGCCGTGCAACGCCATTCGCCGACGGGCATACAGCGCGAAATAGATGGGGTTCGTTGCGCCGAGCAGGTGGAAACGCAACCAGTCCGGATCGTCGCGGCGTTCGCCGCCGACGGGCTGGAAGAAGCCCTTCGGGGTGGTGTCGGCGCCGACCACCAGCGCCACGTCACACAGCCCGGCCAGAATCTGGGCGCGCGCGTTGGCGATGGCCTGGGCACCGGAGGCGCAGGCGGCGTAGCTGCTCGAGATCCGCGCCCCCGTCCAGCCGAGTGCCTGGGCGAATGTCGCGCCCGAGACGAATCCGGGGTATCCGTTGCGGATCGTGTCCGCGCCGGCGATATAGCCGACGTCGCGGTGGTCCACCCCGGCATCGGCCAGTGCCACGCGGGCCGCGACCAGTCCGTATTCGACGAAATTGCGCCCCCACTTGCCCCATTGGTGCATGCCCGCACCGAGGACGGCGATATCGCGATTACTCGTCTCGGTCATCGACCGGCCTCCACATCCACACCGTATGTTCCGCTTCCTCGTCCTCGTACAGCACGCCGAGGGTCAGTTCGACCGGCATGCCGACCGTCAGGTCATCCACCGTCAGGCCACGGACCACCTGCCCGAGAATCACCATCTGCTCGACCTCGAGCTCCACGGCCGCGACGACATACGGCTCGAACGGATCGGGCGAGACGTAGGGCGGGGGTGGCTTGTAGCGGGCGTCCGCATACGACCAGATCCGGCCACGGGTGGAAAACAGGTACTCGACCAGCTCGGAGCCGTCCTTGGGACCGGCGCACTGCGGGTTCCGGCAGGCCAGCGCGTTCCGCGGGAAATACGGTGTGCCGCAGGCAGTACAGCGACTCCCCTGCAGACGCACCGTGCCGTCGTCCGCGGTGAACCAGTCGGCCACGGCAGGGCGTTGTTCTTTCTGCACAAGCCCGACGGTATAGGAACACGTTCTACTTTGGGGCGGGAATCCGCTTCACCGGCACATCGGCGGAGGTACGGTGAGACCGGATTGAGGATGCGCTGACATTCTCGAGTCGAGTTGGAGTACCACAACGCGATGGGCACCGAAGTCATTGAACCGCAGTCGATCCGCAACGTCACGATCATCGGGGACCCCGAGGAGACGACACGGGTTGTCCACCGGCTGACCCGCCGTTTCGCCGAAACCAGGCCCGACACGGCGGCTACGGTCCAGTGGACAACAGACCACATCGATCACACGATTCGTCTCGCCGAGCTGTCGAGCCACGCGCCCATCGCGACGATGGAGCGGTCCATCCGGGTAGCCGACGGGGTGGTCGCGGTCATGAACGCCGCCGCGAAGCGCACTCCCCGACTCGAGACGATCCTGCGGGTTGCCGACGACCACCAGGTCGCACGTCTGTGCCTGGTGACCGGACTCGATCATCCCGCCGCGGACTTCGACCGCTGCGTCCGCACGATCGCAGATACGCACGGGGCGGTGCCGTTGACGCTGCAGATCCCGCATGGCATCGGCACCGAGTTCGAAGGCGTCGTCGATCTGGTCCCGATGTGGACGCTCGAACCGATGGGTGTCGAATTCTACGGCAGCCATTGGCAAGTCGCCGAGCAGCGGTATCGCAGCCTCGTGAACACGGTGATGGAACAGGACACCGGGGTTCGGGACGGCGCACTCGGCCCGCGAGAGATCTCACCCGAACAGTTGTACGACCGTGTCCGCTGCCTCACCCACATCGGCGACGCTGCGCCCGTCCTGTGCGATGCGGCCCCGTGGAGTGATATCGGCCCGTTCCTGGACGCCATCATCCGATATCTGCCGTCTCCGCTGCATGTCTGTCAACCGGAGCACGCTCTCGACTATTGACCGAGGCTGACCGCGTCCGACCTCGACACACCAGGTGGCGTCTGGGCGCGCACTACTCCTACGTTCGCTTCAGGGGACGAGCTTGCCGAGAATGTCCCCTCAGAAGCCACGGCGCCCAGCGCTGCGTACGAGATAGACATCGCCCGTTATGGAGTCGGTGACAACAATCCCGTCTGCGGTCCATGTGCACCCGTTCGGTTGAACTCCGCTGTCGAGACGCACTCGGCGTGAGATTCCGGCGCTGTTGTACAGCAGCACACCCCGACCGCCTTCGTCGAGGGCCGCAACACACATCGCGCCGTCGTCCCGGCTGGCCATAGCTACCGGGACGAGGCCATCGTCGGTGAAATCTGCACCTGGGACCGGTGATACAGCGCCGGTACCAGTGTCGAGTCTCGAGATGAGATGACGCCAGCGGTTGTCGGGAAGAAGGACCGACTGGCTGACCAACACCGCGGCCTGATGCTTCGCGTCCGGACTGATCGCATGGGCAAAGCTGACGCGTCCGCCCGGATTGTCCTCACTCGGTGCGGCACCAGGGATACATCCTTTGTCGCGGTCCCACCTGTTCGGCAAGTTGGCGACGGTCCGGAACTGCTCGTTCAGACTGGTTCCGGATTCGGTCGCGCGAGCAATTGCGTCGGAATCTGCGGCGTAGATGGCAACACACGTCGAGACCACGACAGTACCGTTCGCTGTCACCGCAAGCCCGGTCGCGCCTTCGAAGCTCACGGTTCTTTCCCAGTCACCATCAGCTCGAACTCGAAACAAGCTCGCCGTTCCGTCCGCGTCAGACCAGTCGGTTCCCTTGGCATGTGCGAGTAGCCAGCGGGTCTGTCCTGAACGCGCGGAACCGACGATTCGTTGGTACGTCGTCGCGGCTGCCTCGCCAGACGGGTTTCTACTCATCAGCTGCGGTGTGCCTTGCCAGACAACGAATTCCGAGCGCAATGACGCCGAGTTGACCAACAGCTTGCCCTCGACGGTGGACGGGTTGTGGGTCAATCCGGCGCCTTCGACTGTCAGCGGCGGGTTGTCTGTGTAGAAGTCGCGAGTGGAGTTCAGCAGCAGCCAGTCCTGCTTGCCGGGTTCATTGCGCCATACTCCCACCGAGCATCCGTCGCCCACGGTGACGACGACCGCCTGAGAACCCGGTGTACCGGTCGCCACTTCGGCATAGCCGGTCCACAGGGGGGTCAACGTCGCACCGGCCGAACCGCAACGCCGCGAGACGTTCTCCGACGAGCGGGTGATCGGTGCCGTCCTCGGCTCGCCGTCGGGGACGAGGCTCATGATGTTCTTGCCGTAGTTGAACCTGGCCATGTGCGGAGGTCCGTCGATGTCCCAGGACATGAGGTCGCCGACCAATTTCAGATCTTTGAAGGGCTTGTCGGGCTGCTTGAACCTCATGACAGTTCGCCGTTCACCCTGCGGCGTGAACCGCACGATCGCCTCCCCGACCAAGGTCACAAATGTGCCGTCGTTCAACGACGAGACCCCGACCATAGGCCACTGACCGTCGCGAACGTCCTTGGTCGAGGGAACCATTCGCTCCGATACCGTCGCAGGAATCTCTTGGTCGAAGTCGATCCGCTCGACCTTGCCCGTCTCGAGGCTGATGGTTTCCATCGTCGAGTAGTAGGGAGCTGCTCCGTCCGCCGCATAATCGGACAGCACGATCGCATCGCGCCCGTCGTTGGCAGCCAAGGTCCGACGCACTGCCTGCTTGTCCCATGGGTTTGCGACCATGACAAGCTTGCCGTCTTCGACTCGCCACAGGCCCCTGTTCGACACGCCGAACAGGTCATCGCCGCTGTATGCCAAGGAAGGCTTCTCACCTACCCCGGCGAAAGCCTCTGTGCTGGAATCTTCTTCCGCGCCCGTCAGGCTCGCACGGAGAGCTGTGTTCTGTCCGCCCGCGACGTCAGCTGCCAGGAGGATCGAGGCGCCGTCCGGACGCTGGAACCGTGCGGACAGATTGCTGCGTGTCCACTCGCCAGCCGGCTCACGTAGCCACAGGACATGCTTTCCGGGGGCAGCGAAGTCGAGGACCGCGACGGCGCCACCCGTGCTGACCGCCGCGGCGACGGTACCGAAGACGATGCCCGACTCACTCGGTGGAATGCCGACTGCCAGACGGCTGAGCGACGCGGCAACCGCACTCTGCTGCCACTCGCGAGAAACGAAGGAGTACGGTTCCGCAGCCAGTGCGGACACGGGCAACACGACTGCGGTCACCGCACCGAAGATGACAGCGCCTTCGATCGAGCGTCCGGTGGTGCTGCTGCTCGAACTCAACACGATCGCCGTGAGCGCGAGCACCGTGGCGACCACACCCGCCGATACGAGAAGCGGTATTCCCCACCGCGTTCCGCTCCAGGCGTGAACCCCCAACACCGCCAGCAACGCGTAACAGACCAGCTGCGCCCGTGCGGAGCGTGGCAGCAGAATTGCAGTGACCACAGCAACGATCCCCAGCACGATCACAACTGACGTCTGCGCACTGTTGGTGACGAAAACCATGGCGCCGAACACTGCCGCCGCGCTCAGGCTGGAAGCCAGCGCGCTGGTCACCGTGATCTGGCTGGAATCGAAGCTCGCCAGCCGACGAGTCCGCAGCGCAAACCATCCTGCCATCGCGACGAACGCAGCGAGAACGACCGCCCCTTGATAGGGCTGCGGGTGGTCAACCCCAGGCCAGCGGACGAGCGCGCCGATTCCAGCACCGGCGCCCGCGAGAATTCCCATCGGCACGGCGCTCAGTACCGTCTGAGCGCGGCCGACTTCGCGTGTTTCGTTCAACGTTGCTGGTTCCTGTCGCTCCGACGATCGACGTCGTGGTTCTGTTTGTTTCGTCGCCAGAACTGAAGCCACCCCCACCTCGACCGTTCGTCGATCGGGGCGCTGTGCAGCTCGGACAGTCCCTGTGGCGCAACGATGCGCGGTCTGTCGGATACGCTCCCAGCGGTACGGGACGATGTCGCCGAGCGTTTCTGTCGAGGTATTTCGTCGACAAGCAGCCATGGGGCGAGGCGATCCGGAACGCCCAGCGCGCTCGACACCTCCGGCCAGATCTCAGCGAAGACGCGGTGGACATCCTGGTCGTGCCGCTGAGACGCCCCGAGGATGGACAAGATGTCGAGCGGGGGCAGCTGCCCGCGCTTTATCAGTGTTCGCAGGGCAGAGGCAGCGGCTGCCAGCGGCAGGGATTCCAGAATCCATGCCGCAGTCCACGCCGGTTCAGGATCGACTGCAATACGGACGGCTCTTTCCACGGCGTCGCCATCGTGGCGCACTGCCGCGTCGAGTGCTTCCAGGTCGCGTCGCGACGAGCGGAGCGACAGCTGCGAGCACACCAATTCCTGCGCCAGCAGCGGGTGGCCGGCTGCCGCTGCGATACGGAACTCATGTTCGTCCATCAGCCGTTCCAACATCGACCGATTACTCGGTTCGAGCAACGTCGGAGAGGCAGTGATCACAGGGAACACGATGCGACGAACACTGCTCGGCGCCGGCGTGCGGCCGAACCCCGACATGAAACGCTGGACTGCGTAGCCTTGGTAGTCGGCGAAGGCGAGACCGGCCACCCCGACTATCTTCTCCTCGTTCGGCGATAGTCTTTCCGCGTCGTAGAGAGCCGCGAAGATCTCTAGTTCCACCGCGGCGTTGCGGGGGAATCGGTTCGCCAGCGCGCGTAACATCGGCGGGGTCGTGATGGCTCGGCGCACCACAGCCGTCATCGTGGGCTGTGCCTGCAACCAGATTTCTGAGTCCGGCGCCACGAGCAGGGTGACCAATTCGGAGTCGGACAGATCTTTGACGGGTCGGGTCCTCAGCTGACGCTCCGACAGCCACTGTCGCAGCTGGGGGACATCACCGATGCTGTGGTCCGGAAGATTGTCGTCACGTCGCAGCGACAGCAGAGTCGCAGCGAGCCCCAGATAGGCCTGCACAGCGGGGTTGTGCAGCGTTGTCGCACTATCCCGGTGATCGAGTACCAGACGTGGGCCGGTCAGTTCACCAGCGGCCGGTGCGCCCACGATACGAGGATCTGCACCGAAGTGAGCGAGATCAGCGGCCGACCAGGCGAACAGGAGGCCATCGGCCAACCCGGAGGGCAAGGCCTCGACAACGCGATACAGGATGTCGGCGAACAGTTCCGGTGTCGCACCCACGATGCCGATCCGGGGTATCGCATTGTCCAGGTAGGCAAGGATGGCCGCCGCGACCAGGCCGAGGAATTCATCACTCGGTCCGCCAGACCTTGTCTGGCTGCCCAGTCGAAGGGGTGCGACGCCTGGGTTGGGCAGCTCTTCCGTGAATTGCAGTGTGGACGAGTACGGCAGTCCTGCCCGCATCAGGGCCAATGCCGCTTGCACACCTGTACCGGTGATATCGACGATGTGGACGAAATACGCTCCTTCGCGGGTGTGCGCGCCTGTGGCGACCGCTGTTCGAACCAGCAGGTCGAAGCTACGATGTGTCACCAGCTCGATAGTTTCGACGTCGTCTGGGCGCCGGGCGGTCAGCTGGCCGAGATCGCGCGCGATCGTGCCGATGCTGCCGTTCCAATTCCGGCTACGAGCGATGACGCCGAACCCGGTACCCGCAGCATCGATGTTGCGTGGCATCCAGCCGAATCCCAAGTGCTCGAACGTGTTCGGAGATGGTGCGCGCGCCGCAGTACGGGCTTCCGCCGACAGTCTGCTCATCGTCTTCCTCCTCGCAGTTCCGGCGTATCCGCCAGCAGCGAAACGAATAGGTCCACAACGCCGTACGGCTTGACGTCGGCGTAGTAGCGGCCTTGTTCGCTGCCGAGCTGGCTGACGTGACCGACAGCAGCGGCCGGAAGATACATCGCGTCGTTGAAGCAGGATGAAATCGCGTTGTGCAACTGCGGCAGCAACTCGAAGAACAGCGATGAGGTCTCGACGCTGCGCGCGCGGATCAGCTCTGGGTCGAGCAGGTCTGCCTCGCGGGTCGAGCCGTCCGTCCAGTCGGCGGGCGGCGCAACTCGTGCGACGTAGGGCGCGGCAGGATGTTCCGGAGCGATATGCGACAGCAGATCGGCCTTGGTGAGGATGACCGTCACTCCGATTCGAGGACGACCGGGCGTCTTGTCAGGGTGCATGCCCCGGAATCGCTTCCACATGTTCGAGATCTCACGCACCATGATTTTGGTGCGCTCGATGTCCTGGTTGTGCTCACCGAAGTCCTGCAAGTTCAGTACAACGTCTTCCGGTCCACGCGATTCGATCTCAGCCACCAGGTCCGAGCTGAGGTTGGGTGTGATGAAGAACCACAGGAAGTCCGCAAGTGCCAGATGCGGACTCACCGAAGCGGCGTTCTGCTCGGTGAGGGCGTCCTCCCCGGCCAGGTCGACGAACAGGTAGTTCACGGCACCGTGGTCGGTCCGTGCCTCGACTACCAACGGCTCCCGGGCAATCAGGTTGCTCCAGTGGTGGACAGGTTCAGCCACGTCGTCGTGCGTCATTCGCGGAACTGTGCCCGGGACGGGCCGTCTTTCCTTGAACTGCCGGTCGCGCGCGACGCTCCATGCCTGATAGGACAAGGGAGACAAGTTGAAGTCGATGCCCTTACGGGCAAGCTCACGATTGTCGTCCGCACCCTTGATCATCGAGATCAGCACACTGGTCTTCGATGACCCGGTCTCACCCACCAATCCGATCACCCGTGTCGGTCGGTCCAGCATCTGTTTGGGCAGTACACACCCGCGTGGGCAGTGTGGCGTCATCCCTTTCGCGATGCGGGCGAGGATGTCGGAACCTTCGATCGGACTACGGCGACCCTCGAGCAGGTTTGCGACTCTCCCCCACCGCGTCCTCGGCGCGACGTCAGGGATCGGTCTGTCGTTGTGGTCTCGCCACTCGACATCGTTTTCTCCGAACGACTTCATGCAGTTGATGCACACGATCCGCATAGGTCTCGACTCAATTCCCCAGGTGATCAATGGCCAAAACAAGCAGGGTCATCAGCGAACTGAGCCAGTAGGCGCGAACAATTCGCCTCCTCCATCGCTGAGCGGAGCCTCCGTCGAAGAAATAGTCCGACAGCGCCTTCGGCTTGCCGGCTCCGTCGAGGCTCACAGCGCCGCCTGCACCATCAGTGCCAGCACGAACAGTCCTGTGCCGCTGGCAATTCCGAGCAGAATGGCAACACCTGTGAGCAACACACCAAGTCGCGTAGCGCCGTCGTCGCCCTCACTCAACCTCCGCCCGATGGCTAGCCCCCACTGTCGCGGCGACACCAACCCGTCGAGAACTGGATCAGCCTCAACCAAGTAGTGCACAGCAACAGGGGTCTCGTCGCTGTGCACGATTTCCAAGGTGGGGTTCAGTACGGGCGCTTCTTCTTTCGGTGGATCAGCAACATGTAGTGCGGTCAGATCACCTCGCAACTGCGTTGCCAACTCCTTGGCGCTCGCCTGCCGCCGACTCGGTTCTCGGTCCAGTGCTTGCATGATGGTTGTCCGCAGGTTCACTGGGACGGTAGTCGGCAGCTCAGGTGGATCCTGCGTCATTCGAGCCCGCGCAGCCTCTGCAACGGAGTCACCGACGAACGGCAGCCGACCACCGAGCAGCCAGTAGCCCACTACGCCCAACGAGTAGATATCGGTTGCCAGCCCGACCACCTCGCCGCCTACCTGTTCGGGTGACATGTAGGCCGGGCTCCCGACTGTGTAGCCGACGGCAGTCAGGCGTTGATTGAGATGTTCATCCGCGAGCGCGATGCCGAAATCGGTGAGTTTCGCACGACCTTCCGTCGTGATCATGATGTTCTCCGGCTTCACGTCACGATGCACCACCTTCTGCCGATGGGCCGCGTGCAAGGCCTCGGCGATGTCGGCAAGGACCTGGGCGCGCCAGGAGATCGTGCCGGAAGCGAACTCATGGACGTGTGCTGCCAAGTTTCGTCCGGCGACGAACTCCATCACGATGTAGGGAAGCATCCCGTCGGGCGTGCGTTCACGGCCATGGCCGAGCACCGCGGCCACGTTCGGGTGGCGGACGCGTTCAGCCGACAGCGCTTCACGCTCGAACCGGCGCACATGATCAGAATCTCCGACGAGGTGGGGATGCAGCTCCTTCACCGCTACAGCTCGATTGCCGCCGGACTCGTCGAGGCAGTGCCAGACCCGGCCCATCGCACCAGACCCCACCACCGCCACCCTGCGATAGCGTCCCGCCAGCAACTCTGCGCTAGTCACCCAGTGTCTCCTCAACCAACAGACTCGTCGCGCACGAGGCATCGAGACCAGCATGGCAGCAGCAACTCCCCAACACTGGGCAGATGTCCAGCTGAGCGCCGAGTAGCCTTGCAGGGGACCGACATTGGCAAATCCTCGCGTCGCGACTTTACTCCGCGAGCGACCACTTCGCAGCCGGTCGAAGGACAGACAAAAGGCAACCCGCGAGTACCTTGCCTGAGGTAACTAACAAGTTCCTGCGGGGCTGCCGGGAAGACCGATGCCCCGCGGACATGCGGTCGCCGAACCTCGGCATGACTGGACGTTCTCGGAACGCGATTGCGGAAACTCTCAGCCGCACAACATCACCCGCAACACCGGTCATCCCCCGGTGGTCCGGCCTCGCCGCCCTGGTCACCACCGGTGCCACAGGCCCCGGTGAACAGGATCA
This sequence comes from Nocardia sp. NPDC057663, assembly GCF_042799895.1. NCBI lineage: Bacteria > Bacillati > Actinomycetota > Actinomycetes > Mycobacteriales > Nocardiaceae > Nocardia > Nocardia sp. NPDC057663. The sequence goes on along the minus strand of NZ_JBHVHX010000014.1, from coordinate 90,157 downwards.
CCACCGCCGCCGACACCACGGCACAGCGAATCGACTCGAACGGACAGCACCGGATTCACGTGGGACTCACGGCGGGCGACACGACGAAAGGTTTCACACCTCGAAATACTCGGTCAACAATTTGAATCACACCACTCGAAAAACATCGTCGGACCGAATTCTTCGGTACACAATCGTAGGGTTTTGGGCACCGTGCTAGCTTCGCATCGTGTCGATTACCGAACGACGCGCCGCGCGATGTGTTGTCGCCGGCAGAGAAAGGACCGACGTGACCGCACTACAGGACAACCTGCTGGCCACCATCGAAGCGGAGCGGGCGATCTTCCGAACGTTCTACAAATTCTTCCGGATCGCCGACACCCAGGAGAGCGAACGGTTCAACGAGTGCTTCACCCCCGACGCGCTGATCGAGTACCGGATCATGCCGGGCCCGCCGGTGCTGTTCCACGGCCGCGACGAGTTCACCGATCACATGAGCAGGGTGCCCAAGTCGCAGCGCTCCCTGGTCGCCCACGTCATCGGGCAGGCCACCATCGAATGGAACGGTGACAAACCTCTGCTCACCGCCTATGCCACGGTGTGGCACTGGTTCTCGAGCACGGCCGCCACCGACGTGGGCCGACCGGCCGACTGGGTCGTCATCGGACTGGTCCAGGACGAGTTCGAGCAGTACGAGGGTGAGTGGCTGATCTCGCATCGCGATGTCCGCCATGTCGCGGGCCGGGTCGCCGCGGGCCACGGGCCGCTCTGAAGACCGCTGCGCACCCACCGCCCGATCGGGTCGGACTCGCCGCCGAGTCCGACCCGTTCATGGTATGGACAGGATTCGGCACAATGGGTCGCCGAATTGTTCGGAGGCATCGGCGACAATGTGTTCCGGGGACTTCGGTAACAATTTTTCACGGCAATAATTGCCGACGCGCTCAAACTGCACCGATATTCCGGCATCACTTTCCCAGCTGCCTACGGGATACCGAAATCGTGCGTTCGCCACAGCCGAAACCTTCGGTCGGTCTGCAGGATTTCCGGCACGATCTTGTGGCCCCGAATACCCCGCACGAAGGTGATTGCAGCCCGGCCGGGAAACAAGGTGGCCGCGGTTTCCTGAAACGAGAGGTGCCACAGCGATGTCGGAAGTCCTGGCCGGTATCGACCTCACTGGGGTGCAGCAGCACGTATATTCTCGGCGCGGTGTTCGTGGACCTGCCGACCGAGCGGCGGTGGCATCGCCGCGACAGCCGTCGCCCACTGGATGACGGCAAGCGCCGAATACACGTCCCACCTGGTATGCGGGTAAGCCGCCTGGCGCCTCGATGCGAGCCGAGCGCCTCACCGACGATCTCCCAAACAACCACCAGTGATCGGGAAGTGGAATGGTGCTTCCCCATCGCATCCCGCTACCTTCGCGAGGATAATTGTCAGGGGGAGGACAGGTTCGTCCACGTCCAGGAGTCAGCGATGATCCACAGTCACCGGGCGTTCTCCCACTTGGTCCACGCGATGGGTGAGGAGTCGTTCGACGACGACCAGTTGCGTCATGCGGCCTGGATCGCGCGGTGCGTGGGCCGCGGCCCCACCGCACCACTGCGTCTCGGCGAGTTCACCGAACTCGCCGGCCGGATCGAGGTCGGACCACTCGAGGCCGGGTCGCTGGTGTTCTCCGCGGGCGAACCCGCCGACGGGGTGTGGATCGTGCGGCAAGGCCAGATCGAGTTATCAGTGGGTTCCGGTCGGGGTCGTGCGGTCGTCGATGTGCTTCGTCCCGGCGACGTCGACGGTGACATCGCGCTGCTGCTGGGGATGCCGCAGGCCTACACCGCACGCACGCGCACCGACTCGAGCTGCCTGTTCCTGCCCGATTCCGCCTTCGAGGCGCTGCTCGCCACCCATCCCGCGACCGCACGGCGCTGGTTTTCCAGTGTCGCCCAGCGGATTTCAGCCGGTCAGGGACGATTGATCAACATGCTCGGCCGCCCGCTGCGCACCCAGGTCGCCCAGCTGCTGCTCGACGAGGCCGTCGACGGCTCGGTCCAGCTCGCTCAGCGCACCCTCGCCGCCATGCTCGGCGTGCAACGCCCGTCGTTGAACAAGGTCCTCAGAGAGTTCGAACGCGACGGCATGATCAGCATCGACGACGCAGCCATCAGCATCATCGATGCCGAACGACTGCGCCGACGCGAGTCAGCACACTGAACACAGAGAGAACGGTGCCCGGGCAGTCGTGATCACCCCCGCCGCAGGGTGAGGATCGCGATCTCGGGTGGGGCGCCCACGCGGACCGGCGGCCCCCACGCTCCGGCCCCGACCGTGGTGTAGATCTGCAGATCACCGAAACGGTCCCAGCCCGACACCGTGGGATTCACCCAGCGCACGGGATAGATGAACGGCCACATCTGGCCACCGTGGGTGTGCCCGGACAGCTGCAGGTCGACGCCGCGCTCACTCGCTTCGATCACCTGGCGGGGCTGGTGCGCCAGCAGGAGGGTGAACCGATCCGGCTCGGTCCGGTCGAGCGCCGCGCCCAGATCCGGTGCGTACGGCGCGGATTCGTCGTAGTCGTAGACACCGGCGATCTCGATCGTCGCGCCGTCGATCGAGAGTTCGGTGTGTTCGTTGCGCAATGTCTCGATGCCGAGGGTCTCCCAGAAATCCAGCCAGGCCGCGACATCGTCGACGTACCCTTCGTGATTGCCCGCGACACCGAGCACACCGTACTTCGCCCGCAGTGTCGCCAACGGCGCGACATCGCCGCCGACGAGGTCGATCGACCCGTCGATCAGGTCGCCAGGGATGACGATGAGATCGGGTTTCTGCGCATTGACCAGGTCGGCGACCCTGTCGCTGAAGCCCGGACCACGCGCGGCGCCGACATGCAGATCCGATACCACCGCCACCCGGAGGCCGTCGAAGGATTCCGGCAGGTTCGCGAACCGTGCTTCGGACTCGACCACCCTGATGTCCTCGGCTTCGACGACGCCGTACCCGACCGCACCCACCGACGAGATGACCAGCAACGCGGAGAGCACCTGCAGCACCCGAACGCGGTACGCCGATCCCGTCACCCGAATGATCAACAGCACGACACCGATGACCAGCAAGCCGAGCAGGAGGTAGAACAACACGGCAAACCAGGTCTGGCCGAGCCAGACCACCGGCCGCACCGGACCGGGCGCGAAGACAGTGCCCGCACCGATCGCGACCACGGCTACGATCCACAGGATGCCGAGGAGGACGGCCGCGGCGACGCGGGCGGGCCCACCGACACCGGTGGCCACCACCAGCCGCCGGTACAGCAGCCAATGAACCAGAGCCACACCCGCACCGACGACGATCATCTGCAGCACAACGGGCTCCCTCTCGAAGACGTCGGCGCTAGCGCTTGCGGCCGATCCCGCCGACGATGCAGTGCCGGACGTCGGAGAGCGGCGTGAGGTGCGGGCCGTCGGGCCACCAGTCGTCGCAGCGGACCAGGCCGGGTTCGACCATGTCCAGATCGCCGAACATGGCCTGGATCTCGTCCCTGGTCCGGAAGCGGCCACTGCCCATCGGGCTGTGGATGAACTTCTCTTCCATCTTGCGGGCCAGTTCGCTGTACTCGGGCGTCTGCGGGTCGTGGAAGTGGGCGATCGCCACGAACGAACCCGGCGGCAGTGCGTCGATGTAGGTCTGCATCAGCGCGGGCCCGTCCTCGCCCAGATAGTGGTGCAGGGTGCCGATGTGGAACAGTGCGAGCGGGCGGGTGAAGTCGAGTTCGGTGCGGACCGTTTCGTTGCCGAGCACCTCGAGCGGGCGGAAGATGTCGGCCTCGGCGATCCGGGTACGGCTGTTGCCTGCCAGCAGGGCCCGCGCGTGCACGAGCACCGACGGATCGTTGTCGACGTAGACCACCCGCGAGCGCGGGTTGACCCGCTGGACCACCTGGTGGGTGTTCTCCGCGGTGGGCAGGCCCGAGCCCAGATCGAGGAACTGGTCGATCCCCGATTTGGCCAGGAATCGGCACGCGCGGATGAGGAAATCGCGGTTGGCCCAGGCCAGATCGTTGACCTGCGGCGCGACGGTGCGGACCTGGGCCAGCACCTCGCGATCCACGTCGTAATTGTCTTTGCCGTTGAGTGCGGCATCGTAAACACGCGCGATGCTCGCGCGTGTGGTGTCCACCCCGACCGGAACGGCACTGGGGTAGGCGGCAGAGGATTGCGACATCGGGCGCCTCCGGGCTTCGGACCGTCTGGACGAATCCAGCCTAGAGCATCGATTCCGTTGGTACAGAAGCCAACCCGACTCCTGACCTTCGCTCGAGCCACTCGTCGAAGGTCGGGCCCGCGATGACGGCGCCTGGTCCGGGCAGCAGCGCGCCGTCTGCTTGCAGACGGTGGTCCGGGTCGGTGGCGTCGACCACTTCGACCACCTGCGCCGGTGCGCCGCGCCGGGCGGCGACCCGCGCCACCGCGTCCACGAGCCGCCACTGCTGCGGGCCCGCGATCTCGACCACGGCGGGTCCGTCGGTGTGGACGAGGTCGGCCAGGTGCTCGGCGACCGTGCGCGCGGCGACCAATTGCGCTCGGTACGCGGGTATTTCGGCCCGGTCACCGACCGTGGTCCAGTCGAGCATCATCTCGGTGAACTCGTGGAACTGGGCCGCCCGCAGAATGCGCACGGGTACCGGTCCCTCCTGGTAGGCCCGCTCGTGGGCGAGTTTGCCCGCGTAGTGGCCCGCGGTGAAGGCATCGATGCCGATGATCGAGACCACCGCGATGCGCCGCACGCATGCCGCGGCCGCGGCATGCTGGACATTGCGGGCGATCGTGCGGAAGAACTCGGTCACCACCGCGGTATCGGTGGTTTCGGCGTTCACCGCGTCCACGACCAGCTCGGCCCCGGCGAACGCGGCGGCGAGGCCGTGGCCGGTCAGTACGTCGATGCCTGCCGTGCGGGTGATCTCGACGATCTCGTCGCCACGGTTCTTCAGCACGTCGACCACCTCGCGGCCGATCCGTCCGCCGGCCCCGATCACTGCGATCCGCATTCGTTTCTCCTTCGTCGTGTGCTGTTCGGCAGGACGACGAAGGTCGCGGGCGGAGTGTGACATCAGGCAGGTAGCGGCGGTACCCGTGTCAGCTACCGCAGTAGCTCAGAGCTGGGCTTCGATCGCCGCGACGACCTCGGCCGCGTCCGGGGTGACGGTCGGGCGGAAACGGCCCGCGACCGTGCCGTCGCGGCCGATCAGGAACTTCTCGAAGTTCCACTGGATGTCGCCCGCGCTGCCGTCGGCGGCGGGAGTCTCGACCAGGCTGGTGTACAGCGGGTGGCGGTCGTCGCCGTTGACATCGACCTTGGCCAGCAGCGGGAAGTCGACGCCGTAGGTGACCGAGCAGAATTCCTGGATCTCCTCGGCAGTGCCGGGTTCCTGTCCCATGAACTGGTTGCAGGGGACGCCGACCACCGTGAAGCCACGTTCACCGTAGGTCTTCTGCAGCTCCACCAGGCCGGTGTACTGCGGGGTCAGCCCGCACTTGGAGGCCACGTTGACCAGCAGTACCGCCCGGTCACCCGCCAGCTCGCCCAGCGTGGTGTCCGCCCCGCTCAGGGTCTGCACCGCAATGTCTCGAATGTTCGCGCTCACCACACACCACCAGTTCTCGTCTATGTCGGTTCGATCGCCACCGTACCGGAGCCGGACCGGCGCGCAAGTGTCCCGCTGGGCGGGAACTTCTATAACACGTTCTTGTTTTGTCGCGCGGTAAGCGGCACCATTTCGGGTACGTACCCGAACACCGGAGGAACACGTGACCGAACAGCCCCACCGGATCGACACCGTCCGCCCGCTGCGCGCGAACGCCGTGACGCACTGGGATTTCGAGGCCGACGTGGTGGTGGCCGGTTTCGGCATCGCCGGCGTGTGCGCCGCGATCGAGGCCGCCAGGGCGGGCGCGAAGGTGCTCATCCTGGAGCGGACCGGCGGCTGGGGTGGCGCCGCGGCGCTGGCCGGCGGATTCGTCTATCTCGGTGGCGGCACCCCGCTGCAGAAGGCGCTCGGGTTCGACGACACCCCGGAGAACATGGCCGCGTTCCTCACCGCCGCGCTCGGGCCGGGCGTCGACGAGGCCAAGATCGAGGACTACTGCGCGGGCAGCGTCGAGCACTACGACTGGCTCGTCGAGTGCGGTGTGCCGTTCAAGGAGGCGTTCTGGGGTGAGCCCGGCTGGGAGCCGCCGCACGACGAGGGGCTGATGTACTCCGGCGGCGAGAACGCCGCGCCGTTCCTCGATATCGCGAAGCCCGCGCCCCGCGGCCACGTACCGCAGATGGCGGACAAGAAAACCGGTGAACGGGGCGGCGGCTACATGCTGATGAAGCCCCTGGCCGACACCGTCGCCGAACTCGGCGTCGCCGTCGAGTACGACACCCGTATCCGCAGGCTCATCGTCGACGACGAGGACCGCGTGGTCGGCATAGTGGCGACCAACTACGGCAAGCCCGTCACCGTGCGCGCCGCGCGCGGTGTCGTCCTGGCGACCGGCAGCTTCGCCTACGACACCGAGATGATCGACCGCTACACCCCGCGCCTGAGCGGCAGGCCCGGCGCGGCCATCGAGGAACACGACGGCATCGGCATCCGGGTGGCGCACGCGCTCGGCGCCGAACTGGCGCACATGGACGCCAGCGAGGTCGCCATCTTCGGCGATCCGCAGCTGATGGCGCGCGGAATCCTCGTCAACGGACGCGGTCAGCGGTATGTCACCGAGGACACCTACCCGGGCCGGATCGGTCAGGCGACGCTGCTGCAGAACGACAACCAGGCCTTCCTCGTCATCGACGAGGCCTCGCTCGAGGAAGCCCTCGCGACCGAGAGCTCCACCCCGTTCTTCCGTGTCCCGCCGAAATGGGTCGCCGAAACCGTGGCCGAGCTCGAGTCCGAGATGGGCTTGCCCGAACAGACGCTGCAGACCACCATCGCCACCTACAACCGCCATGCCGAGAACGGCAGCGACCCGCTGCTGGGCAAGAAGCCGGAGTGGGTTCGCCCGATCACGCCGCCGCTGGCCGGCTACGACCTGCGGGGGCTCACCGCCGGGTTCACCCTGGGCGGCCTGCGCACCGATCTGGACTCGCGGGTGCTGCACGTCAGCGGTGAGCCGATCGAGGGCCTGTACGCGGCGGGTCGCTGCACGTCAGGGCTGTGCGCGTACGGCTACGTCAGCGGCGCCTCGCTCGGCGACGGCAGCTTCTACGGCCGCCGGGCAGGCAAGGCCGCCGCGGCGGCCGGCACCGACTGAGGCACGCGGCCCCCACCGGAGCTCCACTGTCAGTACGCTGCATGCAGCGCGGAGGCCGGACGACGAGTCCGGCTGCGCTCGCGGGCTTTTCAGCCTGCGTGCGGGCGCGACCAGTTGGCTACGACAGATGCAGCGCAGGATCGGAGTTGGACAGTGCAAGCAGGTGGGATGTCCGCGGATTACGTGATCGTCGGCTCCGGGTCAGCGGGGGCGGTGCTCGCGAATCGGCTCAGCGCCGACCCGGGCACCACGGTTGTCCTCTTGGAGGCCGGTCCGGCCGACGACGACAAGTACGCCCATATTCCGGCGGCGTTCTCGAAGCTGTTCCGCACCGAACGTGACTGGGACTATCTGACCGAGCCCCAGCCCGGCCTCGGCGACCGCCAGATCTACTGGCCGCGCGGCAAGACCTTCGGCGGCTCGTCGTCGATGAACGCGATGATGTGGGTGCGCGGCTTCCGCGCCGACTACGAGGAGTGGGGGCTCCTCGCGGGTGAGCAGTGGAACTTCGCGGCCGCCGTCGAGCAGTTCCGCAAGATCGAGAACGTGCAGGACGCGCAGTTCCCCGACGAGGGCTCGCAGGGCCCGCTGCACGTGCAGCGCCAGCGCAGCCCGCGCGCGTCGACGCACGCGTTCCTCGAGGCGGTGCGCCAAGCCGGCCTCGAGCTCGAGTCGCCGAACCGGCCCGCGCCCAAGGGCTTCGCGCAGACGATGGTGACCCAGCGCGACGGCAGGCGCTGGAGCACCGCCGACGCCTACCTGCGACCGGCGATGAAGCGCGCGAACCTGACCGTGCGGGCCGAATCGCTGGCCACCCGGGTGCTGTTCGACGGCACCAGGGCCACCGGCGTCGAGTACCTGCACGACGGGCAGACCCACACCGTCACCGCGAACCGCGAGGTCATCCTGTGTGGTGGCGCGGTGAACAGCCCACAGCTGCTGCAGCTTTCGGGCATCGGCGACGAGGAGGAGCTGAAGGGGCACGGCATCGAGGTCGTCGCCCACTCCCCCGAGGTCGGCGCGAATCTGCAGGATCACCTGATCGCCGCGCTCGGCTACAGCGTCGAATCGGATTCGCTGTTCACGGCGGAGAAGCCGCTCGAGCTGATCAACTACTTCGTCCGGCATCGCGGCATGCTCACCTCCAATGTCGGTGAGGCATACGGGTTCGTGCGCAGCGAGCCCGAGCTCGAGCACCCCGATCTGGAGCTGATCTACGCGCCCGCGCCGTTCTATCACGAGGGTCTGGTCGAGCCGACCGAGCACGGTGTCGTGGTCGGCGCCATCCTGCTGCGCCCGCACAGCCGGGGCCGGATCGGCCTGGCTTCGGCCGATCCGACGGCCAAGCCGGTCATCGATCCGCGGTACCTGTCCGATGCCGACGGCGCCGACCGCGCCGCGCTGATGGCAGGCCTGCGGGCGTGCGCCGGGCTGGTCGGCCAGCCCGCGCTCAAGAGCGCGCTGGGTCCGCTGATCTACCCGCCGGAGGCGCCCGCGGATCTCGAGGAGACCATGGCGCTGACCATCGAGAAGTTCTCGCACACCCTGTACCACCCGGTCGGCACCTGCCGGATGGGCACCGACGCCGCCAGCGTCGTCACCCCGGACCTGAAGGTGCGCGGTGTCGAGGGCCTGCGCGTCGCCGACGCCTCGGTGATGCCGTTGATCATCCGCGGGCACACCAATGCCCCGGCGATCTTCATCGGTGAGCAGGCCGCGGACTTCATCCTGGCCGAGTCCTGAACCAGTGGTGGGGGGGGGGCCGCGGGGGGGGCCCCCCCCCCCCCGGCGCGTGCCCTCGGCGAGGAC
>NZ_JBHVHX010000014.1:0-81061 GCF_042799895.1 Nocardia sp. NPDC057663 | reverse complement strand
TTGTGCACTCCCCCCCCCCCGCATACCCCAGCCCTGACTGTTGTTTGCGGGCGTGCCTCGCCCCCCTTCCGCTCCGCCGCCCTCTCCCCGGGGGGGGGGGGGGGGGGGGGGGGGGCCCCCCCCCCCACCGCTTCACGCCAGGGCCAGCGACCCGGCCGCGAGCAGCAGGTACGGCAACGGGTAGCCCAGATGCGCGTACCACCGCGCCCGCAACACGGTGAGCTCGGCGCCGACGAAGTACAGCACCAGCCCGGCCGCGGCCGCGACGGCCAGTGGCCGGTAGGCCAGCCCGGCGAGCAGACCCAGCCCACCGGCCGCCTTGACCACGGCCAACGGGGTGAGTGTCCACGGCGCGACGCCGTAGAGGCGCATGTTCTCGCGCACCCACTCGGCGCGGACGACATCGATCGCGGCGGCGACGAGCGCGGCCAGCGCGGCGAGCACGGTGACGACGACATAGCTGGTGTGCATCGGACGGTTCCTCCGGTCTACGGTGATCGACGGCAGCTGCCGTCGTTGTCGATGACGAACGGCCCGACCGAAAGGTGACCGATGCGCGCGGATTCGCTCGCGCTCGCCTTCGAGCAGCGGCGCGCTCGGCTGCGTGGCGTCGCCTACCGGATGCTCGGCTCCGCCGCCGAGGCCGACGACGCGGTGCAGGAGACCTGGCTGCGGCTGGACCGGGTGGCCGCGGCCGAGATCGCCGATCTCGACGGCTGGCTGACCACGGTCGTGTCCCGGATCTGCCTGGATGCGTTGCGCACCCGCACGCGTCGCGCCGAGACCACCGACGAGGCCGCCGTCGACGCGCGCGCCACCGGACCCGGTGTCGACCCCGAGGACGAAGCGCTGCTGGCGGATTCGGTCGGACGCGCCTTGCTCGTCGTGCTCGACGTGCTCGGGCCGGAGGAGCGGGTCGCGTTCGTGCTGCACGATCTGTTCGCCGTGCCGTTCGCGGACATCGCACCGATGCTCGGGCGGACACCGGCCACCACCAAGAAGCTCGCCAGCCGGGCCCGGCTGCGGGTGCACGCGCCCGCCCGCGTCGGGCGGGCCGAGCTGGCGGAGCAACGCGTCGCGGTGGCGGCGTTCCTGAAGGCGGCCCGCGAGGGTGACCTGGGCGAATTGCTGGCCGTGCTCGCACCGGACGTGGTGCGCACGGCCGATCCGGCGGCGCTACCGCCCGGGATGGCGGCACTGGTCCGCGGCGCCGCCGCGGTCGCGGAGGGCACGCTGGTGCTGCGGCAGCGGTCGCGCCAGGCCGTACTGCTCCTCGTCGACGGGCGGCCCGGACTGGTGGTGGCGGTGGCGGGCAAGCCGCTGTTCGCCGTCACGTTCACCGTCCGCGCAGGCCGGATCGCGGCCTACGACGTGGTCGCCGCCCCGGATCGGCTGGCCGAACTCACGCTGGCGCTCCTGCCGGAGCAGTCCTGAACCCGTGCGGCACCGCCGTTTTGGCACACAGTGCAACTTTGCAGCGGTTGCGATACGGCAGTGTGTGCGTAAACGCAGCGTGCGCAGGCGAATCCGTGCCGGTCAGAGCGCGGGGACCCGCGCGAACCCCAACGGCGGGGTCGGCACCGGGCCCGAGCGCAGGTCGTGCCGGAAATCGGGCAGCAGCGGCAGCATGTCGACATTGCGGGCGGCATAGCAGCGCACCATCGGCAGGGCGCGCGACACCTCGGCGCGTTCCACCGGCTCGGCGTCGAGGAACGCCATCCCCTCCAGGCCGAGCCCGAGGGTGTCGGCGATCCGCACGATCGAGGCCGACTTGCGGCCCCAGCCCACCTCGACCGCCGAGAACATCTCGTACAGCCCGTGCCGGTAGAGCGTCCGCAGCGTGCGCGAACGATCACCACGTGCCGCGACAGCGTGCAGCACACCGCGCTCGCTCAGCTTGGTGAGCGTGCGCAGTGCCTGCGGGCGCAGCGTAGTGCTGGTCGCGTCGTGGACCACACCGTCCCACAGGGTTTCGTCCAGTTCCCAGACCAGACAACGGACGGCAGGTCGCATGGTGTTGCCCCCTATCGGTTCGTTCCGGCGCGGAGAACTCTACAACCACTGATACCGATGGACCAGACTTGTGACCGCTCACCAAGCAGGCAAACAAGCATGGGTCCGCTACCCATAACCTGACGTTCCATTCCGGCATCGGCGCCGGTTGGCTAGGGTGAAGTCGCTGGACAGCGGGGGGCAGAGCCGAAATCGGGCGAAGGGAACACAGATGTCCGTTGAGAATCCACCGCGGCAATCGCTGACCATCTCGGGTCAGCCGATGTCGTCGCCGTTGAAGGACGTCCGTGCCATCTCCCGGCAGATGGTCGGCCACTTCGTCGCCAATGTCGTCCCCTGCGGCACGCTGCCCGGCGACGCCATCTCCGGCGACGTCACCACCATCACCCGGATCTGCCTCGAATTCGCCGTCAGCATGCTCGACGGCCGCGACATCCCGAACAAGCTCCAGCGCCTGCAGGACGCGGCCAGCGGCTGGGCCCGCGAGGGCGTGCCGATCGACACGATCCACCACTCGATCGCCGAGGGCTTCAAGATCGGCCTCGACCTGGTCGTCGCCAACGCGTCGGTGAAGGACTACGACAACCTGGTCGACGGCGTGAAGATGGTGATGGAAATGCTCGACACCATCACCGCCCAGGTGTCGCTGGCCTATGTGCGGGAACTGCGCGGTGTCGTCAGCGAGCACCACACCGCGGTACACACGCTCACCTCGGCGCTACTCGGCGGGCACAGCACCTCCACGATGGCCCGCGAGTGCGGTATCGCGATCGCCGAAACCTACGCGGTCCTCGCGCTGGCGATCCCGCCGCACCGTGAGGAGGCCAACCCCGCGCTCGACGCGAAGGTGGTCGCCCGCCGCAAGCTCCGCCGGGTGCAGGCCGAACTGGCCAAGCGCTGCGGGGATTCGGCGCTGTCGCTGCTCAGCGTCGACGGCGGCACGGTGCTCATTCCCGCCGGCACGTTCGACCGCGACGGCCTGGCCGCGCTCGTCGCCCAGCTCTCCCAGGCCGCCCAGGTCGGAATCACCGCGGCGATGGTCGAGACCGCCACGACCGGCGTGCCCGACGCCGCCGACCAGGCCCACGAACTGCTCGACATGGTGCAGCGCCTCGAGGTCACCTCGGGGCTCTACCGCTTCGACGAGCTGGCCCTCGAGTACCAGCTGACCCGCCCGGGCCCGGGCCGGGAGTTCCTCGGTTCGCTGCTCGACCCACTGGATCTGTACCCCGAGCTGCTGGAAACCCTGCAGCGCCACATCGCCAACAACCTCAACCGGCAGCGCACCGCGCGGGTGCTGCACGTGCACACCAACACCGTCGACTACCGGCTCAAGCGGATCGGCCAGCTCACCGGCTTCGACCCGACCCAGCCGTCGGGTCTGTGGTACCTGCGTTCCGCGCTCGTCGCGCGCAGCTACCGTTCCGCCTGAGCTGCCCCGGAAACGCCGAAGGCGCTGCCCGCCGAGTACGGGCAGCGCCTTCGTGATCTCTCACAGCGAGCCGCTACCCCCTATCAGCCAGGGGTTGAAGGTGCACACGAGCTCATGGTTGCCCGCCGGGTCGATGGCCCGCAGCGCGATCGACAGCGCGCGCGGGGAGTACATCATCGTCAGGTGGTCGGAAACGTCCTGTTCGCAGCCTTCCTGCAGGGTGATGTTGTCGACGGTGGCGCCGGGACCCGGCTTCAGGAAGGTCAGGTCGTAGGGGTTGGTGACCTCGTCGTAGCGGGTGCCCACGACCGTGTAGTCCACACCGGCGATGGTGTCACCGTTGGCGTTGAGCTGGTTGACGAAATCCGAGCCGATCGTCTGCTGGATGCCGGCGTGCCCGACGAAGATCTCGATGAGACCGAGGATGTCGATGCCGAGGTTGTTGATCGCGCGGCCGAGCGCGCCGATGCCGTCGAGGCTGGTGCCGTGGTGTGTGGCGCCGTAGGTGACCAGGTTCTTCACCTTGGCCGCGCCGCCGTCGAACTTGGTGTACCAGTTCGCCATCACGCCGCCCTGGGAGTGGGCGACGATGTCGACCTCGTCGGCGCCGGTGGCCGCGAGCACCCGGTCGACGAAGGTGGCGAGCTGATCGGCGGAGTCCTGGATGTAGCCGGTGCCCATCACACCGGGCAGGACCGAACCGAGGCCGCCGCCTTCGACCACGCCGGAGCGGCCGTAGTTGAAGGTGAACGTGCACAGGCCCGCGTCCTTGATCGGCTGGCCCATGAATGCGTAACCGTTGTAGGCGTTCATCCAGGTGCCGTGCAGCAGGACGACCGGGCGAGGCTTGTCGGCGGTCGGCCGGCAACTCCAGTCGTTCGCACCGGGCGGGGTGGCGTCGCCGTTGGCGAGGCCGTAGGCGAAGGCACCGAGGAACGAGGTCTGCGCGGGGCCGTAACCGACTGTGTCGGTGGACTTTCCGCCGGAGGAGCCCGAGCTCGAACCGGAGCCGCCGTAGCAGTTCCCCGATCCGTTGCCCGAACCGGCGCCGCTGCCGGAGGTGCAGGCGGAACCGCTGCCCGGACCGGCGACCTGACGGCCCTCGGAGATGAGATCGGCGAGGGCCTGCTCGGTCGGCGCCGGGGCCGGGGACGCCCCCGCCCCTGAACCGGTGAGCGCGACGGCGAGCGCGCCGACGCCGGTCAGCACCGCCGTCTGTAGCGTCCGTCTGCGACTGGGAGATTTCATCGTTGGCGTATCTTCCTGTGCGATTCGAGAAATACGAATGGCTTTGTCGAAACCGCACTGAACATAAGGCGACGAAATCGCCCATTTACCGACGTCTCCCGGTTTCTGGGCAGGTCACCACGCGTAGTCGAAAACTGCCATGATGCGGCACAGGAATTTTTTTACGTCAGCATTCGCTGCGTGCCGCGACCCCCTGCAAGCGCTCGTCCAGCCACAGCATCGCCTCGGGATAGCCGGTGACCGCACCGATTACATGTTCACCGAACACGCTCCGGTACACCGCATTCGCGCCGAGTGAGCATTGTTCGTCGTAGAGATTGCGCGCGCCGGCGGCGGGGATCCAGAACTCCTGTTCGCCGTTGTAGATGTAGAGCGGTGTGGCCGAGCGCATTCCGGACATCCGGGTGATTTCGTAGATCGAGGTGGCCAGTTCCGAGCGCAGCGGGTCGGCGACATTGGCGCCGACATCGATCGGCAGGTGCAGTACGCCGGGGATGGCGAATACGCTGGCGCACTGGTCTTTCATCACCGAGGTCGCCACCCAGCGCGCGAGATTGTTCATCGCGGCCAGGATCTCCGGGCGTTCCCGGCCGATCGCGAAAGTCGCCGCCATGAAGATGCCGGAGGCGAGATTGGCGTTCATGCTGCGCGAGAGAATCTCGAAATCGGCGGGCACGCCACCCAGCGCCGCGCCGACGATCACGTCGGCGAGTTCCGGTGCGTAGGAATTGATCAGCTTGGCCGCGCCGTGGGTGGCGATGGCGCCGCCGGAGTAGCCGGTCATCGCGAACCTGCTGTCGCCGAATGTCACCGGGTCTTTTCCGCGGACGGCGCGGATCGCGTCGAGCACCGCGTGCCCGGCGACATACGGCTCGGCATAGGCCATCCAGGGGCCCTCGTGATCGGGCACCAGCACCGCGTAGCCGCGCAGAGCGGCCAATTGCGTGGTCGGCGGGACGAATTCGGTCGTGCTCGAATGCAGGTTGAGGCCGTGCGCCAGGGTGTATCCCGGCGTGCAGTCGCGCCCCAGCGCATCGATCGGCAGGTTGTTGACCAGCACCGGGCGGTCGCCGGGACCGGTCCAGTCGGTGGCGGGTACGAGCAGGGTCGCCGTCGCGAAGGAAGGGCGGCCGTGCGCGTCCTCGGTGCGGAACTTGAGCAGAGTGGCCGACCGGATCGGTACCAGAGTGAGCGGAGCCGCGGTGGCGGCGACATCGCGGGTCTCGATGATGTCTCCCGGCGTCAGGTCGGCCAGGCCGTCGGGCCAGTGGTCGAACATCGGGTCGCCGACCGCCGACGGCATGACCGCGGCGTGCAGGGCGGCGAGTTCGGCATCGGGATCGCCGGTCGGCTGGATCGGCGAGGGCAGCACCTGATCGATCCAGCGTTGCAGGTCGGGCAGGAATCCCGGCGTACCCGGATGCGGCACAGGGAATTCCGTAGTCGGTGGCGGTTCGGCCGCGGCGGTGCCGACGGCGAACGAACAGAGCAGGAGCATCGAGCAGACCAGCACACGCACAGATCGCATGGCACACACGCCTTCGGGTGGCAACGTCGGATTCGTCGTGACGTGCGGCGATGCGGTGCTTCGAATCCCGCCCGAACCTCCCTCAGTGCGCCCCTCGTCAGATCACTGACGGTACGCCGGAACCGCCCCGCCGAATCGGCGTCGTGCCCGAGTCGTGACGCAATGCGGCACGATCGCAACAACGAGCGACCCGGATCCGCGTCGGGGCATGCGGATCCGGGCCGATCGGCACCGGGCTCAGCAGGTGCTGGGCGCCGGTTCCCCCTGCAGTCGCGCATCGAGCCATCTCAGCGCGGAAGGTAGTCCGAGCACAGCGGCGGTCAGGTGGTCCGGGGTGGGTGTCGACTCGGTGACCACCGGGGCACCCGCCGCACACCAGCGGTGCATCGTCGTGGTGATCGCGTCGACCGGGATGAGGCCGTCGATGGGCGAATGCCATTCCAAGACAGGCATGGTCGGTGTCCCGGGGTAGAGCTCGAGGCTGTTCTCCTCCACCACGGCGCGAGCCTGCGGATCGTCGACCATCGACGTCGTCGCGGCGAAGTCGAGGATGCCCCGCCCCGCGCCGGCGCCGAGGATGTCGTTGGTGCAGGCGTCGGCGATCGAGGCGCGGGCGGCGAGGCCGCTGGCGTTCATCTGCTCGCTGATCGGAAACGTTGCGGGTACTCACGTTCCAGGCCGATCCCGGCCGCCAGCGCGAGCCCGAAGACCGGATGCGAGCCGAAACCGAGGCCCTCGAGCATCGACACCAGATTCATCGGCACCCCGCCCATCGCGGCGCCGGCGATCTCGACGTCGGGGGCATAGGTGGGCTGCAGCGCCGCCGCCCACGCCGTCGCCATGCCGCCGCCGGAGTAGCCCGCCATGGCGACCCGGCTCCCCGCGACCTGCAGTTCCTCGACCTTGCGCACCGCCTTGATTCCGTCGAGGGTCACCTGCCCGCCCAATTTGGCTGCGCCGTAGGCGAAGTTGGGGCCGAGGTGGTCCGGTAGCGCCATCGTCCAGCCGCGCCGCAACGCCACGTTCCAGGCGATCGCCTCGCGCACCATCAGGTTCGGGTCCTCGGTATAGAGCACCTTGGATACCGAACAGCGCACGCCGAGCCCGTTGATGATGTGCTGGTAGGACAGCACCGGGGCGTCCCGGCGATGGTTCGTCGGCTGGAGCACCGTCGTCGTGGCCGCGATCGGTTCGCCAGCGGAGTTGGTCGAGCGGAACCGCACCAGCGTGATCCTGGTGTCGGGGAACATCGCCAGCGGCGGCATCGGCCGCACCGCCAGCACGTCGCCGGGCCGGGTGCCCGACAGGTCGGCGGGCTGGGCGTAGAAGGGGTCGGGATCGGCGGTCGGGTAGAGCGGTGCGCTGTGGCTCGCGGCGGCAGGCCCGGTGGCCAGCACCAATGCCGCGGCCACCACCAGCAGTGTTCTGCGCGGCCGAGTCTGTCGTGCCGCGGCTATCCGGATCATGCGGCTGTCCTCCCGTGTCGCTGCCGTCGGCACCGATACTGGCCGGTACCGTGGCTCGTCGGAACCCCCTTCGACCGACATCGGCGGAGCTCACAACAGCCGTGCGGCGAGGTTGTGACCGGAGGCAGGCCGCCGGGGCACCTGCTTGGTCGGCGTACTGCCGCGACGCCGGTCGGGCTGTGAGATCTCCAGCGGAAAACCGGAACATGTTCTCCTCGATGGTCGTGGTCCTACCGTCGAGCAGGAAGGCGCTCACGAGTGCCGGGGCGAAAGGAACACGCCATGATTCCCCTCGACGAGAACATCGCCGCCACCCCTCATCGCATCGAACGGACCGAGATACCGACCCGCCGGATCACGGTCTACTTCGACGGCCCGACACCGCAGGACGCCCTGATCCTGGAATACGCCGCGACCCCGTCCGAGGCCTGGGAGTTCACCACGGCGGCGGTGCACGCCGGCCTGCTGGTGACCGTCGACGGCCAGGTCGGCCCCGAACTGCGCAGACTCCCCTGCCGATCGCTCTGGCACTGAGCCCTCCCGCACCGCCCGGCCCGCCGCACTAGGCTGGCCGGGCGGCCGCGTCTCGGCCGCACGACGGGACAACAGAAGGGGCGGCCGTGACACGGTGGCGCAACGGTGCCGCATTCGCCGCGATCGCGCTGGCCGCCCTCACCGGCTGCGGGTCGGGCGGCTCCGACGACGCGGCCGCACCGTCTCCGGCGACCACCACCACGACACCGCGACCGACCAGCAAACCGCCGGTCACCATCGCACCGCCCACCACCACCGTCGACCCCTATGCCGGTCTGCCGCTCATCGACCACGTGACCTGGACCGAGACCATCGACGGCGCCCGGCTGCTCGTCGTCCCCACCGTCGCGGGCAGGAAGACGTCGGCACCCGGCACCGACGAGATCGCGTGGCAGGAGGTGCTCGCCCTCGACGCCGACGCCGACGCGCCGGGCATGCGCGACCAGTTCATCTG
Source organism: Nocardia sp. NPDC057663 (assembly GCF_042799895.1). Taxonomy (NCBI): domain Bacteria; kingdom Bacillati; phylum Actinomycetota; class Actinomycetes; order Mycobacteriales; family Nocardiaceae; genus Nocardia; species Nocardia sp. NPDC057663. The sequence goes on along the minus strand of NZ_JBHVHX010000014.1, from coordinate 72,386 downwards.
CCATTGGGTGTGGGCGAGGATGGTGGCGCCGGACAAGCCGAGCTGGAACCTCGAACCGTGGCGACCCGACGTCGGCTATTCGGCCACGGTGTCGGCGAACTGCAATCCCGGCGGCCCGGAACGCTGACGGCCGCCGTCCCGCCTGAAAGGAGCACCTCGCATGCGCATCGTCGTCGCCGGTGGACACGGCAAGATCGCCCTGCTGCTGACTCAGCTGCTCACCCGTCGCGGTGACCAGGTCTACGCCTTGATCCGGGACCCGGGTCAGGCCGCCGACATCGCCGCGACCGGCGGTGTCCCGGTCATCTACGACATGGAACGCGATACTCCCGACGACCTCGCGTCCGCCGTCGCAGGCTCCGACGCGGTGGTGTTCGCCGCGGGGGCGGGCGCAGGTAGCGGCGCCGCGCGCAAATACACCGTCGACCTCAACGGTTCGGTACAGCTCGCCGACGCCGCCGAGCAGACCGGCGTCCGGCGATTCGTGCAGATCTCGACGATGGGCGCCGGAGCGCCGCCCGCGCCGGGGACCGACGAGGTGTGGGCCGCCTACATCGATGCCAAGACCCGCGCCGAGGACGATCTGCGCGACCGCGCCCTCGACTGGACGATCCTGCGGCCCGGTGTTCTCACCGACGCCGAAGGCAACGGTCTGGTCACGCTCGGACCGCCGCCGATTCCGCGCGGACCGGTACCGCGCGCCGATGTCGCCGCGACGCTCGCGTCGATCTTGGTCGCGGACAACACTTTTCGGCACACACTCGAGCTGGTCTCCGGTTCGGAGCCCATCGTGTCGGCCGTTGCCGCGATTCATTAGCCGAAAATTAACTATCACAACCCAATTCGGCCGGACGGCCGATTTGGACGGACCGGCGGTACCACCGTTGCCGCAGGCCGGCGACGGCGAACCGCCGGTCACGACGTTATCCACACCCCGCGGGCCGTGAACACGGTGGCGCAAACACGGATTCGCCGCTCAGAAGCCGGGAAAAACGCTGCATCGAGACGGAATCGATCGTGCAGATGTGCTTGCATCTGAAAGTGTCCCCGTCCTAAACTCAGGGCCGCAATACAATTCAGGGGATAGTCAGGGGAGGCCGCGAGCGGCACACCTGGGGATATATTTGCCTTAGGTTTGCCACTGCCTACACACAGGGGCGTTCACATGAACAACACCAACGGCCGTTCCGGCCTCGCTGATCGCGCAGCGACCACCCACCCCGACACCGCAGGGTGCTCCAGGGAAACCGCGGTCGCCTATGTCATCGATGCCGTGGAGTCCACCGGCGCCGCGACCCGCAACGATTTCGATATCGACCGCATCGTGACCACCGCGCACGAATTCGCCGACGACTGGGATCTGCAGACGCTGACCCCCGACACCTTCTGGCGCATCGCCGCCGGCTGTATCAAATACTGAACAGTTCCTGATATCGGACGCCGAGCAAGCTCGGCGTCCGATACCCCGTCGACGTCAGAGGCGGTCGGCGTACTCCAGCAGGATCGCGCGCGAGCGGTCGGGCTGTTCGGCCTGGACGCTGAGCTGGTCCATCACCGACTTGTACAGCGCCAGGTCCTGCCTGCGCTCGAGGTACAGCGCGCTGGTGAGCTGCTCGAGATAGACGATGTCGGGCAGCTCGGGCTCGGCGAAGCGCAGAATGCTGAAGGAACTGCCCGCGGCGGCGTGCCCGCCCGCGGAGTACGGCAGCACCTGCACGATCACATTCGGCAATGCCGACAGCTCGGCCAGGTACCGCAGCTGCGCGCGGTGCACCTCGCGCCCACCGATCGGGCGGTGCAGCACGGCCTCGTCGATCACCGCCCACACCACCGGCGGCTCGGGCCGGTGCAGCACGTCCTGGCGGCGCTGGCGGACCTGCACGCGACGCTCGGTATCGGCGTCGTCGAACCCGAGGGTGACGATGGCCCTGGTGTACTCCGGCGTCTGCAACAGGCCGGGCACCAGCTGGGCCTCATAGGTACGGATCTGGCTGGCCGCCTGCTCGAGCCCGAGGTAGGTACTGAACCACGAGGGCAGCAGATCGCTGTAGCGATGCCACCAGCCGGGTTCACTTGCCTGCCTGGCGAGTTCGAAGAAGGACTCGCGCTCCACGGTGTTGTGGACACCGTAGAGCGTCAGCAGGTCCCGGATATCGCGTTCCTTGAATCCGGTGCGTCCCAGTTCGAGCCGGCTGATCTTGGCATGGGAGCCACGAATCGCGTCACCAGCCGCTTCGCGGGTGATGCCTTTGCTCTCGCGCAGTTTGCGCAACTGGCCACCGAGGGCGATTCGCAGCACGGTAGGGCCACGGTCGACAACCGGTTGCACGCGACCGATCTCGTCGGGTTCAGCCGTCATGGCTGCCGATATTACCGATCACTTGGTCAGGTAGTCGAACTCTCCGGCCTTCGCGCCGCGGATGAACGCGTCGATCTCGGGCCGGGTGTAGAAGATGACCGACCCGTGTGGGTCGCGCGAGTTGCGCACGGCGACCGAACCGTCGGCCACTTCGGCCACCTCGACGCAGTTGCCGCTGGGGTTGCTGTAGGTGCTCTTACGCCAGGCGCCGTCGGCCGGGCGTTCCCGCTGATCATCGTGCTTTCCGGACACGCCACACTCCTCGTTCTCGAATGATGCCCATCGCTACGAAAGTTGCAGATGCACGCACAAACGTTCTTGCAGATGTACTGTGCGATCGGGACATTAACACGCGCGGGATACCCGCGCACCGGTCGGTACTTACCCGACGACACGACCTGGGCGGCGTCGCGATAGGTGACGTCCAGTCCCCTGAATTCGCAAGCGCCGCAAGCCCTTCAGCCGCCCGACACGCCCGGATCAACTGTCCAGATGTTCTTGCATCTGCAAACGAAGCAGCCGTAGACTCAGGCCGCAAGATCACCGGAAGGCACGTCGGCAGCACCAGCCGATCCGCCTTCCGCTGCCGGATGCGAGGGGCCTCGGATGAGCACGCCGTTTCGAACACCCCGCCGGGTCTCGGCCGGAACCGCCGGTCTCGAGGTCCCGCGATACCTCGGCGCGGCAGGAGCACCGTCCGGGTCGTGTAGCGACGAGCCACACGGGCTCACCTACCGCCAGGCCCGCGAGATGCTGCGTCAGCACGACGTCCACGGGCCGCAGTGCCGCCAATGGCTGGCCGCCGCCGCCTACCTGTCGGCGGGCCTGGACGACGAATAGCCGGTTGTAACGTCTTCGTGCTGGTCACGGCGAGGTCACTCGGGGCATCCTGGAGGTGAACGAGCGGCGCGGACATGGGTGGGCGGCATATGCGGATAGCGGACATCCTGCGCAACAAAGGAACGGCAGTGACGACGGTGCCACCGCAGACGACGGTGCGCGCCCTGCTCACGGTGCTGGCCGAGCACAATATCGGCGCGGTGGTGGTCTCCCCCGACGGCGTGGCCATCAGCGGCATCGTCTCCGAGCGCGATGTGGTCCGCCACCTCGACCGGCACGGCGCCCCGCTGCTCGACCGGCCGGTCACCGAGATCATGACCGATCGGGTGCGCACCTGCGGGCCCGAAGATCACACCTCCTCGCTGCGTGCGGACATGACCGAGCACCGGATCCGGCACATGCCGGTGGTCGAGGCGGATCGGCTGGTCGGCATCGTCAGCATCGGTGACGTGGTGAAGAGCGAGATCACCGAGCTCGCCACCGAACGCAGCCACCTCGTCGACTATCTGCAGGGCAAGTACTGAGCCGCGACACGAAAAGCGTTGTCCGCGAAAAATCTTCGTCGGCCGTACCAGAAATGTGCGTATCGTTGATCAGGTGCACCCCCTCCGGCCCGAGCCAGCCGCCGTTGCGGTGACCCGGCACGCGCCGACCCCGGTGCCCGTGACGATCCGCGACCGCTTCCCCGCGCTGGCCGATCCCGCGGTGGTGTACCTCGACAGCGCGGCGACGACGCAGAAACCCGATACCGTCATCGCGGCCGTCACCGCCTACCACCGCGAGCACACCGCGAACGCGGGCCGTGGCACCTACAGCTGGGCGACGGCACTGACCGCGCGGATCGCCGCGATCCGCACCCGTGCCGCCGGTTTTCTCGGCGCGCAGTACCCGGACGAGATCGTGTTCACCAGCGGGGCGACCGCCGCGCTCGGGACGATCGCGCACAGCTGGGGTCTGGCCACCCTGGACTCCGGCGACGAGATCCTCTACAACCCGGCAGATCACGCCGCCAATGTCCTGCCCTGGCATCATCTGCGCGACACCATGGCCCGGTTCGGGCGGCGCATCGTGCTGCGCCCCTATCGCAGCACCGCGGCGGGCGAGGCCGACATCGACGACATCCTCGCCCAGGTGGGACCGCGCACCCGGTTGATCACCACCAGCCACCTGCATCACGTGTACGGCGGGCTGACCACGCTCGAGGAACTGCGCGGGCGGATCGATCCCGCGATCCTGCTGTGCTTCGACTGCTCGCAGAGCGGTGGGCACCTGCCGGTCGACGTGATCGACCTGGGCGCCGATTTCGCGGTGTTCGCGGGGCACAAGATGTTCGGGGCGCCGGGCATCGGCCTGCTGTACTGCCGGCGGCGAGTGCACGACCGGCTACGGCCGTTCCTGCCCGGCGGGCACTCGGGCGTGCGGGTCGGCGAGGACGGCGGCGGCCTCGTCGGTTCCGGGATGCCGCAGCTGCTCGAGGGCGGAACCCAGAACATTCCCGGAATCCTCTCCCTCGCACCGGCTTTCGATCTGCTCGACGAGCTCGATCCGACAGCCGTCGCCGCGCACAATCGGGAGCTCACCCTGCGGCTGATCGAGGGCCTGCGCCCGATTCCCGGACTGGACTTCCTCCCGGGGCCTGCGCACGCGCGCTGTGCGGTGGGGTACGGGATCGTCTCGTTCACCCTCGACGGGATCAGCGCGACCGATCTCGGGTTCGTGCTGGCCGAGTCCGGTTTCCTGGTCCGAACGGGGGCGCACTGTGTGCCGTCGGCCGATCCCGACGCCGGGTCGGTGCGGGTGAGCACCCATCTCTACAACACCCTCGACGAGATCGACCGGTTCGTCGCCTGTGTGGCCGGTATCGCCGGCCACCGGCGATGAGCGCTTCCTGTCCCCGAGCCGAGGAGCAGCAACGATGGGTATGCCCCCAGCGCCGCACTACGACCGCCGCGCCGCGTCCCGGGTATTGGCCCGCCTGGCGGCCCCCGGACTCTTCACGGCCGCCGAAACTCCGTCGGCGGTCCGGATCACCTTTCGTGCCACCCCGTTACGGCCCGAGCCGGGCAGCTCGCTAACCCAGTCCCAGCGGATGTACCTGGAACGCTTCATGCGGCCGTGCCGCCCGGATCAGGTGACCAGCGCGACCCACCGCATCACCTGGACCGACAGCGCGGGCATACCCAACACCGGGTACTTCCGTACCGGCGGCGCCGGTCCCGAGCTCGCGGTGGTAGCCAGGGAAACCGTACTGGCGCTGTGGCGTTCGCTGGCCGCGTCGGGTCTGGTCGAACGCTCGGCCGCGCTGCCCGAACCCGACCTCGCGGTGCTGGCCGCCACCACCACCGATCACGATCCGCACGAGATCTTCCGGGTCGGGGTGGAGGCCACCGGGCGCGCGCTGACCCAGCACGGACTCGTCGCGGCCGACACCCCCTATCGGGATATCGTCGAATTCGCCAGGGGGATGCGTGATTCCGGCATCTTCGCCGCGGTGGCGACCCGCTGGTTCTGGGAGTTGCAGGCTTCGACCTTCCGGCGCGGGATGATTCCGGTGCGGCTGGTCACCCAGCCGGACGGCAGCGTGCGCTATAGCGCCGACTCCATCGCGGTCCTGCGCGCGATGAAGGACGCCACCATCGGCGACGCGCGCGCGGTGATGCGGCGCGCCACCACCGAGGAAGGGCTCGATGCCGAGGCGGCCGTCGCCAAGTACCACGACGATCTGGATCTGATCTCGCGTCAGTACGCGCTGCTGCCCGCCGAGTCCCGGCCCGCCTGCCTGGCGGCCGCACCGCAGGCGGTCGACGGTGCGGCGGTGCACGTACTGGCGACGGTAGTCGATCGGTTCGTCGCGACGTTCGCCACGCTGGCGGGCACGGTGGAGCTCGTGGAGGAGACAGCCGAGCAGGAGCCGGAGGACGCGCCGCTCGGGGACGACAGCGTCTTCTACGTCCCCGACATGAGCTGCAAGCACTGTGTCCGAACGATCACCGCGCTGCTCGAATCGATGGACATCCCGGTCGTCGGGATCGACCTGGAGTCCAAGCGGGTGATCGCCCGAATCCGGAGTCCGCGCAATAGATTCCGCGTGTTCGAGGCCTTGCGTGACGGCGGCTACAACCCGGTCGACGACGTGCAGGCGCAGGCGCCGGGCGCGGCGGTGGGATGACGCCGCCGCCCGCTGTTCCCGCCGCGCTCCATCCGCTGGTCGCCGCGTTCCTCGACGACCGGGCTGCCGTGCGCGCGGCCCTGCACCGATTCGGGTCGCCGCTGCATCTGGTCTTCCCGCAGGTGTTCACCGCGAATCTGGCCGCGTTGCGCGGAGTACTCGATGGAGCCGCCACCAGGTACCGGATCTGCTACGCGCACAAGGTCAATCGTTCGGCAGCGTTCGCCGGAACCGCCGCCACGGCGGGGATCGCGGTCGACGTGGCCTCCGCGCAGGAACTGATGTCCGCGCAGACCGCCGGGTTTCCCGCCGACCGGATCGAGGTGACCGGCCCCAAGGGCGCGGCGATGCTACGGACCGCCCTCGCGGCGGGCGTGACGATCAATGTCGACAATCTGTGGGAGCTGGAGACGCTCGCCGGGCTGGTCGATGCGGGCACCACAGTGCCTGTACTGCTGCGTATCTCGGGATTCCCCGGTAGTTCCCCGAGCCGGTTCGGGATCGATCTGGGTGCCGCCGAGGCCGCGTTCGACCTGCTGACCCGCCACCGGGACCGCCTGCGACTGCTGGGTTTCGCGTTCCACCTCGATACCGCGGCCACGGCCGAACGCGTCCAGGCGGTGGCCGCGTGCCTCGAACTGGTCGAGCGCGCGTACGGACACGATCTGGCGCCGACGGTGCTCGACATCGGCGGCGGGCTGCGGCAGGTCTTCACCGCCGACGCCACGGGCTACGACGCCTACGATCACGCGCTGCGCGCCGGTCTCCTCGGCCAGGGCCGCGCACTGCATTGGGGCAGCAATACTTTCGGCTACCAGGTGGCCGACGGCGCGGTCCACGGCGGACCGGTGTTCCACAAGTACGCCAATACCGAATCGGCCGCCGATATCCTGGCCGATCTGCTCGGCGCACCGCTGCCGGGGCACGGCGGGCGGGCGCTGGGCCGGGTGCTCGCCGACAATCTGCTCGAGCTGTGGCTCGAACCCGGTAAGGCGCTGGTCGATCAGGCCGGGATCACCCTCGCCCAGGTCGAGTTCGTCAAACGCGCGGGCACCGGGGCGACGCTGGTACATCTGGACCTGAGCCGCGACACGGTCACCGCCGCCGACCAGGAGGTGCTCATCGATCCGATCGTGCTGGCCGAGCCCGCGGTATCCGCTGCCGTCGGTGTGTATTTCGCCGGTCACCTGTGCTTGGAGCGGGATCTGATCACGCAGCGGCAGGTGCGGGTGGCCGGCGTGCCCGCACCGGGCGATCCGGTGGTGTTCGCGAATACCGCCGCCTATCACATGGATCTGTCCGCGGCACGGGCCAGCATGCACCCGGAGCCGGCGAAAGTCGCTGTGCGGTACCGCGACGGCGAGTTCGACCTGTGCCCCGACGCGGACTATCGGCCCGGGGCGCAGGTGCGGTGATGGTCTACACCCACATCACCGAGCTGATCGGCAACACTCCCCTGCTGCGCCTCGATCCCGCGGTCCACGGGCTCGCCGAGGTCGACCTGTACGCGAAACTGGAGTCGCACAATCCGTTCGGCTCGGTCAAGGACCGGGTCGCCTGGGCGATGATCCGCGCCGACCTGGACCGGATCGCCGCGGACGGGCAGTCGTTCATCGAGGCTTCCAGCGGCAACACCGCCAAGGCGTTGCGGATCCTCGGCGCGCTGCACGGCATCCCGCTGCGCGCGGTCACCAACCGGATCAGGGTGACCGAGGTCAGGCAGCTGCTGCAGCTGCTCGGCACCGAGATCGTGGAACTGCCCGGCCTGTCCGAATGCCCCGATCCCCATGCGGCCGACGATGTCTCGGCGGTCATCGCGCAGACCACGGGTCAGGCTCCCGGCCGGTGGTTCCATCCGTCGCAGTACACCAACGACCGCAATGTCGCGGCGCATCTCGACGGCACCGGCACCGAGATCGCCACCGATCTCGCCGAGGCGGGGATCGCGCACCTCGACTATCTCGTCGGCGGCCTGGGCACCAGCGGCTCCACCCGCGGCACCGCCACCGCGCTGCTCGCCCGTCATCCCGCGCTGCGCACGATCGGGGTGGTGTCGGACCGGTTCGACTTCATCCCCGGCATCCGGTCCGAACGCGAGATGTGGGATGTCGGCCTGTTCCGGCCCGATTTCTACGACGACATCGTCACCGTCGACTCGGCGGCCGCCGTCGAGGCCACCCTCGAGCTGGTTCGCGGGTACGGGGTGCTGGCCGGGCCCACCAGCGGCGCCGGCTACGCCGCCGCCCTGCGCACCCTGGCCGACGCGCCCCGCCCGGCCGACCGGCCGCTGGTCGCGGTCCTCATCGTGTGCGACCGGCTGGAGCCGTACCTGTCCTACTTCGCCAAGCGCAGGCCCGACCTGTTCGGCAAGACCGCCACACCGGCCGCACCCGGCCCCGACGACACCGCCGCCGCCCCGACGCTCACCCCCGCCGCGCTGGCCGAGCTGGACCGCACCGGCCGTCCCACCGTCGTCGACACCCGCGGCGCGATGGCCTACCGGGTCGGGCACGTGCCCGGCGCGCTCAATATCCGCGACGACCAGCTCGACGAGATGTTCGCCCAGGGCGTGCCGTTCCCGCGATCTCGGCCGGTCGTTTTCGTGTGCCCGGTCGGCGAGAACTCGCTGCGATTCGCGGCATTGGCCCACCGCGCGGGCTACGACGCGTTCAGCCTCGCGGGTGGCATCGTCGCCTGGCGCGACGCGGGCTATCCACTCGAACGCGGCGGCTGATCACACCAGCACGCGTGCTGCCCGGCGGGCGGTCGACAACGACCCGCGCCGTCCCGCGGTCGCCAGCAAGGCGGGCAGTGGGCCGCGATAGCCGTCGGCGAGCAACCCGACGACCGCCCGGAACCGGGCGACGAACCGTTGCGCTGTCTCTTCGTCGAATCGGGCGATCGGGTAGATGAACGAGCCGTCGATCCCCGCGGGCGCGCCGAGCGGATCGTAGTGATCGGTCAGGCCGAACTCGAGATCATGCTTGGCCCTGACCACGCCGGTCGGCACCTCGGTGATCGAGAAACCCTGCGCCGGAGTGGGTTCGGGTCTGCTGCGCGGTCCCGCCCCGCGCTGCAGGATCAGCGTCGCCTGGAACAGCGGGAGCGCGGCATCCTGCAGCAGGCAGCGCTTGAGCCGGGGGTTGGGGGTGTCCGGGTGTGCGTAGGCGGCGAGCGCGACCCGGCGCACCTGGTCGATCAGCTCGTCGACGTCGCCCGCGCGGTCCAGGCGCACCCGCATCAGCACGTCGTCGGAGAAGTTGCCGACGAGGTCGTCGAGCAGGCGGTGATCGCGGCCCGATACCGCGGTGGCGACCGTGACATCGGCGCTGCGCGCGAACGCGCCGACGGTGACCGCGAAGGCGGCCTGCAGGACCATGAACAGGCTGGCCCGTCCGTGCTGGGCCAGCCGCAGCAGGCCGGCATGGGTCCGCGGGTCGAACGAGATCGGCAGCAGCGCGCCTGCGGCCGGGTCGAGCGGCGTCGACTGTTGTTCCCGCGCAGGCAGATCGAGCAGCGCGGGACGCCCCGCCAGCGTGTTGGCCCAGTACCGCAGCTGGTGGGTGGCGCGGCTCCACTCGTCGGTGAACTCGCCCAGCTGGGCGTGCTTCCACAGCGTGTAGTCGGTGTAGCTGACCGGCAGTGGCGCCCACTCCGGGGTGCTGCCGCTGCGGCAGGCCAGGTAGGCGGTGACGAGGTCGCGGATCAGCGGGCCCATCGACCGGCCGTCGACCGAGATGTGGTGCACGACCAGCGCGAGCACGACATCGTCCGGGCCGAGCACGAACAGCCGGGCCCGCACCGGCAGGTCGCGGGTGAGATCGAAGGGGCGCGCGGCCAGCGCGGCCACCGCGGCGTCGAGTTCGGTGTCGGTGACTGCGCATTCGGTCACGTCGAGCTCGACGTCAGCGGGCTCGACGACCCACTGGGCGGGGCCACGCTCGGTCGCCGGGTAGGTGGTCCGCAGCGGTTCGTGCCGGGCGACCAGGCACTCGAGCGCGGTCCGCAACGCGGTCACATCGACGGCAGCGCCGCGCAGCCGCATGGCGCGGGCGACGTTCCAGTCCGCGGACCGGCCGAGCCGGGCGGCATGCCACATTCGTTCCTGGGCAGGCGCCAGCGGCACGTGCGCCGGGCGTGGTCGCGGCGCCAGCACTGCTACCGGCGGTGCCGGCGGCCGGAAGCACACCGGCTCGGACACCGCACGCGACGGCGCTGTCAGGACGCCGCGACCGGCATCGTTTCCCCCCGACCTCATCCCCGACCCGGGGTCGAACACTCGTCACAACCTCCACACCCGTACCGAACAGATTCGGAACGCTAACGAGGAGATGTGAACGAACAGTTGCCGGATTGTGACCATGCCCGGTCCGTCCGGCCGCGAGCCGAAGTCCCGAGGTCGCGGTCTGCCCACTTTCCGGGAAAAACGCCCAAAAGCCGCGTTAGAGTGACGTTGGGAAGCGGAGCGAGGAGCTGGTTGGTGTCCATCGGGAAATTGGTGTCGTTCGACGGGTCACGGGGTTTCGGGTTCATCCGGCCCGACGACGGCGGGCCCGATGTGTTCGTCCACGTCAACGACATCGGGCTCGACGAGGACGAGCTGCGCCAGGGCAGGCTGTTCGAATTCGACGTCACCGAGGGCGACCGTGGCCCCAAGGCGATCAATCTGACCGCGGTGGGCCACGCCGCGCCCCCGCCGAAATCGCGCAAGGACCGCGCGAGCGGCGATCGTCTCGGCGCCGACGAGCTGCGCAGGCAGATCACCGAGCTGCTGCTCGAAGCCTCGCCCGCCCTGACCGCGGCCGAGATCATCACCATCCGCGACCGCTTCACCCTCTTCGCCGACGAACACGGCTGGCTCGACAGCTGACCGCGACACCGCCACGCTCGATATCCGCGCGCTGTCGGTGGGCCACCCTACGATCGAACCCGCACCGATGAATCGGGTGCGCTCGCGACGTCGACACGGGTGAACCCACCCGCGAGGAGGATCGGATGGATCTACCGGTGATGCCGCCCGTGCGCCCGATGCTGGCCAAGTCGACGCCGTCGCTGCCCCGCGAGCCCGGGCTGGCCTACGAACCGAAGTGGGACGGGTTCCGCTGCATCGTGTTCCGCGACGGTGACGAGATCGAACTGGGTTCCCGCAACGACCGCCCGCTCACCCGGTACTTCCCAGAACTGGCCGAGCTGCTGAAAGCCGCACTGCCGCAGCGCTGTGTCGTCGACGGGGAGATCGTCGTCGTCACCGATCAGGGCCTGGATTTCGACACACTGCAGCAGCGGCTGCATCCGGCGGCGTCGCGGGTGAACAAGCTCGCCGTGGAGACACCGGCCAGCTTCGTGGCGTTCGATCTGCTCGCCCTGGGCGACCGCGACCTGACGACGGAGCCGTTCACCGAGCGCAGACGCGAACTCGAGGCCCTGCTCGACGCCGCGCCGGGGCGGATCCACCTGACGCCGATCACCCACGATCCCGATGTCGCACAGGACTGGTTCACCCGGTTCGAGGGCGCCGGCTTCGACGGGGTGATGGCCAAGGCCGACGACCTGTCCTACCTGCAGGACAAGCGGGTGATGCTCAAGATCAAGCACGAACGCACCGCCGACTGCGTGGTCGCCGGGTACCGACTGCACAAGGATGGCGAAGGAGTCGGGTCACTGCTGCTCGGCTTGTTCGACGACAACGGCACCCTGAACCATGTCGGCGTCGCCTCGAGCTTCACCGCGGCCCGGCGGCGCGAACTGCTCGGCGAGCTGGCGCCGCTGCGGGAGAACGCGCTCGAGCATCATCCGTGGCGCACGTGGGCCGACGCCGCCGCCCAGGCCACTGCCGACGGCAAGATGCCCGGCGGGGTGAGTCGCTGGACCGGCGGCAAGGACCTCTCGTGGGAACCGTTGCGGCCGGAGCTGGTCGCCGAGGTGCGCTACGAGCACGTCCAGTCAGGACGCTTCCGCCATGGCGGGCGGCTGGTCCGATTCCGCTCCGACCGCACCCCCGACTCGTGCACCTACGCCCAGCTCGACGAGGTCGCCCCGGCCGAGCTGGACGCGATCTTCGGAGCCGGTCGATGAGCGCCGCCGTCGAGGTCGAGGCCGGCGGCCGCACGCTGTCCATCAGCAACCCGGACAAGATCTACTTCACCAAGCGCGGCGAGACGAAACTCGATCTGGTCCGCTACTACCAGGCGGTGGCCGAACCACTGCTCGGTGTGATCGGTGGCAGGCCGCTGCTGCTGGAACGCTATCCCGACGGTGCGTCGGGCAAATCCTGGTTCCAGAAGCGGGTACCCAAGTCGGCGCCGGAGTGGTTGCAGACCGTCGAGGTGTCCACCCCGAACGGCACCACCAGCGACGCACTGGTCGCGCACGACCTCGCGCACATCCTGTGGGCGGTCAACCAGGGCTGCCTCGGCTTCCACGTCTGGCCCAATCACGTGCCGGACCTGACGATCGCCGACGAACTGCGGATCGACCTCGATCCCTCGCCCGGCATCGGTTTCGACGATCTGCGCCGCGCGGCCGTGCTCACCCGCGACCTGCTGAGCGAACTCGGCATCGACTGCCGGATCAAGACCTCGGGTTCGCGCGGGCTGCACATCTACGCCGCGCTCGAACCCCGCTGGGACGGTTACCAGGTGCGGGCGGCCGCCGTGGCACTGGCCAGGGAACTCGAGCGCAGGCATCCCGAGGAGATCACCGCGCAATGGTGGAAGGAAGAGCGCGGCTCCCGCGTGTTCGTCGACTTCAACCAGAACGCGCCGCACAAGACCGTGTTCGGCGCCTGGTCGGTCCGCCCCAAGGTCGGCGGGCAGGTGTCGACACCGATCACCTGGCCCGAACTCGACACCGTCGTCCCCGACGAGCTCACCCTCGCCACCGTTCCCGCCCGGCTCACCGCACTGGGCGACCCGTGGGCCGATCGCACACCGCAATCGATCGAACCGCTGCTGGCGATGTCGGAACGTGACATGGCCGATGGACTGATGGACGCGCCCTGGCCGCCGCAGTATCCGAAAATGCCGAACGAGCCGCCGCGGGTACAGCCGAGCCGGGCCAAGAAGGCCGACTGAGACCTACTCGGTCCAGAGCACCCAGCTGCCGGTACCGGCCTTGCCCTCGCACACCAGCGCGTGGTTGTCGGAAGTGCGCCCCGACTTGTCGACCGACGGATCGCAGCGCTCACCGGCGGTGTAGTACGACCCGGACACCTTGAACGGGCCCGACCACGTGTAATTGCCATCGGTCCGCAGACACAGCAGGGTTGCACCGTCTGCCGCCACCCCGAGCAGCCCCGCCCGGTCCGCCGAACAGGGTGTGTCCTTCTCGACGACGCCGGCCGACGGGCTCACCACCGGAACCGTCCCGGTCGCCGTCGGCGCGCCCTGCGACGACACCGTCGTCGTCACCGAGGCCGCTGTCGTCGTCTGGGCCAGCGTCGGCATCTCGATCTCCAGCCCGCCGAACGCGACGAGCCCGACCGCCGCGACGGCCGCCACCTCCGCGATGCCGAGCAGCAGCGCGAACACCGCCATGCCCCGGCCGCGCGGATGCCCGAACGACAACAGCCCGAACACGATCGCGATCGGGAACAGCAGCACCAGCGCCGCGGCCAGGGCGACCATCGCATACGGGTTCACCCGTGGCTGGTCACCGCGGCGACCGTCCTGGCCACCGTCCGCCGGCGTCGCGTGCGGCCAGCGCTGGCCGTTCCAGCGCCGCTCGTCCACGTCCTCCTCGGGGTCGTCGTCCCATTCGTCGTACCGTGCCATCAACCCCGGGTCCCTCTCCGATCCCCCCGGCGCGGAAAACATAACAACACTGCAACGCCGGGTTACGCGACGAGGATAGGGACTCCGGCCCGTCTGGTCAGCACAAACGGCAAATGCGCTCACGTGCGGGTCGCCCCCGGATCCAGGGGCATGGACACCGGTAACGAAGCGGCAACCACCTTTGCGTCGCCACCCGCTTCGGGTCCATGCTGGTCATCAGGTGGACCAGTGCGCGCATCCCGAGCTCGCGAGGAGGACTCCATGTCCAGCAGCACCATTCCGGCAGACCAACCCGGCTGGCATGCCCAAGCCGGCGATCTGCTCGCCGACAACTACAACGTTCCCGGCATCATCGCGTGCGCGATCGGCGTCATCAGCCTCGCCTGCACGCTTGTCGCCGCGGGGTCGGGGTATGCCGGGTACGCGGTGCTCGCCGGAGTCGCCACGGGGGTATTCCTTCTCGGTGGCGCCGCAGGGCTGCTGTTCGAGCACCACCGGGAGGAGCAGATCGAGCAGGTCTACGGGCGCAGCGGTCACGCGCCGGGACACGTCGACCCGGAGCGCTACGCCGTCCGGGAGATCGCGGTCCCCAACCCCGACCAGCGCAGGCTCGGTTCCTAGCCGGCCACGCCCGACTGTGGTTCCACGCTGGGCATGGTCTCGGTGATGACGGTGAGCAGGGTATCGGTCAGCAGACGATGCACCTGATCCCTGGTCAGCGTGCCGCGGGTGATCCATTCGCGCCCGGCCACCTTCACCAGCCCCGCGTAGGCGAGGACCAATGCGCGCAATTGTGCATTGCCTGCCAGATCGGCGCGGCCGATCATCACCAGCATGCGTTCGGCGGCGGCGGCGTCGGCCTGGTCGAGGATCTGCTGTACCTCGGGATCGTCGCCGACACCCTCGTGACTGGTGACCTTCACCCAGGTGGTGCCGTGCTCGGCGATGGTGTCGAGCAGCCAGGTGACGATCGCGTCGACCCGCTCGCCCGTCGTTCCCTCGGGCATGGACACCTTGTCCGGCCGCGGCAACGTCACCATCCGGCGCACGACCGCCAGGTACAGGTCGCGTTTGTTGCCGAAATAGTGGTTGATCAGCCCACGGGCCACACCGGCGCGCTGGGCCAGTTCCGCGGTGGACACCGCCGCGTAGGGCCGTTCACCGAACATGTCGATGGCACAGGCCAGGATCTGCGCGCGTCGCTCGTCGGGTTCGAGCCTGCGCCTGCGCGGCGCGTCTGCGGTGTCGGTGTCGAGCGGGGAAATCGGGCTGCTCCGTCGGGTTCGGTGGCCGCCGCGCGGTTGCGGCAGCGGTGCACCACGATACCCAGCGGGTCCGCCGAGCGGCCAATGCGACAATAAGTGTCGTCCCCCGCTCCCGCACGAAGGAATGCCGCACTCCCCGATGACCGAGAACATGATCGATCCGGACGAGTTGGCGACCTGTCTGCGGGTACTGGAACAAGCCGGGCAGCTGGAGAAGGAACACCCCGATTCGATCGCGGTACAGCGAGCTGTCGGGCACATGTTCAAGAAGCTCAAGCAGCGCCGCCGCATCGAGGCCAGGGAGCAGGTCGCCACCGCCGACCGCGCGGTCATCGCGGCCACGGCCACCGGCTCGCCGCAGCGCATCGACGACGAGACCGCGGGCATCCCGATCAGCTCGGCCACCACCGGCGCGAGCGCGGGCACGTTGCTGCGGGCACGTCCCTGCTACATCTGCAAGCAGCGCTACACCCAGGTCGACGCGTTCTACCACCAGCTGTGTCCCGATTGCGCGGCCGCGAGCCACGCCAAGCGTGACGCCCGCACCGACCTGTCCGGCAAGCGCGCCCTGCTGACCGGTGGCCGCGCCAAGATCGGCATGTACATCGCGCTGCGGCTGCTGCGCGACGGCGCGCACACCACGATCACCACCCGCTTCCCCAACGACGCGATCCGCCGCTTCGCCGCGATGGAGGACAGCGCCGACTGGCTGCACCGGCTGCGCATCGTCGGCATCGATCTGCGTGATCCGGCGCAGGTCGTCGCGCTGGCCGACGATGTCGCCGCGCAGGGCCCGCTCGACATCCTGATCAACAACGCCGCCCAGACCGTGCGCCGCTCGGCAGGCGCCTACAGCGCCCTGGTCGACGCCGAGACCGCGCCGCTGCCGGCCGGAATGCTGCCGGAGATGGTCACTTTCGGCAAGACCATGCAGGCCCACCCCACGGCGCTGACCGCTTCGCTGACGCCGTCGCTGTCGGCCGCCGATGTCGCCGAGCTGGCGCTGGTCGCGGGCTCGGCCACCCCGGAGCGGATCGCGGCGGGCGTGGCGATCGACGCGGGCGGTCTGGTGCCCGATCTCGCGCACACCAACAGCTGGGTGCAGACCGTCGCCGAGGTGGACGCCACCGAGCTGCTGGAAGTGCAGCTGTGCAATTCGGTCGCGCCGTTCATCCTGGTGTCGCGGTTGCGTCCGGCGATGGCCGCCGCGACGGGCCGCCGCAAGTACGTGGTGAATGTCTCGGCGATGGAAGGCCAGTTCAGCCGCGGCTACAAGGGGCCGGGCCACCCGCACACGAATATGGCCAAGGCCGCGCTGAACATGCTGACCCGCACCAGCGCGCTGGAGATGTTCGAGGCCGACTCGATTCTGATGACCGCGGTCGACACCGGCTGGATCACCGACGAGCGCCCGCACTACACGAAGGTGCGCCTGGCCGAAGAGGGTTTCCACGCGCCGCTGGACCTCGTCGACGGCGCCGCCCGCGTCTACGACCCGATTGTCCAGGGCGAGAACGGCGTCGACCTGTACGGCTGCTTCCTCAAGGACTACCAGCCCTCCCCCTGGTAGTCGCGACCCGAGCGATGCCGAACCGGAATGTCGATCATGATTCCGATCGGCGAACGGCCACTTAATCTGAACATGTGCCGTTCCGGGTGTTGGCCGAGCTGATCGCCGTCACCCACGTCGCGTTCATCGCGTACGTGGTCGCCGGCGGTTTCCTGGCGTGGCGGTGGCCCCGCACGATCGGCCTGCATCTGCTGGCCGCGGCGTGGGGATTCGGCACCATCCTGATCGGCTTCGAATGCCCGCTGACCCATGCCGAGAACTGGGCGCGCCGCAGCGCCGCGCTAGCCGAGCTGCCCGCGGCCGGATTCATCGACCACTATCTGACCGGGGTGATCTATCCGGACAGCGCGCTCGGCGTGGTGCGGCTCGCCGCCGCCCTGGCCGTCCTCGTGTCGTGGGCGGGCTATGTGCGCCTGTACCAGCAGCGCCACCGCCGGCTCAGTTCAGATGCCGTGTGATCTCCTGCGCCACCGCGGCGGGCTGTTCGTCGAGGTAGAAGTGCCCGCCGGGGAACGTGCGCATGCTGAACGGCCCCTCGGTGACCGTGCGCCACTGTTCGGCCTGGTCGATGGTGGTGGTCGGGTCCTCGGTGCTCACCAGCGCGACGACCGGGCAGGTCAGCGCCGGTCCCGGCTGGTGCCGGTAGGTCTCGACCGCCTGGTAGTCGGCGCGGACCGCGGGCAGAACCAGGTCGGCGAGGCCGGGCTCGGTGCGAAGCAATCGGACCGGCGCCGGGTCGGCGGCGAGGCGCTCGAGGTCGTCGATGAGGGCCGCGTCGGAGGCGCGGTGCAGGCGACCGGTCTCGACGACTGCCGGTGCGGGACGACCGGACACGATCAAACCGGCGGCCGGCCTGCCCGCCGCGGCAAGGCGTCGCGCGGTCTCGTAGGCCACTGTCGCGCCCATACTGTGCCCGAACAGCACCCGCGCCGCGCCGGATCGGCGCAGGACATCCTCGGCGATCCGATCGGCGAGCGCGTGCATCTCGGTGATCACCGGATCGCCGAGCCGATCCTGGCGGCCGGGGTACTGCACCGCGGTCACGTCGATGCCGGGACCCAGGTGCTTGGCCAGCTCCCGGTACGCGGTGGCGGAGCCGCCGCCCGGCGGAAAGCACACGAGTCGCCTGTGTGCCGCCGGGTCGGCCCGCAGTACCCGAATCCATTCCGTCGCCGCTGTATTCACGCCCACATCACACTCCTCATCGTCCTTGTCGTAGCTAGGCTGAGCGGCGTGACCACCGCGCAGCAGCTCGTGCACGCCTATGAGACCGGGCTGGGGCTCGAGCCGTCGGCGATCGACGACGAGCCCGATCCCGGCGCCCGGCTGGCCGCCACGCTACCGGTGTGGGCGCTCGCCGCGGGATCGGTGGCCACAGCCGCCGGATCCGCGAATCGCTTTCGCGAGGCGCTGGGCCTGGCACCCCGGCCGGTGCGCCTGGACCCGGCCCGGATCAGCGCGGCCTTCTCGAGTGAGCGGCTGTTCCGTCGTGGCGGCGCGGCGCCGTCGATCTTCGCCGAGTTGTCCGGCTTCTTCGGCAGCAGCGACGGCTGGGTACGCACCCATGCCAACTACCCACACCACCGCGCGCGGATTCTGCAGGCAGCCGACCTGTCCGCCGACGCCGACGCCACCCGGCTCGCCGCCCGGTTCGCCACGATGAAGAGCGCGGAGATCGAAGACGCCGCCGCCACGGTGGGCGCCATCGCGGTGCGCGTCCGCACGGAGGCCGAGTGGGCGGACAGCCCGATGGGTCGTGCCGCTGCCACGGGCCCCTTGGTGACCGTCGACCTGCGTGCGGACCGGCTCTCCGGCACCGACGCAGCGCGGCCGGGACGCGCGCGTACCGGCGGCGCCCTGGCTACGCCGACCATCGATCGGCCGCTGACCGGCATCCGCGTGCTCGACCTCACCCGCGTACTCGCAGGTCCGGTCGCGACCAGAACGCTGGCCCTGCTCGGCGCCGATGTGCTCCGCATCGACCCGCCGGCGCTGCCCGAGATCGACTGGCAGTTCGCCGACACCTGCCAGGGCAAACGCTCGACGCTGCTCGACCTGCGGACCGACTTCGCGGCCTTCACCGACCTCCTCGCCGCCGCCGACGTCCTGGTGACGGGCTACCGGCCCGGCGCGCTCGCCGCGGCGGGGGTGCGTGCCGCCGCACGACCCGGCCTCATCGACGCGTCTGTGTCGGCATGGGGCACGACCGGGCCGTGGGGCGATCGTCGCGGCTTCGACAGCATCGTCCAAGCGGCGTCCGGCATCTCGCTCCTCGAGGGCGCTCCGGATCGCCCCGGCGCGCTGCCCGCACAGGCACTCGACCACGGTTCGGGCTATCTCCTCGCCGCGGGCGTCATCGACGCCTTACGGGCGCGAACCCACGACGGTGCAGGCCGGGACGTCCGGGTTTCGCTGGCCCGCACGGCATCCTGGCTCCAGGCAGCCGGTGACCGCGCCCCCGACCACGCCACCGCGACACCACCCGAGCCGGCGATGACGGTCGCCCACGGCAAAGTGGTCACTGCCGCACCGGCATTCGCCGGCTACGACGACTACCGCTGGCCCGCACCACCGTACGGATCGGCACAGCCTTTCTGGATCGACGCACCGAACCACTTCCACCCCGGCTGACCGGACAACAGCACCCTGTCGTGGCCGCTCACTTCCCCGCGAGCGCGCGCACCGCCGCCGCCAGCTGATCACCGTCGGCCACCACTTCACCCGGATTCAGCAACCACAGCACACCCAGGCCCTGCGCGAGGACGAAGTACAACCGGCTGATCGCGGCGGCCTGCGCCTCGTCGAGTTCCGGATGCGCCGCGCGCAGATTCGCCGCGAGATCGGTATAGGCACCCGAGAGCTGGTCACCGAGCTGCGCGCGTGCCTCGTCGGAACGCACGATCCGCACGATGTTCTCCAGGCTGGCCAGCATCGCCTCGTGATTGTCGGCGAACACGGCGGGCATTCCGTTCCACAGCCGGGTGAGCCCGGCCAGCGGCGACGTGCCGGCGCCCGCGCCGATCAGCTCTTCCATCGCGTCACCGATCGCGTTGCCGAGTGCCTCGCTCAGCGCCTCGGTGACCAGCCGTTCCTTGGACCCGAAGTGATAGCCGATCGCGGCCAGGCTCACCCCGGCGGCCGCGGCGATATCGCGCGCGGTCGCCTTGGCCACGCCGCGTTCCAGGATGACCTTGCGCGCCCCCGCCAGAAGGTCTTCTCGATTACCCATGCCGCGAGACTACCCGAATGTCTTAGACATTTGTTCTAGACATACGTGCCACCCGCATGTTAGACATATGTCTAAGACATTCGTTCTCCAGACGGGAAACACCATGACCACCACCAGCCCCCTGCACGTTCTGGTCTCCGGCGGCGGGATCGCGGGCAACGCGGTCGCACTCCAGTTGCTGCGCAGCGGCATTCGCACCACCGTGGTCGAGCGCGCCGCCGTCCCCCGCCCCGGCGGCCAGGCCGTGGATCTGCGGGGGCCGAGCCGGGAAGCGGCCGAGCGGATGGGCCTGATGGAAGGCATCCGCAAGTACCAGCTCGACGAGCGCGGCATGTCCTACATCGACGGCGACGGCCGCGTGTACGCCCGCATGGCGATGGCGGACTTCGACGGCCAAGGCGCGGTCGCCGAGATCGAGATCACCCGCGGCGACCTCAACCAGGTCCTGCTCGATGCCCTGGCGACCGCCGACAACGGCCACCTCGATTACCGCTACGGCGAGTGGATCGAACAGATCGACCAGGACAGCACGGGCGTCGAGGTCACCTTCGCCTCGGGCCGCACCGAACGATTCGACCTGGTGATCGGCGCCGACGGCGTGCACTCGGCCACCCGCAGGCTCGTCTTCGGGCCGGAGGAGCAGTTCAGCACCAACCTCGGCGGTTACGGCGCGTTCTTCACGATGCCGACCCCACCGCAGGTGGAGCCCGGCTGGTTCGGCATGCGTCTGGTACCCGGCGCCATGCTCGGTATCCGCCCCGACGGTGATCCGGCTACCGCGAAGGCGATCATCACCGTCCGCACGGACGCCGACCCTGCCCTGCGTCGCGACCCCGACGCCCAGCGTGCCCTGATCCGCCGGGCGATCGGCGACGCCGGGTGGCACGCCCCGGCGGTGCTCGCCGCGATGGAGACCACCCCCGATTTCTACTTCGACGAGCTCGCCCGCGTCGACGTGCCCGAACTGGCCGTCGGCCGGGTCACGCTGGTCGGCGACGCGGGCTACTGCGGCTCCCCCATGACCGGCATGGGCACCGCGATGGCCGTGGTCGGCGCCTATGTGCTCGCCGCCGAGATCGCCGCCACGCCGGCGGACCTGGCCGGCGCCCTGCAGCGCTATCAGGACACGATCACGCCGTTCCTGGCCAAGGCCAAGGAGATTCCCGGCGGCGGCATCGCGATGATGCTCCCGCACACCAAGCTCATGACCAGCCTGTCGAAGGTGAACGTGCGGATCATGATGTCGCGGCCGATGCGGCCGATCACCAAGAAGATCTTCTTCGGCCACACCGAGGAGTTCACCCTGCCGACCTACTGATCCACCGGCCTCCGCGGGACCCGGGCGCACCAGCGGACTCGGCCGGTGCTTGCCGCGGCTCGCTCGACGCGCTTGTCCCAGAGCAGGTGCAAGATCTTCCGGATCTCGAGCCGCGGCTACCCTCGACCTGTGGCACAGCAGATCATCCTCGATGTCGATACCGGAATCGACGATTCGCTGGCGCTGCTGTATCTGCTGGCGTCACCGGAGGCGCAGATCATCGGGATCGCCGCGACCGCGGGCAATGTGCCGACCGCGCAGGTGGCGGCGAACACCCTCGCCCTGCTGGATCTGGGCGGCGCGGACGAGATCGAGGTGGCCGCGGGCGCGGATGTGCCGCTGGCCGTGCCGCTGCGCACCACCGAGGACACCCACGGCCCGCAGGGCCTCGGGTATGCCGAGCTGCCTGTCTCGACTCGTCCGCTGTCGGACCGGTCCGCGGCGCAGATGTGGGTGGACCTGGCGCGTGCGAACCCCGGCTCGGCGATCGGCCTGTGCACCGGCCCGCTGACGAACCTCGCCCTTGCCCTGCGTAGCGAACCCGAGCTGCCCCGGCTGCTGCAGCGCCTGGTGATCATGGGCGGCGCGTTCAATCATCCGGGGAACACCACACCGACCAACGAGTGGAACATCCACGTCGACCCCGAGGCGGCCAAGGAGGTGTTCGACGCGTTCTCGGCGGCGCCGCCGGATCGCAGGCCGCTGGTGTGCGCGCTCGACATCACCGAGTCCATCGAGATGCGGCCCGAGCACCTGACCCGGCTGGCCGAGGCCGCGCACAGCGCGCCGATCGAACGGGTCGCCGCCGGCGACGCCCCCGAATGGCGTTCGGCGGCAAGCAATCCGATCATCCGGTATCTCGTCGACGCGGTGCGGTTCTATTTCGACTTCCACGATCAGTACGACCTGGGCTATCTCGCGCACATGCACGATCCGTTCGCCGCCGCGGTCGCGCTGGACCCGGCTCTGGCGCTGACCCGTCCCGCCACCGTCGACGTCGAACTGGCGGGCACGATCACCCGGGCGACCACCGTCGCCGACTGGGCGGGCATGTGGGGCCGGGAACCCAACGCCGACATCGTGATCGGCACCGATCCCGCCGTCTTCTTCGAACGTCTCGTCACCCGCGTCGGCGATCTCGCCCGCCGCCTGTACCCGGAGCCGCCATCGTGACCGTCGATACCACCGCCTATCTCGCCGACTTCCGCCGCCGCCTCGAGCTGCCCGCGATCGTCGACGTGCACACCCACTTCATGCCCGATCAGGTGATGCGCAAGGTGTGGGCGTATTTCGACCAGGCGGGCCCGCTGACGGGACGCCCGTGGCCGATCACCTACCGCGACGACGAGCAGGTGCGGCTGAAGACCTTGCGCGACTTCGGCGTCCGCGCGTTCACGTCGCTGGTGTACCCGCACAAGCCGCAGATGGCTGCCTGGCTCAACGAGTGGACCGCCGATTTCGCGGCCCGCACACCCGACTGCCTGCATACCGCGACCTTCTACCCGGAACCGGAGGCGCCCGAGTACGTCCGCGCCGCGATCGCGGGTGGTGCGCGAGTCTTCAAGGTGCACATCCAGGTCGGCGCGTTCTCACCGCTGGACCCGCTGCTCGACCCCGTGTGGGCGATCCTCGCCGAGGCTGGTGTGCCCGTGCTCATCCACTGCGGATCCGGTCCCGCCCCCGGCGAATTCACCGGACCGGGGCCCATTGCCGAACTACTGCGCCGCTTTCCGGCGCTACGGCTGATCATCGCGCACATGGGAACCCCCGAGTACAGCGAGTTCCTCGACCTGGCCGAGCAGTACCCACGGCTGTATCTGGACACGACGATGGTGTGGACCGACTTCAGCGAGGGCGGGGCGCCGTTCCCGCCCACCGAGCGAGAACGCCTGCGCCGCTTCGCCGATCGCATCCTGTTCGGCAGCGACTTCCCCAATATCCCGTACCCGTACGCCGAGGCCGTCCAGGCGCTCGAGCGTCTCGACCTCGGGCCGGACTGGCTGCGCAAGGTGTGCCACGACAACGCGGTCGCGCTGTTCGGCCTGCGCTGATCAGGCGGGGATCGCCATCCCCTCGGCGAGCAGCGGCCAGGAGTTCTTGAACGCCTTCTGCCAGTAGCCCCACGAATGGGTGCCCTGGGTCGACAGGTCGAAGGTGGCGGGGATGTCGAGTTCGTCGAGCCGGTCCTGCAGGTTCTTGGTGCACCAGCTGGTCGCGGCCTCGATCACGCCGCCGACGACGATCTGGTTGGCCAGACCGACCGGCCCCCAGGTGATCAGGTGTGGGTCGCCGAGCTTGTCGTGCTCGCCGGGCAGGCCGTTGCCGTTGGAGATGTACAGCTTGGTGCCGCGCAGTCCCTCGGCGTTGACGACGGGATCGTTGGCCACCCACTCCGGGTCACCGGGCGGGCCGTACATGTTCGACGCGTCGCCGCCGCCGGTGCCGACGACGACGTTCACGAACTGCCGACCGACCGGATCGCTGATCTGCGCGCAGCCGCTGTAGGCCGCGACGGAGCGGAACAGGCCCGGTTTCGCGATCGCGAGCTGCAAAACCGAGGTGACGGTCATGGAGTTCGCGGCGATCGCGTTCCGGCCGGTCGTCTCGAACATCGTGTCGACGAGCGCGGGCAGCTCGTCGAGGAAGAAGGTGCGCCACTTGTTCACGCCCAGGGTGGGATCCGGCTCGCGCCAGTCGGTGTAGTAGCTCCACGCACCGCCCACCGGCATGACGACATTGACGTCCTTGCCTGCCAGGAAGTCCACGACATCGGTGTTGTGCTCCCAGGTGGCGGTGTCCTCACCGCCACCGGCGCCGTTCACCAGATAGAGCGACGGCCGCGGCACCGAGGTGTCCGCGGGCCGCTGCACCTTCACCGACACCTCGCGCGCCATGGCCGCCGAGTAGATCCGCACCGTCACCTGGCGGCCGTCGACCGAGGCCACCTCGGCCCGCGACCCGTCGACGGCGACCGCTCGATTCGTCACCGCGACAACCGATTCCGCCCCTTCGGCACCGGCGCCACCTGCACCGGCCACTGTCGAACCCACGGCGACGAGCACCGCCACCAACGCCGAGACCGCGCCGCGGCACCTCATCGATCGAGCCTCCTACTGAAAACAGACCACTCAGTGCGGTCGGTCACAGTATCGGCGGAGATCACATCGCCGTTACCGGTTCCTTACCGATTCGTCACCAGAAACAATGGCCCCTGGGCGAATTAGGACGCCGCAACCGTGAAGCGGGCACGTCGATGCGCCGGGCGCTCCGCCTCGTCGAGCAGGGCGACCGCGAAATCCTCCATCGAGATGGTCGACACTCCGGCGACGTCGACCAGCAGTTCGTCGGCGCCGACCCGGTAGCTTCCGGTGCGTTCACCCGGAATCAGCTCGGCGGGCGGACTCAGATAGGCCCAGTCGGCCTCCGTATCGGCTCGGCACGCGGCGAGCTGCTCAGCGCAGGCCCGCGCGATCGCGGCGAGTTCGGTGGGGAAGTCCGGGGTTTCGTGCAACAGCACCCCGGCGCCGGGAACCATCAGCGTCGCCGCGCCGCCGACGACGAGCAGCCGCACACCACTGCGGGCCACACCGTCGAGCATCGCCGCCGCGACCGCGGGCAGTTCGGACTCGCGCCCCATCGCGGGGCGCGTCGCCGCGATCACGAGATCCTGTCCGGCACTGAACTTTTCGACGTCGTCGGCAGACCCGGCGTCACCGATCCGCACCTGCACTCCGTCCGGCACCGCGACGGCCCGCCGCGCCACCGCGGTCACCTCGTGCCCGCGCGCCAACGCCTCGGCCACCACCCGGCTGCCGACGGCACCGCCCGCTCCGAACACCGCGATCCGCATGATCAATCCTCCTGTGCGACAACCCGACCCACTGACATGTCGAATATATCTCAACATTGAGTTAGTTAATCATGATGTATCTCACCATTGAGATATTGACGGCGGCGCGGAGGCAGAGGGGCACGGGCGAACCGCGTCAGGCGACCGATTCGAGGTACTTCGCCAGAGCCTCGACGAGTTCGCGGGTGCCCTCCTCACGCTGGGCGCCGGTGTCGTGCCCGTCGAGGTGGGCGCCGAATTCGACGAGGGTGAGCTTGGTGCCGATGGTGGTCGGCTCGAATTCCCAGGTGGCCACCGAGGTCGAGATATGGGCGCCGTTGAGCCACATGTCGTAGGTGTAGACCAGGCGCTCGTTCTCGACGATGTCGGTGTAGGTGGCGACGAAACGGGAGGTCATCGTCTCCTGGAAGGTGCCTTCGTTGATCTCGACGCCGCCGACGCGGAAGTCGGCGGAGACCTCGCCCTGTTCCCAGCCTTCCTCGCCGCCGAACCACTTGCTCTTGATGGTGGGATCGGCGAACGCCTGGAACGCGACGGCCGGGGCGACGGGCACGTCACGCTCGATGGCGAACTGGGCGTGGGCGATGGAGCGGGTAGCGGTGTCGGTCATTGTTGTTCTCCCTCTGCGTTGTTCACTGATTCCACGAGTAGTGCCGTGAGTCGGTCCAGCTGTCGTTCGGCCGGTGGCCGCTGCTGCCGCAACCAGTCGATCGCGAACCCGAAGGCCCCCGGCACCAGTTGATAGGTGCGCACGCGGCCGAGCTTGGCCGAGCTGACGATCTGTCCTGCTTCCAGCGCCTTCAGGTGCTGCACGATCGTCGGCAGCGCGACCTCGAACGGCGCCGCGAGATCTGACACCGACGCGGGCCCGCGAGCGAGCCGCTCGACGATCGCCCGCCGAGTCGGATCCGCCAGCGCCCGGAAGACACTGTCGAGCCCTCCGTCCGGCTCACCCGATGAATACTTAGGCACATACCTAAGTATTCACACCGACAAGAGTTCGCGCAACCCCTGGTTGCGAAAATTCTGGTCAGGCGTCGAAGGCGCTGAGGATTTGTTCGGCGGCGAGAGCCGGGGTGAGGGTGCCGTCGCGGACGGCGGATTCGATGTGGGCGCGAACGGATTTCACGGCCGGGTTGTCGGCGAGGCGGCGCAGGATCTGGTCGTGGACCATGGTCCAGGTCCAGTCGACCTGCTGGCGGCGGCGCTTCTCGGCGAACTCCCCCGCGTCGGTGAGGATGCGGCGATGTTCGAGGACGGTGTCCCAGAACTTGTCCAGGCCGTGGCCCTCCAGGCCGCTCATGGTGAGCACCGGCGGACGCCAGAGGGCGTCGTGCGGATGGATCAGGCGCAGGGCGCCTTGGAGTTCGCGCGCCGCGCTCTTGGCCTCCATCTCGTGCTTGCCGTCGGCCTTGTTGACCGCGACGAGCTCGGCCAGTTCCAGCACGCCCTTCTTGATGCCCTGCAACTGATCGCCGGTGCGGGCCAGGGTGAGGAAGCAGAAGACGTCGACCATGTTGGCGACAGTCACCTCGGACTGGCCGACGCCGACCGTCTCGACCAGGATCACGTCGTAGCCGGCCGCCTCGAGCAGCACGATGGTCTCGCGGGTGGCCTTCGCGACGCCGCCGAGGGTGCCCGCGGTGGGCGATGGCCGGATGAACGCGTCGGCCTCCAGCGACAACCGGGCCATGCGCGTCTTGTCGCCGAGGATCGAACCGCCCGTGCGGGTCGAGGACGGATCGACGGCCAGGACGGCGACCCGATGCCCCTTGCCGAGCAGATACATGCCGAGCGCGTCGATGAACGTCGACTTGCCGACGCCGGGGACACCGGTGATGCCGACCCGGTTGGACACCACGGTGCCCGGCTCGGTGCCCAGCCGCAGCAGCAACTGCTGGGCCAGTTCGCGGTGGTCGGCGCGGGTGGATTCCACCAGGGTGATCGCGCGGGCCAGGGCCGAGCGCTGACCGGCCTTCACCTCGCCGGCGAGCGCGTCGATATCGATGGTGCGGCGGACGCCGGTGACGGTCCGGTCGCCGTTGCGCGGGGCCCCGACACCCGCGGTGGTGCCCAGCCGGGGGTGGGGCTCCCCACCCCCGGCTGGGTGTGCGGCGTCGCTCATTCGGCTGTGCCGCCGCCGATCTCGTGGCCGAGAGAGGCGGCCAGCTTCTTCAGCAGGTCGATGGCCGCGTCGGCGATGACGGTGCCGGGCGGGAAGATCGCCGCCGCGCCTGCCTCGTAGAGCTCGTCGAAGTCACCGGGCGGGATCACACCGCCGACGATGACCATGATGTCGGGGCGGCCGACATCGGCCAGCGCCTGCCGCAGGGCGGGCACCAGCGTGAGGTGACCCGCGGCCAGCGAGGAGACACCGACGATGTGCACGTCGTTGTCGGCCGCCTGGCGCGCCACCTCTTCGGGGGTCTGGAACAGCGGGCCCACGTCGACATCCATGCCGAGGTCGGCGAACGCGGTGGCGATCACCTTCTGCCCGCGATCGTGGCCGTCCTGGCCCATCTTGGCGACCAGGATGCGGGGGCGACGGCCCTCGGCCTCGGCGAACTCCTCGACGAGCGCGATAGCCGCGCCGATATTGGATGCCTTGCCTGCTTCGTCACGGTACACACCGGAGAGCGTACGGATTTCGGCCTGATGGCGGCCGTACACCTTCTCCAGTGCGTCGGAGATCTCACCGACGGTGGCCTTGGCGCGGGCGGCGTCGATGGCCAAAGCCAGCAGGTTGTTCTCCATCCCGCCCTCGGTGGCGGCGGCAGCGCGGGTGAGGTTGGCCAGCGCGGCCTCGACGGCGGCCGAATCCCGTTCGGCGCGCAGGCGTTCCAGTTTCTCGATCTGCTCGGCGCGCACGCGCGAGTTCTCGACCTTGAGGACCTCGACCTCGTGGTCCTCTTCGACCTGGTACTTGTTGACGCCGATGACCGGCTGCTGCCCGGTGTCGATGCGCGCCTGGGTACGGGCGGCGGCCTCTTCGATGCGCAGCTTCGGAATGCCTTCCGAGATCGCCTGTGCCATACCGCCGTGCGCCTCCACCTCGGCGATGTGCGCGCGGGCCCGCTCGGCCAGCTGGTGGGTGAGCCACTCGACGTAGTACGAGCCGCCCCACGGGTCGATCGGGCGGGTGGTGTTGGACTCCTGCTGGATCAGCAGCTGGGTATTGCGGGCGATGCGCGCGGAGAAGTCCGTCGGCAGGGCCAGCGCCTCGTCGAGGGCGTTGGTGTGCAGCGACTGGGTGTGGCCCTGGGTCGCGGCCATCGCCTCGATGCAGGTGCGCGCCACATTGTTGTAGGCGTCCTGGGCGGTGAGCGACCAGCCGGAGGTCTGCGAATGGGTGCGCAGCGATAGCGATTTCGCGCTCTTGGGCTCGAACTTGGAAACCAGCTCGCTCCACAGCAGGCGGCCCGCGCGCAGCTTGGCGACCTCCATGAAGAAGTTCATGCCGATGGCCCAGAAGAACGACAGGCGCGGGGCGAACTTGTCGACGTCCATGCCCGCCGCGATCCCGGCGCGGATGTACTCCACACCGTCGGCCAGGGTGTAGGCCAGCTCGAGATCGGCGGTCGCACCGGCCTCTTGGATGTGGTAGCCCGAGATGGAGATCGAGTTGAACTTCGGCATCTTCGCGCTGGTGAAGGCGAAGATGTCGGAGATGATCCGCATCGACGGCTTGGGCGGGTAGATGTAGGTGTTGCGGACCATGAACTCTTTCAGAATGTCGTTCTGAATGGTTCCGGCCAGCTGTTCGGGCGTGACGCCCTGCTCTTCGGCGGCGACGACGTAGAGCGCCAGGATCGGCAGCACCGCGCCGTTCATGGTCATCGACACCGACACCTGATCCAGGGGGATCTGGTCGAAGAGCTGGCGCATGTCCAGGATCGAGTCGATCGCGACACCGGCCATACCGACGTCACCCTGCACGCGCGGGTGATCGGAGTCGTAGCCACGGTGCGTGGCGAGGTCGAAGGCGACCGACAGGCCCTTCTGACCGGCCTGCAGGTTGCGGCGGTAGAAGGCGTTCGAGTCGGCGGCGGTGGAGAAGCCCGCGTACTGGCGGATGGTCCACGGCTGGTTGACGTACATGGTCGGGTACGGACCACGCAGGAACGGCGCCACACCGGGCACCGTGTCGAGCGGATAGCCCTGCGCGACAACAGCATCCCGGTCGGCCTTGGTGAACACCGGCGGCACGTCGATGCCCTCGGGCGTGGCCCAGGTGAGCTGGTCGGCGGTGGTGTGGTTGGCCGCGGCGGCCTCGGCCACGAACTCCTTCACCTGCGCGTCGTCCACGTCGGCGGACTCGGGCGCCCGCTCGGTGAGCGGCACCTCGGCGAAACTACCGATCAGGTGCTCGATATCGGATGTGGTCATCAGGCTCCCACCTTCTCCAGCAGCTGCGACAGGACCGCGACCGCGTCGATGCGCAGGGTCAGGTACCCGTCGGGACGCTGTGTACCGCTGTACTGCGCGACCGACTTCTCCGGTCCGGCCAGCAGTACGGTGTCGATGCCGGCGGCGCGCAACGCGTCGACCGCGGCGCCCGCTTCCTCGCCGTAGCGCTTGTCCGCACCACACAGGACCGCGATCCGCGCCCCGGATTCGGCAGCGGCGGCGGCGATGCCGTCGACGGTCAGCGGGCCGGGGTTGACCGACTCGATGCCGCCGGAGGCCAGCACGTTCGCGGTGAAGATGGTGCGCGCGTTGTGTTCGGCGACCAGGCCGAGCGGCACGATCAGTGCCTTCGGGCGGGCGCCGTTGGCGGCCAGGTACGCGTCGGAACGGTTGCGCAGCGACTCGAACGCGGCGCCGTAGCGGGCGACCGAGACATCAGCGCGCGCCTGCTCCGACAGCGGCGTCTCGGCGAGGTTGGGGAATTCGTTGACGCCGGTGACCGCGGTCTTGCGGTGCGCGATGTCGGCGGCGCGGGTGGCGGCCGTCTCGGCGATGCGCTCGGCGACCAGACCGGCGGCGAGCGCGGCGGGGTAACCGCCCGCGGCCTCGATCTCCTGCATGAATTCCCAGGCCTTGGCGGCGAGTTCGTCGGTCAGCGAATCGACGTACCAGGAACCGGCGGCCGGGTCCTGGACGTGGCCCAGGCGCGATTCCTCGAGCAGCAGCAGCTGGATATTGCGGGCCATGCGCTCCGAGAACGACTGCGACACACCGAGTTCGCCCGCGGGCAGCGCGGAGTCGAACGGCGCCACGGTGACCGAATCGGCGCCACCGACACCGGCGCCGAAGGCGGCCAGGGTCGTGCGCAGCAGGTTCACCCACGGGTCACGCTGGGTCATCATGGCGGCCGAGGTGACCGCGTGCTGCGGGGCCGCGCCGAAAGCGGGCGCGCCGCACACGTGGGCCACGCGGGCCCAGAGGCGCCGGGCGGCACGGAATTTCGCGATGGTGGCGAACTGGTCGTCGGTGGCCGCGAAGCGGAACTCGAGCTGACCGAGCGCGTCGGCGATGTCGACACCCGCGGCGGTCAGCGCGCGCAGATAGGCCAGGCCTGCGGCGACGGACGCGCCGAGTTCCTGGGCGTCGGCGGCACCGGCGTTGTGGAAGGCGGTGCCGTCCACCGTGATCGCGCGCACCGTCTCGGGGCGGGCGATCGCGCGGGTCGCCAGCGCGACGGCCTGCTCGGTGTCGATGTCGGCGGTGCCGGCGAACGCGCTCGTCAGCGGGGCCGCGCCGAGCCCGACCTGGATCTCGGCGCGGTCGGCGAGCTGGTAGCCGTCGAGCAGTGTGAAGACCTGGTCGGCGGCGGCGTCGACGTCGGCGCCCGCGACCAGGGTCAGCGGGGCCAGTTCGAAGAGCAGGCCGGTCAGCGCGGTGGGGATGTCGGCGATCGCGACGCCGTCGGCCCCGACGCCGAGCGAGACGGCGCTGACGCCGTTCTCCAGCCAGGACAGGATCGTCCGGTTGGTGGCCGCGGCGTCCGCGGATCCGGCGAAGGCGGCGACGAACCAGCCGCGCTGCGGGTCGCGGGTGGCACTGCCACCACGGACGTACGGGAACGCGCCGGGCAGCGGCTGCTCGGGCAGCTCGTCACGGCGGGTGTAGAGCGGGGCGATGGTGAGCCCGTCATAGGTGGTCTCGTCGAGCAGATGCTCGGGCTCCGCGGGGAGCTCGGCAGCCTCGACCCGTCGCGCTTTGGCCAGCACGCCCGCCACGCCCTTGCGCCATGCGGCGTATTCGGGCACCGGATCCGGTGCGAGCCCCGCCCCGGACTCTGAACCAATCGGCATAGCTGCTGTTCTCTCTTCCATTCGACGACCGCACCCCGGTGTACTGCCGATCCGGCAGCATCAGCCCAGCAGCGGATACTGCGGCGAACCAGGATGTGTCCGGTTCATCCATGATGCTAACTGTGACACCCTGTCCACTCACTGGGGCCATCCCCTACCGGCCGGTACGCTGACGCGGTGTCTCGACTGATCCGATCCCCGCGCCTGCTCATGGCCCTGGCCGGGATCGCCGTGCTGTTCGTGGTGGCGATGCTGGTTCCGCTGCCCGGCCCGGCGCAGATCAGGGAGTGGGCGGGTGGCGCGGGGCCGCTGCTGCCGGTGTTGTTCTTCCTCTTCTATGCGCTCGTCGCCGTGGCACCGGTTCCGCGCACCGTCCTGACGGTGACCAGCGGGGTGTTGTTCGGCCCGGTCCTCGGTTCGGTCATCGCGCTCGGCGCGACCGGAGTCAGTGCGACACTCGCCCTGCTGGGGGTCCGCGCGGTGGGGCGCGCCCGGGTCGCCGAACATCTGCGTCATCCGGCGGTGCGGGCGATCGATGACCGGCTGGCCCAGCGTGGCTGGCTGGCGGTGGCCGCGCTGCGGATGATCGCGCTCGCGCCGTTCTCCATCGTCAACTACTGCTGCGGACTGTCCTCGGTCAAGGTGCTGCCCTATCTGGTCGCCACGCTCGTCGGCTCAGCGCCCGGCACGATCTCGACGGTGATCCTCGCCGGTTCCCTGGCGGGCGGGACCAGTCCGATCGCCGTCACCGTGTCGGCCGTCTGCCTGTCCATCGGCCTGCTGGGGCTGGTCCTGGACGCGCGGATGCCGGTAGCCGCCGTCACGGCAACCACCCCGGACGCAGAACCGGTGAACGTCCGCAGCTGACCGGCGCGCCTGCCGCACCCGGCGCTGTTTCGGCCGGACAATCCCAGGTCATGGCGATGACCGTGGGACGCAGATCCGCACTCGCACTGCTGACCGGGCTGCCGCTGCTGGCCACGGGCACAGCGCGGGCGCAGTCCGCACTCGGGCCCGGTGTCGGGGCAGACCCGGACCGCGCACCGGTTCGGTACACCATGACCGCGTTCCGTGCCGACAGCGACACCACCCTGGCCGTTTACGAATCGACGGACGGCACCGACTTCACCGCCGTCAGGGAGCACGCGTTCACGCCGCCGTCGGGCCTGGTCCGCGATCCCAGCATCCTGCTGCACAGCGACGGCAACTACTACCTCACCTACACCATCGCCGGGGATGCCACCGCGATCGGCCTGGCCCGCAGCCGCGACCGGATCACCTGGACCCCCCTCGGCAATATCACGATGCTCGTGCCGGGCCGGCTCGAGGGCGCATGGGCGCCGGAGTGGTATGCCGACGCCGCGGGCCGGGCCGGCATCATCGTCTCGCTCACCTGGGGACGCGGATTCACCCCGCACCTGCTGATCCCCCTCGACGCCGGGCTCACGACCTGGGCGCCGCCGGTTCCCCTGCTCGGGCTCGGCCCCGGCACGCCGGGTTCCCTCGGATACATCGACACCACCTTGGTGCGCCTGGCAGGCCGGGTGTTCGCGTTCGTCAAGAACGAGGACTCCAAGCTGATCGAACTCGCCGTGGCCGACCGCCCGATCGGGCCCTACGCCTTCGTGGCCACCGGCGACTGGGCCGGGTGGGGTGGTCCGCGCGAGGGTCAGTCGGTGGTCCGGCTGCCCGACGGTGGGCACCGGATCTACCTCGACGCCTACCTCGACGGCCGCTACTTCTTCAGCGACAGCTATGACGGATTCCGATCCTGGTCGCCCCCGACCGAGCTGCCAGGACTGTCCGGTGTGGTCCGGCACGGCACTGTTCTCGCCGAGTACGGCGCTCCAGCAGCACCATAACCGCAGGTCACAACCCAGCCAGGCGCCTTGCGCCGATTTCTGAACAGAAACCCCCTTACTTCAGGGGCACCGGGTTACGCTGGTGATCCGACACAATTTGAAAGTGAGCTTCTTCACATAGACCAGTTGTGACTAACGCGTATTTCAGAAAACTCTCAGAGTTATAGACTCGGGATAGCCCAGGGTTCGCCAGCTACATCCGGTGCGGGATCCAGAGCAACACCCGGTGACGCGACCGCGATCACCGACATTCCCCGTTCGCGCCGATTTCGGCTTGCACTGCACCCGAGGTGACCCCCGCATGGAATACACCCACCTGTCCGAATTCCGGATTCGCTCCGGCGCACTGTCCATCTGGACGCCCGAACTCGCATCTCCCGGTTCCTGGTACGACGACGAGCGCCCGCTCGCCAGCGTCCACTCCCAGTACCTCGGGTTCCTCGACCCCGAGGATCCCAGCCCGGGACGCGGGCGCTGGATCGGCACCATTTTCGAGATGGACGCCCCGCTCGACGCGCAGGTGTGGGCCAAGACGCTGGAGCTGTGGCACGACCGCCACGAAGGGTTCCGGACCACCGTCGCCCCCACCGGTGACGGCGACTACCACCGGGTGACCACCGCCCCCGGCACGGTGCGCGTGGCCGGCGTTCCGGTCGCCGATCTCACCGACGGCGACCAGATCAACGACTTCCTCTGCGGCACACTGGAACTGCGCCTTTCCCCGCTGGTGTGGCCGCACCTGCTGGTGGCCACCGTCGCGCACGACACCGACGACTTCACCGTCCTGGTCGCCGCCGACCACTCCGTGCTCGACGCCTACTCGCAGGCCGTCCTCATCCTCGAACTGCGCACCCTCTACACCGCCGTCCGCACCGGCGGCGAGATCCGCGATTCGGCCACCTTCGGCAGCGCCGCCGACTACGCCGCCGTCGAGCGGGCCGCGGCCGAGGAGCTGACCCCCGACTCCCCCGCCGTCGCGGTGTGGCGTGACTTCGTCGGTGAGCCGGGCTCGCCCATGCCGCGCTTCGCCGAGGGCATGGTCGCCGCGCTCGACGGTGAGCACGCCCAGCCCAGTGTCTCGCGCACGCTGCTGACCCTCGAGCAGCTCGAAGAGGTGGAGGCGTCCCTCGGCCGGATCAAGCACCGGCTCTCGGTCACCGTCTTCGCCGCGCTCGCCGCCGCGTCCCGGGAAGTGTTCGGCGACGACCGTTTCCGCACGATCATGCCGATCGCGACCCGGCCCGATCTGACCTGGCTCGAGTCGATGGGCTGGTTCGTCAATGTCGTCCCGGTCGACATCACCCTGCCCGCGGGCGCCGACATGTCCGTCGCGCTGGAGGTCACCCGGGCCGCACTCAAGCGCGCCCACGTCTGCAACGACGCCTCCTGGGGCCGTTCGCTGGCGATGGCAGGCGCGCTCGAGGGCCCGACCTTCGGCGCGTCCTTCCTCGACATCCGCATGCTCCCGGACTACGAACTGGTCGCCGACCTGCGCGGACGAACACTGCGTGCCGTCTCGTACTCCACCGACGAGGTGTACTTCTGGGTCGTGCGCGGCCCCGAGGGTCTCTACGTCTCCACCCGCTACCCCGCCGGTCTGCCCGCCGAGGTGATGGACCGCTTCCTCACCGAATTCGCCAGGGCCATCTACGCGGTCACCACTCTCGCCGCGCCCGCCGCGGCCGCACCGGTCGCCGACGCCGCGTCGGCAGCGCTGAGCGCGGGCTGACGATGCGTGCACTGCTGGCCTTCACCGGGAGCCGGGGCGATGCCCAGCCCGGCATCCTGCTGGCCCGCGAACTGCGGGTCCGCGGGCACTCGGTGACGCTCGCGCTCTCCCCCAATCTCGTCGAGTTCGCGACCGAACACGGTATCCCCGCCGTCGGTTTCGGTCGCGACAGTGCCGAACTGCTGCGCACCCAGCACGCCGATCGCCGGTTCCGCAGCCTCAGCCCGCGTCAGCGGCTGCGTGCGGTGCTGGATCTGCAGCGGCGCGGTGTGGCCGAGGCGGTGCGCGACCTGCTCGTCCTGGCGCCGGGCCACGACGTGCTGGTGACCGGGATGGCGGGTGAGGAAGCGGCCGAGAAGGTCGCGCGGCGCGTCGGATTGCCGTTGGCCGCAGTGCACTTCTTCCCGATCCACCCGAATCACTCGGTGCCGGTGGTGCCGGCCGCGTGGGGTGAGCGGATTCCCGGTGCGCTCAACCGGCGAATCTGGTCGGGGCTGCGGTGGGCGCGCGACGCCGCGCTGGCCGAGCCGCTGGCCGAGTTCGGGATCGTCGAACATCCGCTGCCGGACCGGGTGTCGATCCAGGCCTACGACGTCGACCTGTTTCCCGGGTTGGCGGCGGAACTGCCGGATCGGCACCCGATCACCGGGTTCGCCGTCGACACGGACGGGTTCCTCGGCGGCCCGATCGATCCCGCGCTGGCCGCCTGGCTCGACACGGGCGCGGCACCGATCTACGTCGGCTTCGGCTCGATGGCGGTCGACGATCCGGCGGCGCTGGTGACGATGCTGCGCACGGTCTGCGCCCGGCGCGGCAGGCGGCTGCTGCTCGCCGCGGGCTGGGCGGGCATCGAGCCCGAGCTGTCCGCGGAGGTCGCGATCGTCGACCAGGTCGACCACGCCTCGGTGTTCCCGCGGTGCGTCGCCGCGGTGCACCACGGCGGGGCGGGCACGACGGCCGCCGCTCTCCGTGCCGGTGTGCCGCAGGTGATCTGCTCGATCCAGGCCGATCAACCGTATTGGGGACGCGCGCTGTCGCGGCTCGGCCTGGCCGACACGCTGCGCGCCGCCGATCTCGGCGCGGACGCGCTCGCGGCCATGCTGGACCGGGTCGCCGATCCGAATGTGGTCACACGCGCCGCCGCCTACGCGGGC
Source organism: Nocardia sp. NPDC057663 (assembly GCF_042799895.1). NCBI lineage: Bacteria > Bacillati > Actinomycetota > Actinomycetes > Mycobacteriales > Nocardiaceae > Nocardia > Nocardia sp. NPDC057663. The sequence goes on along the minus strand of NZ_JBHVHX010000014.1, from coordinate 36,012 downwards.
CGCTTCCCCGACAGCGGCGTCACCCTCGCCGCCGACGAGGTGGAAGCCCTTGTCCCCGTGTCGTTCCCGACACCCGAACTGGACCATGCCGGGAGGCAGCAGTGAGTAGCACCGAAATCGCCGTCCGCACCAGCGGACTCGGCAAGTCCTACGGTGACTTCACCGCGGTCGGCAGCATCGACCTGAGCATTCCCGCCGGTTCGGTGTTCGCGATGCTCGGTCCCAACGGCGCGGGCAAGACGACCACGGTCCGCATGCTGGCGACCCTGCTGCGCCCGGATCGCGGCAGCGCCGAGGTGTTCGGCTTCGACGTGGTGCGCGATGCCACCGCGGTGCGCTCGATGATCGGGCTCACCGGCCAGTACGCCTCCGTCGACGAAACCCTCACCGCCGGTGAGAATCTGCGCCTGTTCGGGCGGCTGCTCGGACTGTCCCGGCGCGACGCCGCGCAGCGCAGCGATGAGCTCCTCGAGGAGTTCGAGCTCTCGGCCGTCGCCCGTCGCAGTGTGTCCGCGTTCTCGGGCGGCATGCGCCGCCGCCTCGATCTGGCCGCGACGCTGATCACCGTCCCACCGCTGATCTTCCTCGACGAGCCGACCACCGGCCTCGACCCGCACACCCGCGATCGCATGTGGGGCATCGTGCGCGGACTCGTCGACCGCGGCGCGACCGTGCTGCTGACCACCCAGTACCTGGAGGAGGCCGACGCGCTCGCCGACCGGATCGCGGTGATCGACCGTGGCACGCTCGTCGCCGAGGGCACCGCCGCCGAGCTGAAAGCGTCCATCGGTGAACAGGTTCTGCGCCTCGACATCCCCGACACCGCGGACCTGCGCCGTGCCGAGACACTGATCAAGGACCTGACCGGCGACATCCCCGAGGGCTCCTCGACCGGCACGCTGACCGTCGCCCTGCACGATGTCGCGCTCGGCGCCGACATCGTCGCCGCGTGCCGCGCCGCCGACATCACCCTGCGCGGCTTCGCCATCGACCGACCCGACCTCAACGAGGTGTTCCTGTCGCTGACCGGGCACGCGAAGACCGCCGACAGCGTCGGCGTGGCGTGACCGCCCTCCGGGAAAGTTCAAGAACCGCCATGACTCTCACCACCGAGACCGCCGCACAGCCCACACAGGTCGTGCGGGCTCCGCGGGTCACCCGTGTCAGTGCGCTTGCCGCCCTGCGGCATTCGCTGATGATGGCGTGGCGTGGGCTGCTGACCTTCCGGCACAGTCCGCAGCTGCTCTACGACGCCATCCTGCTGCCCATCGTCGGACCGGTGCTGTTCGGCAGCATCTTCGGCACCGCGATCGCGGGCAGCATGGAGGCCTATCTGCCGATCATGATTCCCGGTGTGCTGGTGCAGATCGTGCTGACCTCCTCGGTCGCCACCGGTGTGCAGCTGTCCGAGGACATCCATTCGGGCGTGTTCGACCGGTTCGTCGCCATGCCGATCGCCCGCTCCGCACCGGTTGCCGGGGCGTTGCTGGCGGGCATGGTGCGCTATCTCATCGCCGCGACGACGGTGGTGATCGTCGGCTTCTGCATGGGCTACCGGCCCGAGCACACCGCCGGATTCCTGGCGGGCGCCGTCCTGGTCGTCTTCGCCACGACCGCGATCAGCTGGCTGTTCGCGTTCATCGGCGCCACCGTCGCCCGGCCGGCCGCGGTGCAGGGCATGTGCATGCTCGTGCTCACCTTCCTCGGTTTCGCCTCCAACGCCCTGGTGCCCGAGGAATCCATGCCCACCTGGATGCAGCACGTCTCGAACGTCAATCCGGTGTCCTACCTGGTCTCCGCGGTGCGCGAGCTGGCCGCCCACGGCACCGTCGGCGCCGACGCGTGCTGGTCGCTGGTGGCCTCGGTGGTCGTTGTCGCCGTCTTCGCGCCGCTGACCGTGCGCACTCTCCGTTCCCGATGAGGAGTTCAGTTTCCGATGACCGTCACTTCCCCCACCGTCGCGGCCGTCGCCGCCGGACCGGCAGGCCTCAACCGGATCACCGCCGACGACGACCTGTTCTTCAAACTGCACAGCCTCTACCCGAACGCCCTGGTCAACCAGCTGGCCTACCGGTTCGACGAGCGGCTGGACCCCGAGTTGCTGCAGCGCTGGCACGCGCATCTGGCGACCGGGTTCATCGCCCGCCGGGTCCGCACCACCCGGTTCCCGATCGCGCGGGCCCACTGGGAGCCCGCCACGGAGTCCCTGCCGGTGATCTGGTCGGCGACGCCGCTGCCCGACGACGCGGTGCTGGCGTGGTTCCTCGAGCAGGCCGCGGTGGAGTTCGACCCCGAACGCGGTCTGGTGTGGCAGCTCGCCGGCGCGCACACGGAGTCCGGTGGCACCGTCGTCACCCTCGTCGCCTCGCACGTCGCCTGTGACGGCGGCGGCATGATGCACGCGATCGTCGATTCCCTCGACCGGCTCAATCGCGGTGAGACCCCCGACCGCGGCGCCAGTGCGGGCAGTCTCGTCGGCCCGGTGGCGGGCTCGGGCCGCTTCGCCGCCGACCTCGCCGATGCCAGGGGACAGTTGCGTGCCGTCGCCCGCGGTGTGCGCGCCGCGCGCCGTGCCCGCGGGGTCAGCGAACCGGCCCGCAATCCGCGCCCGGCCGAGCCACGCCTGCCGCACGCCGAGACCTGGCAGGCCGCCGAGACGATCGTCCAGGTCGACCTCGCCGACTGGGATGCCGTCGCCGCGGCCAACGGCGGCACCACCAACGGCCTGCTGATCGGTGTCGCCGTCGGTCTGCTCGGACGCAGCGGCCGCGTCGCCGACGGCGCCGACGTCCGCGTCGACGTCCCCCACTCGATGCGCGTCGCCGACGATCCGCGCGCCAATGCCACCACCGGCCTGCCGATCAGCGTCACCTACCGGGCAGGCGAACGCGCCGATCTCCCCGCGATCCGCGCCGCGCTCAAGGCGGCGGGCCTGGCCTACCGCAACCCCGAGACCATCCCACCGATCCAGCACCTGCAGCCGGTGCAGATGCTGCTGCCGAAGGTGGTGCTGCACAAGTTCGCGCGCACCGCCAAGGCGCCCGAATGCCTGTGCACCAATATGGGCCGCACCGCGCAGAACATCGCCGTCCTCGGCGCACACCGGGCTCGCGACGTCATCATGCGCCCGGTCGTCAACCCCGGCCCGGTCGACCTGTTCCGGCAGATCGAAGTCGGCGTCAACCTGGCCTTCTCCTGCGACGACAACACCGTCACCCTGGTGGTCACCGGCGGCGACCCCGACCGCTTCCCCACCCGCGCCGCCCTCCAGGAACTCCTCGCCGCGGAATTCACGGACTGGGGGCTGACCCCGCGCTTCTGGTAGAGGGCCCGCCGGCTCGCGACTCGCTATCGTGGAGCCGTGGGCATCATGGGCGAACTGTTTCCGGGTAAGAAGCTGCAGAACGAGGGCAGCGGTGACAGTGACGGCCAGGACCACCCTCCCGCGCTGGCGATCGACCTCGACGCGGGCGTGGTCCGCCTCTCCGGCCCAGCTACGCACCAGAACCCGCCGCAGGATTCCGACGACAAATGATCTGAAGCGGCCGGTCACCAGCGATCGATGCCGGTGGCCGATCCGAGTGCGCAGCCGAGGCGCCGGCGCAGCGTGTTGAACAGCAGTTCCTCGCAGCGTGAGTAGCCCTCGAATCTTCTCCGCTGCGGGGGCTACTGTGGCGACGTGACCCGCACGATCGTGACCAGGCTGATCCTTGAAGTCGAATCGAAATTCTCCGAAATCGGGTATGTGCGGATCCCCGCGGAAAAGCTGTCGAATAATTCGGATCAGGCCGAAAACATGGTCCTGGCCGACGGCGACATCGATGCGCTGAATCTCCGGCGGCAGATTCGAATCGCGGTATTCAGGCGAAGCTCTGGCGCCTATCAGGTTTTCGGACGGATCGCCATGGTATCCGATGCGGTTGCCGGCATATTCAACTCGCTTCCCGAAGCCGCCCGACTGCACGCGAACCTCGGTCCCGAGATACCGGGAACCATTGTGGAGACATCTCTCACAGACCTCATCGGCGTCGACAGTCAGATGGCACCGCAGATTTTCGAGGTGGGCGAGGTCGCCCAGGTTGTCTGCGGCTTGTTCCGCATCGTCACAGAGCGCGGCAGTGCGTGGTTTGCCGAATGGTCGACGTTCGACAGCCTTCTCGCCGCCGCTTGCCATCGGCAGCGGGTGTCGTTCGCGCGATGGAATATCGACCCTGTCGCTTTTCGCGCGGCGATAGTGCTCGGCGTGTGCAATGGCGAATATCGATCTGTTTCCCGGTCGATGGATTGGTATCTTCGCCGACCTATCGGAATGAACGACAGCGACTCACGGGAACGTGCTCGGGCGCTCGAGGAATACCTGCAAGATAAATTCGTGGGCTATCGGAAGTATCGTGCGGATTCTGGAATGCCGTATCCACATCCGGGGTCTGCAGATTGATCGTCATCGACTGATCGACCGCGTCCGTGCCGGGACCAGCGGCGGCCGGCGTCTTCGCCGGAATCGCGTGCTTGGACGCCGACCACGCATGCGAATCGGATTGCTGCGCAGAGGGTATTTCCGGCCCGCTTCGGCCAGCTCGGCCGCGGTCAGGTCGCGGACCGGCCGGTGGGGTGGCCGGCGCGAGCGAGCTTCTCACGCAAGCTTCTCTGGCTATGGGTTGTCCTGCCTGGGCTGTTGGGTAGCCTGCGGTCGTGGGAACGGGACCGAACGCCGCCGACTGGCTGGAAGACACGCGGACGTCGTACGACACCGTCGCTGCCAGTTATGCAGATCTGACGCGTCACCTTCTGGATGAAACGCCCGATGAGCGTGCTGTCCTGGCGTTGTTCGCCGACCAGGTGCGTGCCGAGGGCGGGGGCCCAGTTGCGGACGTAGGGTGTGGGGCGGGGAGGATCACCGCTCACCTATGTCGGCTGGGGGTCGACGCGTTCGGAATCGACCTGTCGCCCAGAATGATCGAGGTGGCCCGGCGTGATCACCCTGGCCTCCGGTTCGATCTCGGCTCTATGACCGATCTCGTCTTCAACGACGCCTCGATGGCTGGTCTGGTCGCCTGGTACTCGCTGATCCACGTTCCCGACGACGAGATCCGTTCGGTCTTCGCGCACTTCCAGCGAGTAGTTCGGCCCGGTGGGCCGTTGCTACTCGGCTTCCATGTCGGTGACGAGTCTCAGTTGACGACGCAGGGCTATGGCGGGCACCAGATGAACGTATATGTCCATCGTCGCCAGCACGGTCAGATGTGTGCGTGGCTCAATGATGCCGGCTTCGTCGTCGAGACACACAGGACTCTCACATCAGCCGAGAGCACGCTCGGGGGAATCATTCTCGCGCGTCGGCGGATTGACGATCCAGAAGAGTGAATCGATCGAGTTCGCGCAGAACGAAGGCAGTGGTGACAGCGATGACCAGGGCCACCATCACGCGCTCGCGATCGACCTCGACGCAGGTGTTGTCCGGCTGTCCGGCCCGGTGCGTACCCGAACCCGCCGCAGGGTTCCGACGACGACGGACCTGGAGCGGCCGGTCACCAGCGGTCGTTGCCGGTGGCCGATCCGAGTGCGCAGGCGGGGCTCCGACGCGCGCGTTGAACGGCCGTTTCCTCGCGACGGCCCCACCGAGACCACGATCATCTCCTCCTACGCCGAACTCGTTGCGGGACATCGCATCACGATCGGCGCTCCGGTGCGGTCGACCTCGGCGATATCCAGGGAATCGGTCGTTCAGGGAATCAGCGCTCTGACCTCCTCGGCTGACGAGCAGGTCAGTGCGCGCGCGGCGAGCGCGCGACAGGATGTCGAATCCAGTTCCCGGACGGCGGCTTTCACCAGCGGGATGGAGGGCGGGCCGACGCTGAGTTCGTGGACGCCGAGGCCGAGCAGGACCGGGGCCGCGGCCGGGTCGGCGGCCGCTTCGCCACAGACCGCGACTCGTGCCCTGCCCGTGGCTGCCCGGCTCACGGTGTCGATCAGATGCAGGACGCCGGGGTCGAGGGGGTCGGCGAGGGAGCCGAGGGCTTCGTTGCCGCGTTCGGCGGCCATGGCGTATTGGGTGAGGTCGTTGGTGCCGATGCTGAGGAAGTCGACGTGGCCGGCGAAGGCGGCGGTCTTGGCCGCGGTCGCGGGGACCTCGACCATGATGCCGATGTCGAGCGGAATGTCCGGCGGGACAACCTCACTCAGGATGTGGCGGGCCGCCAGGAGTTCCGACAGCTGGGTCACCATCGGGAACATCACCCCGACGGGGTGGTCGGCGGCGACCCGGCCGATCGCGGTCAGCTGATCGCGCAGCAGCTCGGGGCGCGCGAGGGTGAGGCGGATTCCGCGCATGCCAAGGAACGGATTCGCTTCGGGCGCCTGTTCGATGTAGGGCAGGGGTTTGTCGCCGCCGACATCGAGGGTGCGCAGGATCAGTTTGCGCCCGTCGAGAGCTTCGGCCAGGGCGCGGTAGGCCTGTTCCTGTTCGTCGATCGATGGTGCGTCTGCCCGGCCGAGGAACAGGAATTCGGTGCGGACCAGCCCGGCGAGGTCGGCGCCGTTGCGCACGGCGGCGGACGCGTCGGCGAGGTCGCTGATGTTCGCCGCTACATGCACGGTAACGCCGTCGCGGGTGACTGCTGGCTTGCCTGCGGCCACCAGGGCGGCGTCGCGCTGATGCTGTTGCGCCACAGCACGTTCGGTGAACTCGGCCAGCGCCGCCGGGTCCGGATCGATGACCAGCGCACCGGTTTGTCCGTCGAGCGCGACGGTGGTCCCCGCCGCGGTCTCCAGCACGCGCGGGCCTGCGCCGACCACGGCCGGAATGCCGTGTGCGCGCACCAGAATCGTGCTGTGCGCGGTCGGGCTGCCGTTGGCCAGCACGATGCCCGTGACCTGCGCCGGATCCAGCACGGCGGCTTGGGCGGGGGTGAGGTCGGCTGTGATGAGAACCCCTGCGCGGCTGACCAATCGCGTCGCACGCCCCGTCAGTTCGGCGAGCACCTGGTCGCGCACGGCCCGCAGATCACCGGCGCGCGCCCGCTGGTACTCGTCGGGCAACCGATCCAGTTCCGCCGCACCGTCATCGAGCACGCGAGCCCAGGCGAGGGCCGCGCCCGTCCCCGCAGCGATCCGGGAATGGACGGCATCGAGCACTTCCGTGTCGTCCAGCAGCACCTGATGTGCCTCGAAGATGCCGGCTTCCGTCCCGACCGTCAGCCGCAGCCGGTCGATCTCAGCGCGCACCCTATTGATGGCGGCATCGAGCCTGCGTCGCTCACCAGCAGGGGTCTCGGCTCGGCCGGGATCGTCGAGGTCGGCAGTGTCGAACTGGGCGGCGGCGAGCTGCCAGCTCGGCCCGATTCCGATACCGGGTGAGGCGGGCAGCGGACCGGTCCCGCGCGCTACGGGCGCAACCTCGGCCACGAAGCCGGGTGCTTCGTCGAAATGCCGTGCGGCAAGGGCGAGTACCCGGTCCACGGCCTCCGCCGCGTCGGCGCCGGTCGCCGCGACTTCGAGGCGATGGCCGGCCAGTGCGCCCAGCGCGGCGATCCGGCTCAGACTCGAGGCGGGCGCGGGACCGGTGCCGGTGGTGAGATTGCCGAGCAGCACGGAGCTGTCGAGTCCGCGCACCGCCCCGACCAGCCGGGCCGCGGGCCTCGCATGGAGACCGTGCGGATTGTCGACGACGAATTCGGCCCGTGACACCGGGCCGGACTCGGCTACGGCGAACCCCCTGCCGTTCCACTCGATCTCGCGGGCGATTTCGGCGGCTCGCTGTACTTTTTCGCTCTCCGAAGTCCCGGGCGGGGCACTCCCGGCACCAGCACCGAGGTGAGTCTGCTTGCCTGCCAGCGCATTCGATGCCTCGGCCGCCACCTCGTCCAGATCGGCCCCGCCCGCCGCCGACACCGCGGCCGCGATCAGACCTTCGACGAACGGCGCCGCGCACAGACGAACCCGATGATCCCCCGCCAGCAGATCCAGCGCGAGTTCGGCCGACAGCACCGCACTGCCCATATCCATCAGCACCAGCACCCCATCTCCGCTGTCGGCGGCCGCGATGGCCTCGGACACGGCGACGGCGTCGGTGCCGAAGGTCTGCTCCTCCAGCCCGGCCGCGATCTCGATCCGCACCGCCTGCCCGCGCAGCATCTCCCCGGCCAGCGCGACCGTCGCGTGCGCGAGTAGGTGACTGTGCGAGACCGCGACGATCCCGATCACCGCAGCGCCTGCCTCGCCGCGGCGACCAGCAGGGTCGCGCTGGTCGCGCCCGGATCCTGGTGTCCCGCACTGCGTTCCCCCAGATAGGAAGCACGGCCTTTGCGGGCGACTAGGGGGATGGTCGCGTCGCGGCCGGTCGTCGCCGCGGCCAGCGCGGCATCCAATGCCACCGCCAGGTCGGCGCCGCCGGCAACCTGCTCGTCGAGTGCGTCGGCCGCGGGCGCGAGCGCGTCGACCATCGTCTTGTCCCCCGATTCGGCCTTGCCACGGGCCACCACGCCGTCGAGTCCCGCCCGGAAGGCCGCGGCGAAAGTCGGCCCGTCGAGCGCGCCGTCGCCGGTCGCGGTAGCACTGCGCAGGAAGAACGTGCCATAGAGCGGTCCGCTCGCGCCGCCGACGCTGCGGATCAGGACCATGCCGGTCTGTTTGAGCACCGTGCCCGCGGTCGGCTGTGGATCGTCGTCGAGCGCGGCGACGACGGCCGTGGTGCCGCGCTGCATATTGCTGCCGTGGTCGGCGTCACCGATGGCCGCGTCGAGCGCGGTGAGTTCATCGGTGTGTTCGTCGATCAGTGCGGCGAACGCGCGCAGCCACCGGGTCGCATCGATCGTCGTCATCACGCTCCCCAGCGCAGGGCGGGGGTGCGCACCGGCGCGTCCCACAGTGTCAGCAGGTCCTCGTCGAGCTTGGTCAGGGTCACCGAACAGCCGGCCATTTCCAGCGAGGTGATGTACGGGCCGACCAGTGAGCGCGCGATCTCGACGCCGTGGGCGGCGAGGATCCGGGCGACCTCGCCGAACACGATGTACAGCTCGAGCAGCGGGGTGCCGCCCAGCCCGTTGACGAAGCAGATCACCTTGTCGCCCCTGGCGAACGGCAGATCGGCGAGGATCGGCTCGACCAGCATCGCGGCCACGTCCTCGGCCGGCGCCAGTGCCGTGCGGCGGCGCCCCGGCTCGCCGTGGATGCCGACACCGATCTCCATCTCGCCCTCGCCGAGCTCGAAGGTGGGCTTGCCCGCGGCGGGCACGGTGCACGAGGTCAGCGCCATTCCCATGCTCCGGGTGCGCTCGTTCACCGTGCGCGCGACCTCGGCCACCGCCGCCAGCGGACGGCCCTGTTCGGCCGCGGCGCCCGCGATCTTCTCCACCACCACCGTGCCGCCGACACCGCGACGGCCCGCGGTGTACAGGCTGTCCTGCACGGCCACGTCGTCGTCGATGATCACCGACAGCACCGTGGCGCCGGTCTCGGCAGCGGCCAGTTCGGCGGCCATCTCGAAGTTCATCACGTCACCGGTGTAGTTCTTGACCAGGTGCAGCACTCCGGCGCCCGCATCCACGGCGGCGGTCGCGGCCACGATCTGGTCCGGCACCGGCGAGGTGAAAACCTCACCGGCACAAGCGGCGTCGAGCATGCCGAGACCGACGAACCCGCTGTGCAGCGGCTCGTGCCCGGAGCCACCACCCGAGAGCAGCGCCACCTTGCCGGGCATCGGCGGTTCGGCGCGGAACACCAGACGGTTGTCCAGATCGACCCGAAGCTCCGGATGCGCCGCGGCGAGACCAGCCAGCGCGTCGTGGATCACCGTCGCCGGGTCATTGATCAGTTTCTTCATCTGCGTTCTCCTCAGGTGGCCGTGTCGGCGGTATACGCAGACCATCCGTGGGGATCGATTCTGCCTGGGTCACCCAAGCCAGCGAGCGATTCCTCGAAAGGGCACCTTCGACCGGCGTGCCGCCCGCGCCCGGCTTCCGCGGGCCGGTGCCCTCGAATTCCGCTGACGCTGCGCGGAAGCATTGCGCCTGCTCACGGGAGTGGCGATAGTTCACGGCACCCGTCGAGAGGGAGTCCGCCATGACCGTCACCGAACCGCCACGTTCCGGCGCGCAAGCAGTCGACCGCGCGGTGCACGTGCTGAACTGCTTCCACGGGGGCGATCCGGAGTTGTCGCTGAGCGAGCTCGCGCAACGATCGGAGCTGCCGGTGAGCACCACCTTCCGGCTCGCGCAGGCCTTGGTGCGCGGCAGGCTGCTCGAGCAGGACCCGGCCACCGACCGCTACCGGATCGGGCACGGTCTGGCCTGCCTGGCCAGGCCCGCGCTGTCGCGGCTCGGTCTCGATGCCGCCGCGCCGCACCTGTACGCGCTCGCCGCCGGCATCAAGATCACCGTCAGCCTGAGTGTGCCCGACGCGCAGGAGGCCCTCACCGTCTTCCAGGCGCGGCCACCGATGCACTTCTGCCACAACCAGATTCCGCAGGAGCGCCGACCGCTGAATGCCAGCGCCGTCGGCCACGCGCTGCTGGCGCACACGCCGGCCAGGGCCGATCGCAGCAACGGCGAACTGTTCGACACCGTGCGCAGGCGCGGGTTCGCGGTGGAGGAGATCGACAGCGAGGAACCGATCCGCGCGATCGCCGTTCCGGTACTCGGACCCGACAGGCAGGTCTGGGGCGCGCTCGGTGTGCAGGCGCGCGCGGTGCGCCTCGACCGTGAACTCGTGCGCGCCGTCGTGCCCGCGATGCACCAGATCGCGGTGCGTATCGGTCCGTATTTTCACACCGCCGCCGCTGGTACGGGATTCGGCGCACCATGATTTCCACGATGCGAAAAGGGCATTGCCCGGTCGATATCTGCAGGTGCACTATGGAATTCGATGCGGCGCACCCTCGCCGCACCTCTCAGGAAAGTCCCGACATGATCGAATCCCCCGCGCTCGTCCGCCGCCGAACGGTGGACCTGATGCGCCTGTCTCCCGGATTCTGTCGCAGCTGACAGCGCGGCGGCATTCTCCGTCGCCGATTCGCCCTTCCCGTTCCCGGTAATCCGTTCGCGCGGATCGTCGCGGCGTGCGCCTGTGTGGCCCGCCGCGCGATCACGCGTGCCGTCGAAAGAATCCCGAATCATGTTGTCCACCATCTTCCGACGACGTCCGCTGCGTGCGCTCGCCGCCGCGCTCGTCGCTCCCGCCGCCCTCGCAGTGGTCACCGCGTGCGGCGCCGCCGAGGCGCCGACGACCGCCGACGGCAAGACCGTGCTGCGCTATCAGGGCCAGACCGGCTTGGTCACCACCTTCGAACTCGCCGACCACCTCGGCTACTTCAGCAAGATCAGCTTGAAGTGGGAAGGCGACACCACCAGCGGACCGGCCAATATCCAGGCCGCCGCCACCAAGCAGATCGAATTCGGCAGCGCGTTCAACGGCGCGGTGGTCAAGCTCGCCGCCGGCGGCGCCCCCGTGCAGTCGGTGCTGAGTTCCTACGGCTCCGACGCCAAGTCGTTCACCGGCTATTTCGTCCGCGACGATTCCGGCATCACCGGTGCCAGGGACCTGATCGGCAAGAAGGTCGGTGTCAACACCCTGGGCGCGCACCACGAATTCGTCACCCGGGAATGGCTGCATCAGCAGGGACTGAGCGAGGCCGAAATCAAGCAGGTCCAGCTGATCGTGGTGCCGCCGGTCAATACCGAGGAGGCATTGCGCAGCGGCCAGATCGACGTCGCCGCACTCGGCGGCGTGTACCGGGAGACCGCGGTGCCGCGCGGCGGCCTGCGTCCGCTGTTCACCGACAAGGACATCTTCGGCGAATTCGATTACGGCACCTACGTTTTCCGCAAGGACTACATCGCCCAGAACGGCGACGCGGTGAAGGATTTCGTGCAGGGCACGGCCCGCGCGACCCGCTGGCTGCAGATCACGCCGCGCGACGAGGTGATCGCAAAGTTCACCGAGATCATCACCCAGCGCGGCCGCAACGAGAACCTGAAACTGCTCGACTACTGGCGCAGCTCCGGCATTCCGGTCCCTGGCGCGGTGATCGCGGACAAGGAGATCCAGATCTGGATCGACTGGCTCGAGCGTAACGGCGAACTGCCCAAGGGCAAGATCGCCGCCACCGATCTGTTCACCAACAAGGACAACCCCTACGCCAACGGCACCTACCAGCCGGCCAGCGGCCCGACCGGAGAGGTGGTGGCCGCGAAATGAGCAGCACCACAGCCAAACTCGCGCTGCACGCGGTGGGCAAGCAGTTCGCCGTGCGTGGCGCGGCCGAGAAGTTCACCGCGATCGACGACATCACGATCGAGGTCGGCGCGGGCGAGTTCCTCGTGCTGGTCGGACCCAGCGGTTCGGGCAAGTCCACCCTGCTGGACCTGCTCGGCGGCCTGAGCACACCGAGCTCCGGACAGATCCTGCTCGACGGGGCACCGATCACCGGGCCCGGCCTCGATCGCGGAGTGGTGTTCCAGCAGTACGCGCTGCTGCCGTGGCGCACCGCCCGCGCCAATATCCAGTTCGGGCTGGAGGCCAAGGGTGTCGCGCGCAGGGAACGCAAACAGATCGCGGACCACTACCTGGAACTGGTCGGCCTGGCCGGATTCGGCGACCGTTACCCGCACGAACTGTCCGGCGGTATGAAGCAGCGCGTCGCGATCGCCCGCAGCCTGGCCTTCGACCCGGAGGTGCTGCTGATGGACGAGCCGTTCGCCGCGCTCGACGCCCAGACCAGGGAGTCGCTACAGGACGAACTGCTGCGCATCTGGCGCACGACGGGCAAGACCATCCTGTTCATCACCCACGGCATCGACGAGGCCGTGTATCTGGGGCAGCGCGTCGCGGTGCTCACGTCCCGGCCGGGCCGGGTCAAGGCCGTGATCGACATCGATATCGACCGCACCGGCGACATCGATGTCCGCTCCAGCGAACAGTTCCGCGACTACCGCCACCGCATCTGGAGCGAACTGCAGAGCGAGGTGAGCCGGGCCCAGCGGCTCGAGCTCGCCACCGACGACAGCGCCGCCGAAGCGGACGCGTCCACCGACAGGAGTCCCGCCCATGTCTAGCGCCGTCCCCCTGCTCGTCCGCCCGAGCGAGGTCATCGCCGAACCGGCCGCGCCCCGCGGCATCACGATCCCGAGACCGGCTGTCCCCGCGGGGCTCGTCCGCGCCGCACGCACGACCACCACCACCCTGGTGCGGATCACCAAACCGCTGCTCGCCTTCGCGTTGCTGCTCGGCGCGTGGGAACTCGCGCCGCGGCTCGGGCTGGTCGACGAGGTGTTCCTGCCGCCGTTCTCGGTGGTGGTGCAGGCGTTCGCCGAACTCACCGCCAACGGGCAACTGGGCGAGCACATCTCGGCCAGTCTCACCCGCTCGATCACCGGCTTCTCGATCGCCCTGGTGATCGCGGTGCCGGTCGGCATCGCCATCGCCTGGTACAAACCGGTATCGGATTTCCTGAATCCGGTGCTCGAGCTGTTCCGCAATACCGCTGCCCTGGCGTTGCTTCCCGTCTTCGTCCTGATTCTCGGGATCGGCGAGACGTCCAAGATCGCGCTGATCGGCTACGCCACCTTCTTCCCGATCCTGCTCAACACCATCACCGGCGTCCGCACCGTCGACCCGCTGCTGGTGAAATCGGCGGTGTCGCTGGGCTTCTCGCCGCTGCGGCTGTTCCAGAAGGTGATCCTGCCCGCGGCCATCCCGTCCATTTTCACCGGAATCAGAATGGCGGCGGCGGGCTCGATCCTCGTGCTCATCGCCGCCGAGATGGTCGGCGCCCGCGCCGGCCTCGGCTACCTCATCACCGCCGCCCAGCAGAACTTCCAGATCCCGCAGATGTACGCGGGCATCGCGGCCATCTCGCTGATCGGTCTCGGTTTCAACTTCGCCCTCGTCGCACTGGAACGCCGCCTCTCCCGCTGGCGCACCTCGCCGACCGACGCCTGACCAGGAGCTCGACCATGTCCCGCAAGACCTTCCATCTCAACGCCTTCCTGATGGGCGTCGGCCACCACGAGGCGGCCTGGCGCCACCCGCGCACCGACGCGCACCGGGTGCTCGACGTCCGGCATTTCCAGAACCTGGCCCGCATCGCCGAGCGGGGCAAGCTGGACTCGGTCTTCTTCGCCGACACTCTCGCCGTCGGCCCGCGCATCGAACGGAACACCCTCGCGGTGTTCGAGCCGGTCACGCTGCTGTCGGCGATCGCCACCGCCACCGCGCGCATCGGCCTGATCGCCACCGCCTCGACGAGCTACAACGAGCCGTTCAACCTGGCCCGCAAGTTCGCCTCGCTCGATCACATCAGCGCGGGCCGGGCCGGGTGGAACATCGTCACCTCCGGCAGCGTCGACGAGGCCTACAACTTCGGCCTCGACGCGATCCCCGAACACGCCCGCCGCTACGAACGCGCGGAGGAATTCGTCGACGTCGCCGTCGCGCTGTGGGACAGCTGGGAGTCCGAGGCGATCGTGCTCGACGCCGAGGCGGGCGTCTTCGCCGATCCCACCCGGGTACACACCCTCGACTACGCCGGGGAGCGGTTCCGGGTGCGCGGCCCGCTCAATTCGCCGCGCGGTCCGCAGGGCAGGCCGCTGCTGGTGCAGGCCGGATCGTCGGAGTCGGGCAAGGAGTTCGCCGCGCACCGCGCCGAGGCGGTGTTCACCGCCCAGCGCACCGTCGACGAGGGCGTCCGGTTCTACCGCGATCTCAAGTCCCGGCTGGCGAAGTACGGTCGGGCCGAGCACGAACTGAAGGTCCTGCCCGGCCTTGTCCCGTTCATCGCCGACACCGTGGCGGAAGCCAAGGCACTCGAGCAGGAGTTCACCGAGCTGATCTCGCCCGATTACGCGTTGCGGCAGCTCTCGTCCATGCTCGGCGTCGACCTCACCGCGCACGCACTGGACGCTCCGCTGCCCCCGTTGCCCGCCGAGAGCGAGATCGAGGGCGGCAAGAGCCGGTTCACGCTGGTCAAAGAGCTGGCCGAGACCGAGGATCTCACGGTGCGCCAGCTCATCGGCAAACTGGGCGGTGGCCGTGGGCACCGCACCTTCGCCGGTACCCCCGAGCAGGTGGCCGACGAGCTGCAGACCTGGTTCGAGGCGGGCGCGGCCGACGGCTTCAACATCATGCCGCCGTATCTGCCCGGCGGCCTCGAGGACTTCGTCGACCGGGTGGTGCCGATCCTGCAGGAGCGCGGCCTGTTCCGCACCGACTACGAATCCACCACGCTGCGCGGCCATTACGGCCTCGATCCGGTCGAAAGCCAGTTCGCCCCGCGTGATTCACGGGTGAGCGCCTGATGCACACCCGGCGACTCGACATCGAGCTCATGCGAGTGGTGAGCAGTTCCTGTCCAGGCCGATGAACGCTCCCGCCCCCGCCCGGCTCCCCTGAAGGACCAATGACATGACCACCATCGAAAGCCCCCGCACCGCCACCACACTGGAGATCGCCCCGGTCGCCGGGCACATCGGCGCCGAGGTCACCGGCATCGATCTGCGTGCGGAACTGACCGACGCCCACGTCGACGAGATCACCACGGCACTGCACCGGCACAAGGTGCTGTTCTTCCGCGATCAGCAGATCGGCCACGCCGAGCAGATCGCGTTCTCCCGCCGCTTCGGTGCCGTCACCCCGTCGCACCCTTACGACGACGACGCGCCCACCGAGCACCCGGAGATCCTCGCCGTCGACAGCCGCCTCTACGAGAAGCGGTTCGGCCGCAGGAAGTTCAGCTACACCAACCAGTGGCACACCGACGTCTCCCCGCTGATCAACCCGCCCGCCGCCTCCATCCTGCGCGCGGAGATCGCCCCGGAGCAGGGTGGCGACACCCAGTGGACCAATCTGGCCGCCGCCTACGCCGGTCTGCCGGAATCGCTGCGCACCTTCCTCGACGGCCTGCGCGCCGAGCACCGCTTCGGTGGCCGGATCCCGCCGTGGGACGCCGACAGTGACTACGCCCGCAAGATCGCGGCATCGCCGCTGGTGACCGAACACCCGGTGGTGCGGGTGCATCCGGTGACCGGTGAGCGGGTGCTGTTCGTCAATCCCGGCTTCACCACCCGGATCATCGGCCTGACCCCGCCGCAGAGCGATGCCCTGCTGCAGCTGCTCTTCGACGAGATCTCCCACCCCGCCTACACCGTCCGGTTCCGGTGGGAGAAGGGCAGCATCGCGTTCTGGGACAACCGCGCCACCGCGCATCTGGCCCCGAGCGATCTCGACCATCTCGACGTCACCCGGGTGCTCTACCGCACCACCCTCGAGGGCGACATCCCGGTCGGCGTCGACGGTGTGGCGTCCAGTTCGGTGGCCGGCGCGAAGTTCACCGGCGCCTGAAAACCCTTCCGGTGCCCGGCCTTCCGGGCCGGGCACCGGTTCCCGACAGGAGAACGATTCGATGAGCGAAACCTGGCACGCCAGCACCGACGTCCTGGTGATCGGCGGCGGCCCGGCCGCCTGCTGGGCGGCGATCCACGCCCGGGAAACCGGTGCGGAGGTGATCCTGGTCGACAAGGGGTACTGCGGAACCAGCGGCGCCACCGCGCCGTCGGGCACCGGCGTCTGGTACGTCGCGCCGGAAGCCGAGGCGCGCGCGTCGGCCAAGGCTGCCCGCGAAGCACTGGGTGGCCATCTCGCCGACCACTACTGGATGGACCGCGTCCTCGACCAGACCTACACGAACATGCACCGGCTCGCCGTCGAAGGCCGCTACCCGTTCCCGGTCGACCCGGCGACCGGCCGGCAACTGCGCACCGGCGTGCAGGGACCGGAGTACATGCGCCGGATGCGCGCCTGGCTTCGGCGGATCGGGGTCCGGATCCACGATCACTCCCCCGCGCTGGAACTGCTCGTCGACGACAAGGGCGCCGTCCGCGGTGCGGCGGGTCATCAGCGTCAGCTCGACCGCGACTACCGGATCACCGCGGGCGCGGTGGTGCTGGCCTCCGGTGGCTGCGCATTCCTGTCCGGGGCGCTGGGCACCAATGTCGACACCGGCGACGGCGCGCTGATGGCGGCCGAGGTCGGCGCCGGGTTCTCGGGGATGGAGTTCTCCAACGCCTACGCGATCGTGCCGAAAGGCTCGACGATCACCAAGACCGCGTACTACGGCTACGCCACCTTCTTCGGCGAGGACGGGCGAGTACTGGAGGACGCGGGATCCACCAAGGGCCGGTCGGTGATCGCACGAACCCTGGTGCAGGAGAAGGTGTTCGCTCAGCTCGATCGCGCCGACGCGACTGTGCAGGCGCAGATGCGCCTCGGTCAGCCGAACTTCTTCCTCCAGTTCGACCGGCGCGGCATCGACCCGTTCACCCAGCGTTTCGAGATCGACCTGCTCGCCGAAGGCACCGTGCGCGGCACCGGCGGCATCGATGTGGTCGACGACGACTGCGCCACCACGGTTCCCGGCTTGTTCGCGGCCGGCGACGCGGCCACCCGGGAGCGCATCTGTGGCGGCTTCACCGGCGGCGGCAGTCACAATGCGGCGTGGGCGATGTCGTCGGGCAGCTGGGCAGGGGCAGGCGCCGCGCGCTATGCCCGCGCGGCGTCCCGCGGCGGCGAGGTCGAGGCAGCGGGCCGAGTCGGGTTGCGGCCCAACGGTTCCGGATCACTGACCGCCGCCGAGGTGGTGACGGCCGCGCAGCACGAGCTGATCCCGTTCGAGAAGAACTATCTGCGCCACGGCGATCGGCTGCGGCCCGCGCTCGCCCGCCTGGACGAGCTGTGGAGTGCGGCGGCGCAGGAGTTGGGCGGCGCGACCGGCGACGAGCGGGTGCGGGCCAGGCAGGCCGCGGCGATCATCGCAGTGGGCAGGCTGATGTACCGATCGACATTGTCGCGCACCGAGACTCGTGGCATGAGCAAGCGCGCCGACCATCCGGGCACCGACCCGGCGCAGCATCATCACGTGCTCTCCGGTGGTCTCGACGCACCGTGGGTCGGCACGGCCGAAACCCGCAACTCCGGTCTGGCGGTGGCGTCGTGATCGAACTGCTGCGCGCGCAGGACTGCATCGGCTGCGACAAGTGCGTGGTGGCCTGCCCCACCAACGTCTTCGACCGCACCGACGCCGGAATACCGGTCATCGCCCGGCAATCCGACTGCCAGACCTGCTTCATGTGCGAGGCCTACTGCCCGGCGGACGCGCTCTACGTGGCCCCCGATGCCGCGCCGCTCCCGGCGACGGCCACACTCCCGGCCGACCAGATCGGCCGATACCGCGAGAAGCTCGGCTGGGGCCACGGCCGGACCGCGGGCGCCCGCATCGCAGTGGGTCCGCGCCTGCCGCACGGCGCACCGCCGCCCCGGCTCAACCCCTGAGGACGTCCTCCGGCCACCGCAGCGCGCCGAAGAGCGGATCGTCGAAGACGGTGGGTTCGACGACCGGTTCCGGCACCCGGAGCAGGTCGGCGGTGCTGACCTCGGCGAAGTCGTATCGCCCTTTCTCGCACTGCAATTCGACCAGTGAGATCGCCGAGACCGTGTCGTCGAGGGTGAAATCGGTGAAGCCGTCCGCGGCGAACGCCGCGCGCAGCGACTCGACCGGCGTGGGGCGGGTGGCGTGGGCCAGGGCCAGGTACGGGCGCAGCGGCTCGCCGAATTCGGGAATGCGTTCCCGGATCCACACGTCGGTCAGCGCGCCGGTCAGGTCCGCGCGGACACTCAGGAGCTCCGCAGGCAGGGCGATCGGCAGGCGGACCGAGTCGGCGGCGATCACCGGCGGGCCGAAGGCGATCTGGAACGGCGCGTGGTCGGCCAGCCGCGCCCTGGCGCCCGCGACCAGCGCCGCCAGGTGCACCCCCTTCACCCCGTCGACGAAGCCGATCCCCTGCACACCGATGCGCAGGCGGGCCGCGTCGACCTGCTCGAGCCCGGGCAGCCGGGCGAGAGTGGGCGCGAAGATCTCCACCAGCTTGTCGGCGACCGGCTGTGTCGGGGTGACCTGCCAGTCATAGAACGAACGTCCCGGAGTCCACCCCGGCCGCCACCACCAGCGGCTGGCAACAGTCATCTCGCCCGCGATCATGGTCCCACCTCCCGATCTCCGCCGCCGCTTCCAGCGACCACCCGGCTGACCGGCAGATCTGTCCGCCATCGACAGCTTCGACCAGTCACCCCGACGCGCACCGGACACGATCGGCACCAATGCTGCGATGCCAGTTACCTCTCAGCGACGCTATTACCGGCGTGGCAGGCCCGCAACACGGCGAGACCGATCCGTTGTACCTTCGATCCCTAGTCCACGCTTTTCGCGGCGACCGGCCGATTCGCACTACACTGGCCGTCATGCCTGTTCGTCGGCTGATCGCGCTGTCCGCGTTCGCCCTCCTGCTTCCCTTCGCTGTGTCCGCCTGCACCATGACGGGCCACGGCACCACCTCCGAGTGCACCGTGAGTGGCTGCACCGTCACCTTCGATCGCGGGGTGAACGCGAAGGCCTCGGTCCTCGGCATCGATGCCGAACTGGTCGCCGTCAACGGTGACGTCGTCACGTTGAGCATCGGCGGTCAGCAGGTCACGGTGCCGGTCGGCCAGTCGCAGGCATCCAACGGCATGGATATCCGGGTCAGCGAAGTGACCCAGGACAAGGTCGTCGTCGTGCTGTCGACGGGCTTGAACCAGAACTGACGCAGCGGATGTGCGGACCTGCTCAGCCGAGCACGTTCGGCTGGTCCAGTATCCAGCGCCAGCTACCGTCGGGCTGCCTGCGCGCGACCTCGACGGTCGCGCCGGTGCCACCGGGCAGCCGGGACGAGGTCAGTGCGAGATCACCGGCCCGCAGCGCGGGCGCCTGGGGACCCGGCTGGAACACCGGGCGGGCGGCCACCAAGCGCGCGTAGGCGGCCCGGATCTCCTCGATTCCGGTCGCCACGACGCCGTCCGGCAAGGCGAGCACGGCATCGGATTCGTACAACTCGACCAAGCCGTCCACGTCGCCGGCATTCAGCCGTTCGACCACCAGCCGGCTCAGATCCTCCGGGCGCTGCGCTCGTTCCCGCACACCGTCGACACTGTCCGTCATCGTCACCCTCCTCGACATGGGCTGTGCGCCAACGGTAACGCCGGGGTCCGACAGAACCGGACGTCCGTCTCAGTGCCCCTCGTGCAGATCCACGGAGAACCGGTACCAGTTCCCGTCGAACGGCGTGTAGACAGGCTGGTACGCCGACGGGACGTGCACCGGCGGCCGGGAACCGGCGGGAAAGTGGGCCAGGCCGCCGAGCGAGTCACCGATCCCGAACAGGCAGCCGCCGTCCCGGCTCGCGATCGAGTACACCCGGACGACGCCGACCCAGCCGCCGTCGGCATCGTCGCACTCCCCCAGCGCCGCCTCGGTCATCGCCGATTCCGACAGCCACCACGCCACCCGATCCGGGATCCCCGCCGCTGCGACGCCGATTCCGGCCAGGACCACCAGCGGCGCGATCAGCACGGTGCCGTAGCGGCGGTATCGCGCACACCCGATCGGCGCGAAGACCATCCACAGCACGCCGGCGACCAGCAGTGCGACAACGGCGGCGAACACGACCAGCAGGTCGAACTCGGTGGCGTCGTTCAGCAGCAGGGCGACGATCGCCCCGGTCGCCAACGCCACCGACGTGCGCATCGCCAGCGCCCAGCGCCGGGTCGGTGTCACGGCCCCGGTCTCCACGGTCGTCATGGCCCCACCCTACGGAGCCCCGGCGGATCCGCCCGCCGGGAAACGGCGAAACCCCCGAAAGCCGAGGGGCTTTCGGGGGTTTCGCGCGCACAGGTCACACCGTCACAGCGGCGGGAATCCCGCCGAGCCGGTCGCCATCCAGTTCCAGAAACCGGCGGCACGGTTGACCAGCAGGGCAATAACGTCGAGAGCAGTGCTTCCCATCAAGCTTCCTAACATTCGGATGAACGATTCGCTTGCCCACCATAGCAACTCGCCGCAGCCGATCACGACGCGATATCGGCGCACTGGAGCATTTCCAGCGAACGCCCGCGCGCATTCGGCTCGCCGACAACGTGATCGCCGTTCCGGCAGGTGAGACGGGTGCCGGCGCGAAATCTTCCCGGTGCTCGAGTTGCGCTCGCCGTCGACACGTCGGCCGATCAATTGCCGGTCGGGCGCATTGTCGAGTGATGCGTACGGCCCGCAGAATTCCGCCGTCGAAATATTCGCCCACGAGATCGAGCCGGTGTCGCTGCCATGGAGCTGACGCCGCGTCCGGGCGAATACGGACACTCGACCAGCCGTGAGTCCGTCGCGAACCTCGAATATAGTTCCGAGGTAGCAACCTTTCCGAAGTGAGACCGGAGTCGCCCCGACGAACACGGTGAGGACCGATGGCAGGCAACAGGCACCAGCTCCTGCACAGACCCTTGTTCTCCCAGTTCCCGCTCGACCAGCGGAACGCGGCCAGCCGCATCAGCGCCTACATCTACGGCAACGTCCTGATCCTCGCCGCGCTGATCCCGGTCGCGCCGTCCGCCGGGAACGTCGGCATCCTCGTCGTCCTCGGAACCGCCCTGTCCACGTTCATCGCGCACACCTTCGCCGAGAGCGTCGGTCGATCGGTACGGCAGAACCCACCGCAATCCCCACCGCAGCGATGGGCGAATCTGCGTGACTCGCTGCCCATCCTCAGCTCGGCGGTCCTGCCCTGCGCGATTCTGGCGGCCGCGGCCCTCGGGTGGCTCGAGCCGCGCACCGCGCAAGTGCTCGCGGAGGTGGTGATGCTGGTGCGGATCGGCGGCATCGCCTTCGTCATCCACCGGCTCCAGGGCCGGCGACCCGACCGTTCGACGCTGGCCGGGGCGATACTCCTGAGCTGCGCGGCCACCACCATCGTGGCGATCAAGGTCATCTTGACCCACTGACCGGGATCTCGCCCGCCACGGGATTCACCCGTTCCGGGTGAGGCCGCCGACGCGGTGCGCTGGTTGGCTGAAGTCGGCCGACCGTAGGGACGGACCACCACCGCCGGTGCGCCCGTCTCGGCGCCGGTGCAGGTCGGCATCGGCGCGGCCGACCAGATCCACCTCGACATCTACCGCCGTCAACCACCCCGAGGAGTCGAGAATGACCGGTAATACATCGCCGACGCACCGCACCCCGCCCGTGGAAGAGCCTTTTCAGCGGCAGGCCGCCGCGGAGGGATTATCTGTCACGGCCGCGTGCGTGCTTCTCATCATGGCGGCGGTCTCTGTCCTACAGGGCATTTCCGCCCTGCGGGACGATGAACTGTATGTCGCCGGAATCGAATACGTGTACAAATTCGACACGACGACCTGGGGTTGGGTCCATGTCGTACTCGGCGTACTGGGTCTGGTCGTCGGCGTCGGCCTGGTACTGGGATCGACCTGGGGCCGATACTGCGCGCTGGGAATCGCCGCCTTGGTAATCATCGCGAATTTCTTGTCGCTGCCCTACTACCCGGCGTGGTCCCTCCTGATCATCGGGCTCAGCGTGGTCATCATCTGGGCCCTCATCGCCTGGCAGCCCCAACGCTGAACCCCACCCCGACGATGTGTGGCGACGAGCGACTCGACGATCGGCGGGCCCCACGGTGAACGACGACTCCGCGGCCCGGATCCGGTGCTGGGCGGCCAGGGCGGCCTTCCTGTTCGCCGCCATGGCAGCCGTGGTTCCGGTGCTGTTCGCGGGAGTGGTGGGGACGCTCGGGTTGCTGATCGTCGGTACCGGCGGCGTCGTGGTCACGGCGGCCGCGCTGTACTGGTTTCTGACCAGGTACGGGCTGTTGCGCTGGGTGTCGCTGGGGATCGCGGTGCTGTCGCCGATCTTCGTCGTCGTGGTCTTCGTGCGCGCCCACCTGTTGTGGGTGGTACTGCTCGCCACCGGGTCAGCCCTGCTGGCGGTCGCCTGCGCACGCGTCGCCCTGCGCACCGGGAGTAGCCGCACCACAGCGGACGAACGTCCCGCCCCGCAGGCCCGGCACCCGTTCCTGATCATGAATCCGCGTTCCGGCGGCGGGAAGGTCGAGAAGTTCGATCTGCGGCGCAAAGCCGAGGAACTCGGCGCCGAAGTCGTCCTGCTGGAGGGCCACGTCGATGTCGAGGCGCTGGCCCGGCAGGCCGTCGCCCGAGGCGCGGACCTGCTCGGAGTGGCGGGCGGTGACGGTACCCAAGCGCTGGTGGCAGGCATCGCGGCCGAACACGAACTGCCGTTCCTGGTACTCAGCGCGGGGACCCGGAATCACTTCGCGATGGACCTGGGCCTGGATCGGGCCGATCCCGCCGCCGGGCTCGACGCCCTCCGCGACGGCGTGGAGCTGCGCGTCGACCTCGGCCGCATCAACGGCCTGCCCTTCGTCAACAACGCGTCTTTCGGCGTCTACGCCGAGATCGTGCGCAGTCCCGCCTACCGTGACGACAAGACCGCGACAGTGTTGCGATTGCTTCCCGATCTCCTCGCCGGGCACGCAGGCAACCGGCTCGTCGCGCGCATCGATGGGACGGCGGTCGCGGGGCCGCAGGCGATCCTGGTCAGCAACAATCCCTACGGCACCAGCGACCTCGCCGGCCTGAGCCGGCGCGATCGCCTCGATCGCGGCACGCTCGGCGCGGTCACCCTCTCGGTCGCGAACACCCGCGCCGCGGTCGGCCTGATCCGTCGCACCCGCAGCCACGGCCTGACGCAGCGGACCACGCTCGAGGTCATCGTCGACACCGACGCACCGCGGATCCCGGTCGGCGTCGACGGCGAATCCCTCCAGTTCGACACGCCCGTGCGCTGCGTCATCGAACCGGGCGCGCTGCGCGTGTGGGTACCGCGAAACCGGCCGGGAACACCTGCCACCGCGCCCACGATCGATTGGGTCCGACTGCGGGACTTGGCCATTCACGGCGGCACCGAACGCAGTGAGTGATTCCGGCATTTCACCCCCTGCCGAAATGCACAGGGTGAACGGCCGGGAACCAGCACCGGACTACGAATCACCTGCGCTGTGACGACGACGACATCGCGCGCCGACCCCGGGTGAACAAAAGTATCGGGGGACACCGATGTGCGCAAGTACTTCTATCCGAAATATTCTGTGCGCCAGCGACAATTCGCCGATTCATCGACATAAACCGCTCGTCGTCAAGTTTTGTTCACGAGACTCGTGACGGCGATCACAAGCATAAGTTTCAGCGCTCCGGCTATATCATCTAGTTCGCCGAGGCTTCCCGGGAATATCCGCCGTCGAAGTTCCAGAGCACCAGTGGTGACACATCGACGTGCCCCTTTTTCCGTCTTCCGCCGCTTCGGCATGTATTCGTCACGAGGTGAACCCGGCCATGGAATACACCCACCTGTCCGAATTCGCGATCCGTCCCGGCCGCTTGTCGATCTGGACTCCCGAACTTCCCGCCGACGCCTGGCAGCTCGACGACCGGCCGCTGACCAGCGTGCACGCCGGCTACTGCGCGAGCGTCGACCCCGCCGATCCGCAGCCGGGCCGTGGCCGCTGGATCGGCACCGTCTTCGAGATGGATGCCCCGCTCGATCGCGCCGCCTGGCGCGAGACGCTGCGCCGCTGGCACGCCAGGCACGAGGGGCTGCGCACCACGGTGCGCCTCGAATCGGGCGGCGAACCGCGCAGGCTCGTCGCCGCCACCGCGGTCGACATCACCGAGCAGCAGGTCGACGGGCTCACCGATGGCGCCCGGATCAACGAATTCCTCAGCGGCGCACTGGAACTGCGGCTCTCGCCGCTGGTGTGGCCGCACTTGCTCGCGGCGACGGTCGAGCATGCCGGCAGCGGCGACTTCACCGTCCTGGTCGCCGCCGATCACTCGGTGATGGACGCCTACTCCCAGGCCATCCTCATCCTCGAATTGCGCACCCTGTACCGCGAGGTCCTGGCGGGCGAACCGGCGCGCGAATCGGCCACGTTCGGCAGCGCGGCCGATTTCGCCGTGATCGAACGGGCGGCCGCCGCCGAGCTGCATGCCGACTCGCCCGCGGTCGCGACGTGGCGGGAGTTCCTCGCCGGTGGCGACGGCACGATGCCGCGCTTCGCCCCGCACGCGCATCGACCCGCCCCGGCCGATCAGCCGCAGCCGAGCGTGTCGCGCCGCCTGCTGGACCTAGTCGAGCTCGAACAGGTCGAGGCGGTGCTCGATCAGGTCAGGCACCGGATGTCGGTGGCGGTGTTCGCCGCGCTGGCGGTGGCGCATCAGCGGCGGTTCGGCACCGACCGGATGCGCACGGCGATGCCGATCGCGACCCGGCCCGACCTGCGCTGGCTGGAGTCGATGGGCTGGTTCGTCAATGTCGTCCCGGTCGACATCACCGTGGCGCCCGGCGCGGGCATCGCCGCCGCGTTGGAGAGTGCGCGGACGGCCCTGCGCCGGTCGCGGACGGCGAACGACGCGTCCTGGTCGCGGGTGCTCGAAGTGCTCGGGGTCGAGGAGACACCCCGGTTCGGGATCTCCTTCCTCGATATCCGGGTGCTGCCCGGCTACGAGCTGGTCGCCGCCCTGCGCGGTCGGACCCTCCGCGCGGAGTCGTACTCGGCCGACGAGGTCTTCCTGTGGGTCGTGCGGGCCGACGACGGCCTCTATGTCTCCACCCGGTACCCCGCCGGGTTGCCCGCCGAGGTGATGGACGAGTTCCTCACCGCGTTCGGCGAGGCGCTGTCCTCGATCACCGCGGCTGTCCATGCCGACGTGCCCGCACCCGTCATCGGTGCGCCCGGCTCGGTCGTCGCGCAGGCGGTGTGAGCCGATGCGGGCACTGTTGGCCTTCACCGGCAGCCGGGGCGACGCCCAGCCCGGCATTCTGCTGGCTCGCGCACTGATCGCCCGGGGGCACGAGGTGACCCTGGCGCTCGCCCCGAATCTCGTCGGGTTCGCGACCGGATGCGGAGTACCGGCCGTCCCGTTCGGCCGCGACAGCGCGGAGTTGTTGCGTACCCAGCGCGCCGACCCACGGTTCAGTGCGCGTGATCCGCGTGCCCGGTGGCGGGCCCTGCTCGAGCTGCAGCGGCGCGGAGTGCCGGAATCGCTCGCCGATCTGCGGAAGCTGGCACCGGGTCACGATGTGGTGGTGGCCGGGATGGCGGGCGAGGAAGCCGCGGCGGTCGTGGCACGCGAGGCAGGGGTGCCGTTCGCGGCGGTGCATTTCTTCCCGATCCAGCCCAATACGGTCGTTCCGGTCGTGCCCGTGCGGTGGGCGCAGCGGGTCCCCGGTGTTGTGCACCGCTGGGGTTGGAGGGCGCTGGCCCGTGCGAGGGCCACTGCCTTGGCTCCGGTCCTGCCCGCGGGTAAGCCCGCAGCGCAGGTGCGCATCCAGGCGTACGACCCTGCCCTCTTTCCCGGCCTGCGTGACGAGTTACCCGGCCCCTTCACCGGTTTCCCGGTCGATGTCGACAGTTTCCTCACCGCGGCGACAGAGTCCGCGCAGTCCCGGAGCGTTTCCGGCGAACCGGCCGGCTACGGCGAGGAAACCACCGGGACCACGTCCCGACTGCATGCTCCGACGACACTCCGTCAGTGGCTGGCTGCCGGTTCCGCGCCGATCTACGTCGGCTTCGGCTCCATGGATGTCGGCGATCCCGCCGAGTTCGTCACCATGCTCCGCGCCGCCTGTGCGCGACGGGGCCGTCGACTGCTGCTGGCTTCGGGCTGGGCCACGATCACGCCCGCTATCGATGCCGAGATGGCCGTCGTCGACCAGGTCGATCATGCCGAGGTGCTGCCGCTGTGTGTGGCGGCGGTGCATCACGGCGGCGCGGGTACCACCGCCGCCGCGCTGAGAGCCGGTGTGCCGCAGGTGATCTGCTCGGTCCAGGCCGATCAGCCCTATTGGGGTCAGGCGCTGCAGCGGCTGGGGTTGGCCGCGACGCTTCCGGCCCGCTCGCTCACCGGCCCGCGCCTGGACACACTGCTCGACCGGGTCGCGACCGCCGAGCTCCGTCGCCGCGCCGCGGCCTACGCAGCGGGGTTCGCCACCGATGGTGTCGAGCGAGCCGCCGACGCCGTCGAAGCACTCGCACCGGTCACCCCCGAACTGATCAACGCCGCCGGGAGGCTCCCATGAATACCGACATCGCCATCCGCACCACCGGGATCGGCAAGTCCTACGGCGATTTCACGGCCGTGGGTGCCGTCGACCTGACTGTCACCGCGGGCACGGTCTTCGCCCTGCTCGGCCCCAACGGTGCGGGCAAGACTACGACCGTCCGCATGCTGGCGACCCTGGTGCGTCCCGATCGTGGCAGCGCGGAGGTCTTCGGCTACGACATCGTGCGCGATGCCACCGCGGTGCGCTCGATGATCGGGCTCACCGGCCAGTACGCCTCCGTCGACGAAACCCTCACCGCCGGTGAGAATCTGCGCCTGTTCGGGCGACTGCTCGGGCTGTCCCGCCGCGAAGCCGCCGCGCGCAGCGCCGAACTCCTAGACGAGTTCGAGCTGACCGCGGTCACCGATCGCCCGGTCGGCCAGTTCTCGGGTGGTATGCGGCGGCGGCTCGATCTGGCGGCGACGCTGATCACCGATCCGCCGCTGATCTTCCTCGACGAGCCGACGACGGGTCTCGACCCGCACACCCGTGACCGCATGTGGGGCATCATCCGCAAGCTCGTGGCCCGCGGCGCGACCGTCCTGCTCACCACCCAGTATCTCGAGGAAGCGGACGCGCTGGCCGATCGGATCGCGGTCATCGACCGCGGCACGATCGTCGCCGAGGGCACCGCCGCCGAACTCAAGTCGTCCATCGGTGACCAGGTGCTGCGCCTGGAACTCGCCGACGTGAGCCAGTCCGCGCACGCCGAGTCGATCGTCGCCGAACTGACCGGCGAAGTTCCCGAGGGGTCGTCGGCGGGCACGCTGACCGTCGCCCTGTCCGACGCGGGCACCGCCGCCGACATCGTCGCGGCCTGCCGGGCCGCCGGCATCGCGCTGCGCGGTTTCGCCGTCGACCGACCCGACCTGAACGAGGTGTTCCTCGCTCTCACCGGCACGGCACGCGCCGCCGCCTGATCACGGAAGCCGAGACCACCATGACCGCCACCACCGCAGAAGTCGCTGTCGCGCGCACCGCGCCCGCGACGATCGATCGCCGTCCGCGCGTCACCCACGTCAGCCTGCGCGCCTCGTTGTTCCAGTCGCTCATGATGGCGTGGCGCGGACTGCTCACCTTCCGGCACAGTCCGCAGCTGCTCTACGACGCCATCCTGCTGCCCATCGTCGGACCGTTGCTGTTCGGCAGCATCTTCGGCACCGCCATCGCGGGCAGCATGGAGGCGTATCTGCCGATTCTGATCCCGGGTGTGCTGGTGCAGATCGTGCTCACGTCGTCGGTCGCGACCGGGGTTCAGCTGTCCGAGGACATCCGGTCGGGGGTCTTCGACCGGTTCGTCGCCATGCCCATCGCCCGATCCGCGCCGGTCGCCGGGGCGCTGCTCGCCGGGGCGACGCGCTATGTGATCGCCGCGACGACAGTGGTGATCGTGGGATTCGCCATGGGCTACCGGCCCGCGCACCCCATCGGTTTCCTGGCCGGTGCGGTGCTGGTCGTGCTGGCGACGACCGCGATCAGCTGGTTGTTCGCGTTCATCGGCGTCACCGTGTCGCGGCCCGCCGCCGTGCAGGGCATGTCGATGCTGGTGCTCACTTTCCTCAGCTTCGCCTCCAACGCGCTGGTGCCCGAGGAATCGATGCCCACCTGGCTCGGCTATGTCTCCGACTACAACCCCGTGTCGTATCTGGTGTCCGCGGTGCGCACGCTCGCCGAGAACGGAACTGCCGGTGCCGATGCCTGCTGGTCGGTCGTGGCCTCGCTCGTCGTCGTCGCCGTGTTCGCGCCCCTGACCGTCCGTACCCTGCGCGCCCGCTGAGGATCTCCCATGACGCTCATCTCCCACGCCCCGTCCGTTGCCCTGCCCACCGCCGTCAACCGGCTCACCGCCGACGACGACCTGTTCCTCAAACTGCACAGCCTCTACGGCAACGCGCTGGTCAACCAGCTCGCCTGGCGGTTCGACGAACCCCTCGGCCGCGACCTGCTCGACCACTTGCACGCCCAGCTCGCCCAGGGTTTCCTTGCCCGCCGCGTGCAGGGCACCCGGGTGCCTTTCGCCCGCCCGTACTGGGTCCCTGCCACGGCATCGCTCCCGCTCGGCTGGGACCTGGTGCCCGTCGGCGGCGACGAGATCCTGGACTGGTACTTCGCCCAGACCCGGGTGGATTTCGACCCCGAGGCCGGTCTGGTGTGGCGATTGTCCGCGGCCCCGACCACGGCGGGCGGGACCCTGGTGTCGCTGGTGACCTCGCACGTCGCCTCCGACGGCGGCGCGGTGCTGTTCGCCGTCGGTGACGCGCTGGCCCGGCTGGCGCAAGCCGAGGAGCCCGACCGCTCGGCAAGTTCTGGAGGTTTCGTCGGCAGCGCTCCCCGAAACACGCTGAGCGCGAACCTTTCCGATGCAGGCGCGCAGCTGCGCGCGGTGGTGAAAGGCATCCGCGCCGCTCTCGCGGCTCGCGCCGTCACCGAGCCCGAACGCACTCCCCGACCCGCGACTCCCCCGCTGCCACTGCCCGAGCGATGGTCGCCCGCGGATGCCGTCGCACAACTCGACCTGGACCAGTGGAACGCTGTCGCCGCAACGCATTCCGGCACGACCAACGGCCTCTTGATCGCCCTCGGCGCGGGCCTGCTCGGTCGCAGCGGCCGCGTCGGCAACACCGCCGACATCCGCGTCGACATCCCCCACTCGATGCGCACCGCGAACGATCCCCGCGCGAATGCCACCACCGGACTGCCGATTTCGGTCCGTTACAGCACCACCGACCGCATCGACCTCGCCACCGTCCGCACCGCGGTGAAGCGCGCCGCCACCGCCTACCGCGACCCCGCCACCACCCCGGCCCTCCAGCACCTGCAACCCCTGCAGATGATCCTCCCCCGCTTCGTCCTGCACCACTTCGCCCGCACCGCCAAAGCCCCGGAATGCCTGTGCACCAACCTCGGTGAAACCGCCCAGGATGTCGCCGCCATCGGAAACCACCGCGCCGTCGCCGTCCTCATGCGCCCCGTTGTCTGCACCGGCGACCCCGACATGTTCCGCCGAGTGGAGGTCGGCGTGAACCTCTCCTTCTCCACCGACGGCCACACCGCCACCCTCGCCGTCACCGGCGCCGACCCCGACCGCTTCCCCACCCGCGCCGCCCTCCGCGCCCTACTCACCGCCGAATTCGACTTCTGGGGCCTCACACCCCACTTCTGGTGAGAGTCAGCACGACCCGCCGAGCTCGAGCGATGCTGCGGGTCCGCCCGGAAATGCCGGAACCCCCGGCCGGACACGAGGTCCGACCGGGGGTTCCGGTCAGCGCGATCAGCCGTTGTCGGCGGCCTTGAACTCGCGACGACGCCGGTGCAGGATCGGCCACCTACGCGGGGGCCGCCCGTTATCTGATCGGGGTGAAGCCGGCGCCGACGCCGCCCTGGGCCGCGAGATCCGCCAGCACGCCGCCGATTCCGGTGAACTGGACGGGGGCCCAGACGCGCATCAGGTTGATCGAGGAGGCAATGCCGACCAGCGCCGAGCCCACGTAGGCCGGACCACCGGAATCGCCCGGAAAGACCAGCTGCCAGGACCGCACAGCGTTGCGGTCGCGTTCCAGCACTTTGCCGCAGGTGTGCTCGGTGACCTGGCCGTACTTGCACAGCAGCTGTCTGGGATCGGGGTAAGGGGTGATGCGGTCGACACGATGGCCCTCCGGGGTGAGGTTGGTGGGCGTGACGACCTCGGGGTCGAGCTTGATCACCGCGTAGTCGAGCTGGGCGTCCTCCTGGAAGAGCTTCGAAGGCCACGTGCTGGACCACGCCGCGAAATTCCCGACCTCTCGGCCGCCGACGCTCACGCGCTGGTGCGGGACGCGCATGCAGTGCCCGGCGGTCAGCGCGACAAGGTTGCCGTGGTTGTCGGTGCCGACGGAGGCGATGGTGCAGGTTCCGATCGAGGTCCCCGGGCCGACGACGACGTGGTCGTCTGCTTGTGCCTGAACTGCGGGCAGGATGGCAAGGCCGAGGGCGCAGAATGCAGCGGAGATGGTTTTCTCGAGATTCACGGGTGTTCCCTTTCTCGACAATGCTCAGCTGTGATGTCGGCCCGCCATCCGGGCCGGGTCACGGGGGAACCGGTGCGAATATTTGGCGGGCTCACCGGTTGGTTCGGGTCGGTCGGCATGGCCGGCATCGCCATGGTTTCGACCGTGAACTTGCCGGGCGGGAGGGCCAGGCGCCGATCTCAGCCGCCACTTCCGTCGCTGTGACCAGCACATACCCGCCCCGACCGGTGGCGCGTCGATCCGCTCGGCGGTCCCGGCAGACTTTGCCCGGTCGCCAAGCAAATGGGCAGCGACCAGCGCGAACGTCAGCGGCTGCCACGAACGGGTCGAACTCATCCGCACATCCCAACACGGCTAACTGCGTAGACGATCAACCACATGCTCGAAGAAGAGTACCCGGACTCGATGCCCGGTGGCGATGAACGGGCCATCGGGGTGATCGCCGCTGACAGGCGCTTCTCGGCCGAGACGACCGCATGCCGACTCTCTCCGGCAATCCCGCAATCAGACGATAGGTGGTCAACGAACTCGTCGAAGCAGCTGACGAGAAACAACTGTCCACAACGATCGCCCGCTACGGGCGAGTGGACCTGATCTGTCTGGACGAACTCGGCTACCTGGAACTCGACAAGCGCGGTGCGGAACTGTTGTTCCAGGTACTCACCGAACGCGCTGCCTCGGCGACGGCCTAACCCTCCACGCGCAAACGTGAATTCTGTTGCGGCCGAACCTTGGTCGCTACCCGCCACGCCCCGACCAAGCCTGCGATGATCAATGTCGTGACATACGCGCTGGAACTCTTCTTCGACTCGGCCGGTGACGCCGCCGTGCGGGAACTGTGGAGCCGCCTGGAAGATGCCGGCTTGTCGAGCCTGGCTACGAGGTCGCACCAGCGACACCATCCACACGTCACGTTAGCCGTGGCCGAACAGTTCGAGGTAGACGATCGTGCGCGCCAGCTCCTCGGTGAGATTCCGGGGTCCGAGCTGACAATGCCGGTGCTGGGCACCTTTCCAGGCGAACTGGCCGTTCTCTTCCTTGGCGTGACCGCAAACACCGCACTCTTGGACACGCACTCGGCAGTGCACGCGGCCATCACCACGGGCAGCACCGGACTGTGGGATCACTACCGGCCAGGGAACTGGGTTCCACACTGCACGCTGGCAATGGACTTGAACGCGCCCGCACTCATGCGAGCGATCGAATGCCTACACCCCTACACCGCGATCACCGCGCGAGCAACGCAGATCCACATGGTCGAACTGGAAACGGGACGAACAATCCCACTCCTCTGACGGTCGCACCCGTTCAGCGGCTGGACTTCCATCCTGCTGCGGGCTGCCTGGTCATCGGGGAACCACGCCCGATGGGTGCCGTCCAAATTCACGGTATCCGCGAGTGGGTCTGTTCGGTCGCTGAGGCTGCGCGGACTAGGGGGTAGGGCGCTCGCGGCGGTGGGGGAAGGGGTCAAGGGCGACGTCGACCTCCATGATGGCTACGTATTCGGCGCCTTTTCCGTACATCACGTGGGGTGCGTAGCGGCGGCCGCCGGCGGCGTGGAGGAGTTGGGAGGACTTGGGGGCAACTACGTCGCGGTCTCGGCCGATCGCGGTGCGGTCCGTGGTGACAGGGCCTGCGGTGTCGACTTCTTCGACGGTGATTTCCAGGTGGACGTCGTCGGTGCCGTCGAAGACCAGCGTCTTGTCCGGGTCGGAAGCGAACTTGTGGCGCTCACCCATCGAGAAGGTGATCTCGGTGTCCCCGACGCGGGCGCTCGGGCGGCCCGCGGTACCCGGCTTGCCTTTGTGGATTCGCCCGGCGACGTCGATTTCGTCCGGGTCCTTCTTCGACCAGTGCTGCAGCACGCCGCCGGTGAACAGGCCGTCGGACAGTTCCAGTGCGTGCAGGTACTTCAACCGGGCGGTGGTGGTGCGGACCTTCCTGGTCAGCTTGTGGGTCACCGTCGACATGCCGAGGTCGGCGGTGATCGCGAAGTGGTCCGACAGGTCGATGCCGCGCTCGAGCTCGTAGGGCCACACCTCCATCCCGGTGACGTGGGCGGTGATGCGTTCACCCTGGTCGAGCAACGCCAGATCGATCCGCGTTCCCTTTCGCGTCGATACTCCGGTGCGGCGGGGGCGGCCGGGTTCGTAATTGCTGTCGCTGCCGTGGGGGCTGGTGATCGGGTCGGTGTGGTCCGCGGTCGCGGGCAGCCATCGCTTGTGTTCGAGCCACAGGTCGTCGGCGTCGGGCAGGTTCTTCGACAGGATCTCGCGGCCCGTCGCCGCATTGACGTCGATATTGAAGTCGCCGACGATGACGACCGGCAGGTCGAGGTCGCGCACGCCCATGATCCAGGAGTCGAGGTGGCGCAGCTGGGCCTCGCGTTTCTCGGCCGCGCCGGTGCCGACGCCGGCGTTGGTCGGCCAGGCGCAGTCGGAGGAGTTGCCGTTCTGCACGTGGGTGCCGACCACGTAGAACGCCGGTCCGTCGCTCGGCGAGACACGCACCATCGACGCGCCCTTGTTGGCCCAGCAGTCGACGCCGCAGCACGACCGGTAGACGGTGCCCCACACGTCACCCTTGTGCGGCGCGTCGGCGAGTGGGGGTGAGAGGGGGTGGCGGCTGAGGATGAGCAGCCCGCTGTCCTCTTCGGGGTCCTTCTCGTCGGGGCCTTCCACGCTGTGCGGGAACTTCGCCCTGACCGCCTTGATGAGCTGGGCGCGGTCGCTGTTGCCCATCATCTCGGCGAGCACCACCACATCGGCGGTCGATTCGGACACCCTGTCGATCAGCACCTTCAGCTGCTTGGCGCGGCCGCGACCCCCGTAGACCTTCTCGTCGACGATCTTGATGCCCCACATCGTCCCCGTCAACCGGTCCTGCGTGACGCCGAGGACGTCCACCCCGATCAGCGCGGTGTTGTAGAACATGACCTGGCGAGGTTTCTCCGCCCTCGAAGTGATTGTGCCGCCCTCGAATTGGCATACCGTCTTGTTCTCGCTGAACTCGGGCAGCCCGACGGGATAGCCGAACGGCCCGCGCTGCCGATGCGACCTCGTCCACAGCCCGTACACGCCGCCCTTCGGGACCGCGCCGACGACGCGTTTGCCGTTGTCGTGGGTGTAGCGGTACAGGACGCCGTTGGTGAAACGGCGGTAGGTGCCACCGATATCGTCGGTCGAAGCGGCATCGCTGGTCGCCTCGCCGAGCCACGCGTGGTCGAGGATCGCGCGGAGGCCGGTGACGCCGTACCACCCGGCGAGCTTCTTCAGACTGACGGGATACGTCGCCGTCGACAGCTTCGAACGAACACTGATGGACATGGTAGAGCCTCCGCCGCCGTAGCTGCGCTATTGCAGACTGATCAGGATCGGGACCAGACCCCGGCCATCGGTCAAGGGGCCCAACGCCTTTCCGATGGTGGTGCCGAACGCACGCGTCGGGTCGGTGGCCTTCATCGCGCAGCCGGGGCTGTGTGATGTCGTGAGCAGATCGCCCGCCCGGATGCTGCCGAAGCTCGCGTCCGCCTGGCACGACACTTTGCCCATGACCGAGATGGGCACTCGATGGTCGTCGGGTTCGGCGCCACGGTCGAACACGAGTCCGGGTCGATACCGACCGGCACCGGAAATCACGCCGACCACCGATTGATCGTAGGCGCTGGTACAGGGGGTGAGCTTGCCGTCCTCACCCAGCACCATGACCATTCCGGCAGCCACGTCCGTGCCGGTGGCGACCTCGAAATCCTCGGCCGCGTCGGCGTTGCTGAGAACGATGTCGCCCTTGTCGCCGTCGAGTTTCATCCGTTCCTCGTTCTTCCCGTCCTTGACGACGATGCTGCCGCGGACCTGAATGGTGCCCGGTGCCTGATCCGCGCCGACGACCAGCACGGTGAACGGGGCGCCGAAGATCTGGCCCGCGGCGAACTGAAGAACCTGGACGGCCTTCCCGGCGATCTCCCGGTGCATGGTCAGGCTGCCGTTCTCGTCGAGCCGGGCCAGGACGTCGCCGCCCGCGTGTTTCAGCACCAGATCATGACCCTTGATGACGACATCTTCGTTGAAGTTCGGCATCGCGCACCTCCTCGGTCGCACCCGTCCGGCGACGGTGCACCCCGGACCTCATCGTGCGAGGTACCCGCCGATATCAGGTGATGACTCCGATTGTCGGTCCGGGGCTGGGCACTCGGCGCGAGTAGTGCGGTACTCGATTCCGCGCCCACCGCCTACGGCAGTGCGCGCACGGCGAGCGCGGCGTGGGCGCGGACATCGCCGGAGGCAGGCCGTTGCCTGCGCCCCAGTTCGGCGAAGCCCGCGGCGGCCAGCACGGCGGCTAGGCACCGACCCCATAGCGATCGGCGGCGACGCCGCCCCCAACTGAGCCTCCTCTGTTCAGCGCTCTGGGGCGCCGGCACAGGCAACCTGCGCGTGCTGCCATCGCTTCGGCACCACCGGTGGGTCGCGGTGTTCGGGCTCACTCGATGCGTCGGCCAACCCGCCCGAAATTCGGCGAGTTCTACGGGAACCCCATCCCCGCTCGCGCGGGGAGCAGCGCGGGCAACGGTGGGCGCGCCCGTCCCCCGTGGGCTCGAGCTTCATGACGACTCGAACGGTCGCCAGGTGGACTCACGATTGCTCCGAAAGTCGCCTTCCTGCATGACAAGGCGAACGGCCGAGGATGCCCCATCTGATCTCCAGTGACGGCAGCGGCCCCGCCTCGGATGTCTCCGACGCGGGGCCGCAAGCGAAAAGAGCTGCTATGAGCTACTTTTCAAGCACTCGACACCACTATTTCTGCGCGGCCTTGAACTCGCGGCGACGGCGGTGCAGGATCGGCTCGGTGTAGCTATTTGGGACCAAATACCCATCCTGACCTGCTGTTACTTCAGACGACAGTCGGCCTGTGACCTTGGTCTCAAGGGGTGACTGCATCACCACGTGGATGATCATGTCGGCGTGGAGG